>JBQCDV010000105.1:0-2902 GCA_051960855.1 Actinomycetales bacterium
TCTCCGACGAGCAGGCCCGCGAGGACCTCGCCCGGGTCGCCGTCATGGTGCTGTCGTACGCCGCGCAGTCCGCGCGCGGGCTGCAGCAGGCGGTCGTCCCGCAGAAGGTCGTCGACGAGGGCCGGACGCTCGCGGAGAAGTTCCTCATCCGCTGGAAGGGCGAGGCGGACCCGCGGCACGCGCACGCGATCGACGCCTACTGGAGCTCCGCGGCCGAGCACGGCATGAACGCCTCGACGTTCACCGCCCGGGTGATCACCTCGACCGGCGCCGACGTCGCCGCCGCGTTCTCCGGCGCGATCGGCGCGATGAGCGGGCCGCTGCACGGCGGTGCGCCGTCCCGCGTCCTCGGCATGGTCGAGGCCGTCGAGAAGTCCGGTGATGCTGACGCCTATGTGCGGGACGCGCTGGACCGCGGCGAGCGGCTGATGGGCTTCGGGCACCGCGTCTACCGCGCCGAAGACCCGCGTGCCCGGGTGTTGCGTCGGACCGCCAAGGAGCTCGGCGCCCCCCGCTACGAGGTCGCGGCGGCGCTGGAGGAGTCGGCGCTGCGGCAGCTGCACGAGCGGCGGCCCGACCGGGTGCTGGCCACGAACGTGGAGTTCTGGGCCGCGGTGGTGCTGGACTTCGCCGGCGTGCAGCCCCACCAGTTCACGTCGATGTTCACCTGCGCCCGGACGGCGGGGTGGTCGGCGCACATCCTCGAGCAGAAGAAGCTCGGGCGTCTCGTCCGGCCGAGCGCGCGCTACGTCGGACCGGGTCCGCGCCCGCTGTCGGACGTGCCCGGCTACGACGCGCTGCGGCCGACCCTGGCCTGACCCTTCTGGCCTGACCCAGCGCCAATGCATCGGGCTGCCCTGCCTCTATGGCGGGCATCCCGATGCATCGGTCGTCGCCACCTCTGCTCGAGCGGCGCGACGGCGCTCAGCGGGCTGGGAGAATGGCCCGGTGACGACGACCGGAGCCACGCCGACTCCTGACCTGACCATCCCCGCCGACCTGCTGCCGCGCGACGGCCGCTTCGGGTCGGGTCCGAGCAAGGTGCGCGCGGAGGCGCTCGACGCGCTGGCTGGCCACGTCGGGGGCGGGCTCATGGGCACCTCGCACCGACAGGCCCCGGTCAAGCAGCTGGTGGCCCGGGTCAAGGAGGGACTCGCCGCGTTCTTCGACCTGCCTGACGGCTACGAGATCGTCCTGGGCAACGGCGGCTCGACCGCTTTCTGGGAGGTGGCCGCCTTCGGACTGGTGCGCGAGCGCAGCCAGCATGTGGTGATGGGCGAGTTCTCGTCGAAGTTCGCCAACGCCACCGCAGCGGCACCCTGGCTCGCCGACCCCAGTCGCATCGTTGCCGACCCGGGGACTCGCGTGAGCTGTGAGGCTGAGAGCGGCGTCGATGCCTACGCCTGGCCCCACAACGAGACCTCGACGGGTGTTATGACCGAGATCCGTCGCGTCGAGGGTGCGGACCCCGGCAGCCTCGTCCTGATCGACGCGACGTCGGGCGCAGGCGGGCTTCCCGTCGATCTGACACAAACGGATGCCTACTACTTCGCGCCGCAGAAGTCCTTCGCTTCCGACGGGGGCCTCTGGCTGGCTCTCCTCTCCCCCGCCGCTCTCGAGCGCGCCTTCCAGATCGCCGGCACCGGTCGCTACATCCCGGAGTTCCTGTCGCTGATGACGGCGATCGACAACAGCCGCAAGGATCAGACCTACAACACACCCGCTCTGGCGACCTTGATCCTGCTGGCCGAGCAGCTCGACTGGCTGAACGCCGGAGGTGGGCTGCCCTTTGCCGTCTCGCGCACGTCGGACTCGGCGCGCGTCCTGTACGACTGGGCAGACGCCGCACCGTATGCCACGCCGTTCGTCAAGGATCCTGCCGCGCGCAGTCTCGTTGTGGGGACTGTCGACCTCGACCCCGCGATCGACGTCGAGGTGGTGCTGCAGGTGTTGCGCAGCAACGGGATCGTCGACATCGACCCGTACCGCAAGCTGGGCCGCAACCAGCTGCGCGTCGGCATGTTCCCCGCGGTCGATGCGGCCGACGTGCAGGCGCTGACCGCGTGCGTGGACTGGGTGGTCGACCGCCTGTGAGCCTCGAGCTCGATGCGCCACTGCCCTCCCCGAGCCCGCGTGCACGGCTGCAGCGGGACCGGGCCACGTGGCTGATCTACGCGCAGCTCGGCGTCTACGGCTACTTCCTCTACGCCTTCTCCCCGTCGGTGCCACTGCTGGGAGCCGACGAGCACGTCTCGAAGTCCGTCGCCGCGCTGCACGGAACAGCCTTGGCCCTCGGGGCAATGCTCGCCGGAGCAATCAACGCGCGGCTGTCTCGTCGCCTTGGTCGCCCCGGAGTGATGAGCCTCGGGGCGCCGATCCTGGCGCTGGGCGCGATGGTCTACATCAGCGTTCCCGTCCTGCCGGTGTCTCTGCTCGGCGCCGCCATCGCCGCTCTCGGCGGCTCCCTCATCGTCGCGACCAGTGGCGCGCTGCTGCAGGCCCACCACGGACCGCTCGGGCCTGCCGCCATCACCGAAGCCAACGGCCTCGCCGCCGCCGCCGGGCTGCTCGCTCCCGCGGCGGTCGGGGCGTGCGTCGCCTTCGGAGTCGGCTGGCGAACGGCGCTGTTGCTCGTCGTCCCGTTGGCGGTGGCCATCATGGTGGCGGCGCGGCGCACGACAGACGACCGCGGTGCCGGCGCAGCCCGGCACGAGGCTGACGCACCTGGACGCATGCCCCTGCGCTTCTGGCCGGCGTGGCTCTGCCTGATGTTCGGCGTGGGCACGGAGTTCGCCACCACGATCTGGTCATCCCAGCTTGTCCAGCAGCGCACCTCCCTCGGCGAGGGGGCTGCAGCGGCGTGTGTCTCGGCCGTGGTGGGGGGCATGGCTGCGGGTCGCTT
>JBQCDV010000106.1:0-29324 GCA_051960855.1 Actinomycetales bacterium
CTGCAGCAGGGCGTCGGAGAGCTGGGTCCAGCCCTGCGTCATGTGCTCGACGTCCACGTGACCCGAGACTGCCAGATGGAGCGCGCCCGCATGCGACTTCCGCGCGGGTGACGCAAACTCCTGCGCACGGGGGACGCGACCGACGAAAAGCGCGGATCTCCTTGACGCGGTCAGCGCGGCGACGGGACCATGCAGCGTGCCCGACCGCCCGGTCCGCGAGGCCGACAACCGCGAGCTCGACAGCAGCCCGCGCGACGCCGTTCGTCAGCAGGCCGTTCATCAGCAGGCCGTCCGTCCGCAGGGCGTCGCCGGCCCGCGCCGCGAGACTGGCGGACTCGAGCAGCTGCAGTCCGAGGCCGGCAATGCTGCGGTCGTCGCGATGCTCGCCGGTGCCCAGCGGGCGCTCGCTGTCGGACACGCCTACGACCCTGCCGAGCTCGAGGCTGACCGCATCTCGCGTGCGGTCGTGTCCGCACTGGCGTCTCCGTCCAGCGGTGCTGCCGCCCACAGCTGCGCGGTGGGGTGCTCGCACGACGCCGACGGGATCGCCCGTCAGACGGTGCAGCGGGAGACCGTGCGCCGTGCAGCCATCGGGCTCGAGGGCGGTGACCTCGACGGCGACGCCGAGTCCCGCGTACGGGGTGCCATGTCCGGAGGCTCACCGCTGCCGGAGGTGATGCGGGTGCCGCTGGAGAGCGCGATGGGCGCCGACTTCAGCGGGGTGCGGGTGCACAGCGACGGCCAGGCCGCGGATCTGGCGAAGTCGATGTCCGCCAAGGCCTTCACCCTCGGCGGTCACATCTTCCTCGGTGAGGGTGCGAAGGTCTCCGACACCGCGCTGATGGCGCACGAGCTGACGCACACCATCCAGCAAGGCGCCAGCCGCCAGCAGACCGAGGACTGACATCCTTCCTCGCATGCCGCAGTACCCGGTCTACCTCGACACCCGTGCGCTCTCCGCGCTCTCCGGCGAGCCCGTCACCCTGGACATGCCGCTCTCGGCGGCGACCGCGGTCCTGGACCGCTGGCGCAACGACGAGGAGATCGCCGCCGTCGACACCGTCGACGACCTCGCGAACGCCGCACCGGGGCTTCTCGTCGAGCTGACAGGAACTGTCCTCGGCAATCCGCTCTTCCCCGTTGTCGACCTCGTCGCGACGATGCTGCCCCTCGCGATGGGCGACCCCCGGACGAGTGACGACCGCGCACGTCGAGCGCCGACCCCGGCGGCTGCTGCAGCCCGAGCCGAGGAGGAGGAGCGGCTGGGGGCGCAGCGGGTGCTGGCCGGAGTCGTGACGACCGCCAGGGACGCCCTAGCGACGAGCCCGGTCTCCGACGTCCTGCTGCGGACCGACTCGGGTGTGACGGCGGTGCTCGTGCTCGACCGCACCGTGATCGACCCGGGAGTCGAGGAGCAGCTGCGGGACGGGCGGTTCACCGTGCTGGGCAAGGTGACGTCGGTGCTGAGCGACGGCGACCGGATCAACCTGTTCCGCCGCACGCCGCTGGCCGCCACGGGCGTCGACTCGAGCCGTGACATGCTCGCCGAGCTCGTCGAGGCGGGGGTGGACGTCGAGCTCTCCGACCCCGTGGTCGAGGGTCCGGCGCTGCAGCTGCTGCCGGTCGCGATCCTCGTCTGAGGAGCGGCATGCCCCACCGGCCCGAGATCGTCTGCCTCTGCGGCTCCACGCGGTTCGCGGAGCAGATGCGCGAGGTGAACCGCGAGCTCACCTTCGCTGGGGCCATCGTTGTCGCGCCGGGGGTCTTCGCTCACGCTCCCGACCGTGGCGAGCTCATCACTGCTGAGCAGAAGGCTGCGCTGGACGAGCTGCACCTGCGCAAGATCGACCTGGCCGACAAAGTCGTCGTGGTCAACCCCGGCGGCTACATCGGCGAGTCGACGAGCCGCGAGATCGCTTACGCCCGTGCGACCGGCAAGCCGGTCTCTTTCACGGATCCCGTCTCCGACACCGGCCCTGCCGACACCGGCCCTGTCGACACCGGCCCTGTCAGCTAGCCCGTCGACGCTGCCCCTGTCAGCTAGCCCGTCGGCTCGATCGCGATGGCTCGGCGTCGCTCGGTGAAGTAGCGCAGGTCGAACGGACCGAAACCGAACGCTCGCCTAGCTGTGAGCGAGACCCGCTGGTCGTCGCCGACCGTCACCTCGTAGGGCTGCGACGAGATCCAGGCGAAGCGCGCGGCGACGACGTGGGACCCCGGTGGCACGTAGACCACCAGCTCGTCCCCCGCTCCGAGAGTGCCGACCGCGCGGCCGTCCACGGTCACCGAGAACTCTCCGCCTCCGTCGCCGTCGGGTCGGCGGATGCGGATCATGCCCTCGCCCTGCACGTCACCGCCTCCGGCAGCCGATGCGCGCCGGCAGGTCAATGCACGCCGGCAGGTCAATGCGCGCCGGCAGGTCAATGCACGCCGGCAGGTCAATGCACGCCGGCAGTCGCGGCACGGCTCAGGAGGCCATCTTCGCCATGATGAGCTTCACCGCGGCGTCCTGGTGGGTCGGGTCGTCGAGCTTGAGGGCGGCGAAGTCGAGACCGAGGGCCTTGATCGTGTCGACGGCCTTCTGCTGCTCGTCGGGAGCGGCGCCGGGGACCTGGCCCGTCGCGTAGTTGTAGAGGCGCTTCGACAGTCGCTCGCGTTCGCCGTTCGGGACCTTCTTGAAGGGGTTGATGGCGGAGAGGAACGCCTTGCCCTTCGACATGCCGGGGTTCTCCTCGCGCAGCTGCTCGTAGCGCTTCTTGGCCCACTTGACGAGGGCGTAGCCGCCCAGGGCCAGGCCGATGAGCGCGGCCGCACCGCAGAGTGCCCAGCCGACCGGGGTCGCAAGTGCAGCGGTGGCGACGACGGTGGTCGCGCCGATGGCCGCGAAGGCCGCCACCGTGGCCGCGATGCCGCCTCCGATACCGAGCAGGCCGCCGACGACCGAGGTGATCTTCTTGAAGAAGCCGGACTGGTTCTTCCGCAGCGCGTAGGCGCGGATGTCGTCGGCGTTCTCCTCCTTGTTGTCCTTGCGCTGCTGGACCTCGACGAGCTTGGCGACCGCGGCGTCCTTGGCCTTCTCGGCGTTGTCGACGTCGGCGGTGACGTCTGCGACGCGCTTCTCCCAGTCATCGACACCGGCATCGAGCTGCGGCACCTGCTGCTGCAGGGCCATCAGCGCGGCGTTGTCGTCGCTGCTCCAGCCGGAGCCCGTCTTCTTCTTGTTCTCCAGCCCCGCCAGCTTGCTCTTGGCCTCGTCGCGGTCGGACTTCATCGCCGTCAGCGTGGCCTCAGACTCGGCCTTGACCTTCTTCAGATCGTCGAACTTCTTGGCCAGCTCCTTCTCGCTGACCTTCGGGTCGACGAAGTTGGTGCCGAGCGCCTTGACCCGCTGCCACTGCTTGTAGGCCTTGCGGGCGGTGCGCAGCGTCTGGAAGGCCTGCACCGGGAGGGCGACGACACCGGCGACGCCGCCGAAGATGTTGTTCGACGCAGCGAACGTGCTCGTCGCGCCGCTGTTGGCCAGCACCTGCGAGACGCCGCTCGTGCCGCTCAGGGCGGTGCTGACGGTGAGGCCGGCGTTCTGGACCGCGTTGGCCGAGTTGGTCTTGTGCGTCCGGCTCGCGTCCCGGTGAGTGCCCTGCCCGCCGCGACCGGCGTCGCTCTCCTCTTTCATGGTCTTGCGCGCCTTCTCGGCCTTCACGGCCGAGGTGACCGTGCCGATGCCGGCTGTCAGCGTGCCCATGAAGGCTGTGGTCGCGCCGCCCTCGGCGCCCGTGGTTGTCGTGTTGCCGTACTTGTAGGCGTAGTCCATCTGGCCCTGGGCGTTGGGCATCATGCCGAAGCCCGCGCCCCCGCCCCAGTGGCTGGCCTGGCCGGCGAGCAGGTCGACGGTGTCTGTCAGTTCGCCGTTGTCGGTGTCGCGTCGGATGGTGGGTGCGCTGAGGACCCCCACGGTCGCGCGGTTGCCGACGCTGCGCTGCAGCGCCGCGACACCTCCGCCCGGGCTAGCCGTCGGAGTCTGCGTGGTCGCACCGCTGCTCGGACGCAACAGGCGACGGCGCAGCTGGTCCAGGGGTTGCCGAGAGGGCATGCGCTGACGCTAGTGGCGCCGCTCTCAGCCCAGCAAGGAATTCGGCTCGAAATCCCGCGTCTGGTGCAGACGGCAACGACGAGAACCACGCATTTCGCCGGAATGTCGGATTCACCCGGCCTCCCGCAGTCGTCAGAGCACCGAGGCGACCACCGCGAGATCGGCCACCAGGGCGGTGTAGGCCTCGTCCCGCCGGTCGGCCGCGCGCAGGACGGATGAGGGGTGCACCGTGCCGAGGAACCACCTCACCTGCGCCAGCGCCGCCGTCCCGACGAGGAGAGAGTCCGGCCCGGGCTGGGGGAGCAGCTGCCCCCGTTGCTTCGTCACCTTGAACCCGCGGCGGATGACTGCCTTGGCTGCGGTCGCCCCCAGCGCCACGACCACCGACGGCTGCACCACCTCGATCTCGGCCGCGAGCCACGGCTTGCACGCCTCCATGTGCCGCAGCTCCGGCGTCTGGTGGATGCGCCGCTTGCCCGGGGCATCTTGCGAAAAGCGGAAATGCTTGACCGTATTGGTGACATAGGCCAGCTCCCGGTCGATACCCGCGTCGGCCAGCGCCTTGTCGAGCAGCCGACCGGCAGGCCCGACAAACGGCTCGCCCGTCCGGTCCTCCTGGTCGCCCGGCTGCTCGCCGACGAGCATCAGCCGCGCCTTCGGCGTCCCCTTGCCGAAGACCGCCTGCGTCGCATCGCGATACAGCTCGCAGCCGCGGCAGCCCTGCACCGCCTCGCGGAGCGTCGTGAGCGTCGCATGGGCCGGCACGAACGGCGCTGCCCCGTCGACCTCGCCGTCGTCGGCTGCCGGTGGCACGTCGCCTCGGTCCGTCATGACGGGCAGCGTCCCCCACCCTTGCGGAGCCACGCCTCGCACCGATCGGACTGCGACACACCCAGCTGTGCTGCCGGATCGCCCCGCGCAACCATCCCGAGCAGGGCATCCTGTGCACCGTGTCGGAGGTCCTGGCGAGCAACGCGCTCGTGCGTCTCGTCGTCGATGACTCCGAGCCAGCCGGGGTGCCTACTCGGGTGGACCATGTCGCCGCCGACCGGACGGTGGTCGTTGCGGCACCTGCCTTCGGCGGCGACCTCTTTGTGACGACCGGCCGCCCGGTCACCATCGTGTGGGCGGACGTCCGCGGGATGTACGAGCTCCCCTCGGTCCTCACCGAGGTGGTCCACGCGCGAGTCCCCCTGTGGCACCTGACGCCGCGTGGCGAGCCCCAGCTGCTTCAGCGACGCCGCTTCGTGCGCGTGCGCTGTCAGGAGCGACTGCTGGTGCAGCCCCGGCCCGGCGGCGTGGGTGGCGTCGGCTCCGTGGGGTCTATCGCTGGGGCTTCCGCTGGCGCTGCCGGTGGCGCTTCCGCTGGCGCGGTCACTGCCGGCGGAGAGCCGGAGCCCGCCGAGGCCGGTGCCGAGCCCACCGTCCTGACCGGCGTCGCAGTGGACCTGTCAGAGGGCGGCGTTCGCACGCTCCTGCCTGCCACCGAGTCGCCGCTGCAGCCTGGCGCCTCCGTGACGGTCGAGCTGTCGCTCGGCGCCCGCACGGTCGTGCCCTCGGGGACAGTGCTCCGCTCCATCACCTGCGAGAAGGGCCAGTTCGAGGTCGTCATCCGGTTCGACGACCCCGTCGACGGCGAGGAGCACATCCGCCGCTGGGTCATGCAGCAGCAGCTGCTCGAACGCCGGACCGCTCGGGACGCCTGAGCCTCAGACGACAGCTCCCGACGTCCACCGCGGTCGGTCCACCGGCTCTCTCCACCGGCGCTGCTCCACCGCGAGTGGTCCACACGCCCTGGCCCAGGGGCTCTGCCGCACGGCACCCGCTTTGACTGTGCAACTTCTGACGCTATAGCGGCAGAAGTTGCAGAGTGAGAGGACCGCAGTGAGAGGAGTTGCCACGCCCCGGAGTGGATCTCACCGGAAGTGATTGCCAACAGGAGCCGGGCGCGAGATCGTCAGGCATGCCAAGCAGCGGCCACGCCCCACTGGCCCGTCGGACGGGAAAGGCGACGGCCAGCACGCCGCCTGCCGCCGCCGCCCACACCGCCGCCGCTCACACCGCCGCCGCTCACACCGCCGCCGCTCACTCACCCGAGGCCTCGCTAACTTCTGGGTCTGCCAGTGCAGCCGGCCTGCTCGCGCTCCAGCGGTCGGCCGGCAACCGCGCCGTCAGCCAGGTCGTCACGTCGAGCGCACCTGCCGTGCGGCGACTCAGCATCGGAACGCAGGAGTTCGACGCCGCCGGCAAGACGAAAGACAAGGGGCTCGCGGCGATCCGGAAAGCCCTGGCGGCGCTCGTAAAGGCGAAGCCAGAGCAGCGGGAGGTCGCCCTGCGGCAGCTCGACGCCGCCTGCACCTCCTGGCTCAACGGTCCAGGGCGTGGCGACGCGTCAGCACATCGCGCGCTCGTGATGCAACTGGCCGACGAGATCCCGGTCGAGCTGGCCCAGCTGAGCAAGGGGCAGGCGCAGGACGTCTACCTCAGCAACATGAAGGCCACGGTGGAAGGGGCATCCGACCCGCACGCGCTGAAGGCTCTCAAGCACCTCAACGGCGCCTCGAAGAAGACCAAGGAGATCGGCGAGTCGATGGGCATGACGGCGGCAGAGTCCGCCGCCGTCAACACGTTCACAGGGGCGGACTACACCTACATCAACCCGGCGACGGCCAACAGCGCCAGCTGGATGGGTGCACAGAAGGCCAAGCCGGAGCTCGGTCTCACGGACATCGACGACCGCGACCTGCGGGAGGAAGGAGCCCTGCACGCGGGTGTGGCCATGCAGGGCCTGTCCAAGCTGCCGCCCTGGACGCAGGACACCTACCGCGGAGCGCGCTACACGGAGGACGAGTTCAAGAAGCAGTTCGGAGTGGGCGCGGTCATGTCCTTCGACAGCTTCGCCAGCTCGGCGCAGGAGGAGAAGGTCGCGCTCAACTTCGCGCACGGCATCGGCATCGAGTACAAGATCGACGCCTCCAAGGACATCGCGGTCGTCGCGGTCCTGTCCAACACGAACGGTCGCGACATCTCGGAGATTTCGGCGGTGAAGAAGGAGAAGGAGGTGCTGCTGCTGCCGGGGTCGCGCTTTGTCGTGAAGAGCGTCAAGGAGATCGACGGCAACGCGGCCTATCCCGACCTCGTCAAGCTTGCCGCGCAGATGAACCAGCCGGTGCCGCGCAAGTGGTACGTCGCTCAGCTGGACTACGCGCCCAAGGACGCCAAGCCCGCCCGTCCCACGTCCCCGGCACCGGGTGGCGCCCCGGCCCGTCCAGCCCTCCAGGCTCCCGGCGACATGCCCCCGCTTCCTGCCGTGCCGGCGCAGGGTGGGAGCACCTGGAAGTCAGCGACGCCGAGCGGCACGAAACCCGCGAAACCGGCGAAGCCTGCGGGCAGCACCTGGAAGAAGGCCGTCCCAAGTTCGTGGCGATAGCCGACGGACTGACGGCGGCGTGCCCCGCAGGCCCGACCGGCGCCCGACGGACTGACGGCGGCGAGCCCCCGAGGCTCGCCGCCGCCGCTTCCCAGGAGGAGGGGTTGTCACCACGGGCTACCTCCCGCACCGCAGCCCGGCGTGCGATCCGAGTGCGGCGGGTCCATCTGTAGTCGCGATCCGTGAAGCGAGGAAGAACAGCCGCGTTGAGAACCCTCAACAGCAGCCCGCGGCGTCACCGCTTGGCAGCCTCGTAGCGGCTGAGGGCCTCGCGACGCTCTGCCGCGTGGTCGACGATCCGCTCCGGGTAGCCCTGGGGGAGCCCGCCGGGGAGGGTCCACGGCTCGTGCGCCGCAGCACCCTCCACGCCGCGCAGCTCCGGCACGTACCGCCGCACATAGTCGCCGTCGGGGTCGAACTTCAGCCCCTGCGACACCGGGTTGAATACCCGGAAGTAGGGAGCCGCATCCGTGCCCGTCCCCGCCACCCACTGCCAACCATGGCTGTTGGAGGCCAGGTCCCCGTCCCGCAGCCAGCGCATGAACTCCCGTGCTCCGTGCTGCCACTCGACGTGCAGATCCTTGACCAGGAAGCTCGCCACGATCATCCGCACCCGGTTGTGCACCCACCCGACCGCACGCAGCTGCCGCATCCCCGCGTCCACAATGGGATAGCCGGTGCGCCCCTCCTGCCAGGCAGCGAAGCGGTCGTCAGGCTCGTCGAACTCCATCCGTCCCAGCTCCGGCCGGTAGTACTCCCGCGCCGTCTCCGGCCGGTGCCAGAGCACGTCGGCATAGAACTCCCGCCACGCCAGCTCGTTGCGCAGCGACTCCACGCCCTTGCCGCGGTGCTGCCCAAGGTCGGCCAGCAGTGTGCGGGGGTGGACCTCGCCCCACTTCAGGTGGTGCGACAGCTGCGTGGTGCCGTCGAGGTCCGGCCGATTGCGGTTCTCGTCGTAGTGACGCAATTGCCCGTCATCGACGAACGACGCCCATCGTGCGCGCGCCGCTGCCTCACCCGCTGGCGGCAGTGACAGCCCCTCGGGCACCTTCACGTCAGGCAGACGCTTGTTACCGCTCACCTCAATAAGGGCCACGTTGTCCTTGCTGGCCGCACGCGCGGGAGCGCGCCAGCCGTGGTCGCGCCATGCGCGGGCGAAGGGGGAGAAGACTCGAAACGCCTCGCCGTCTTGCTTCGTCACCCGGCCCGGCGCCACGGCATAGGGAGACCCCGTCCGCACCAGCTCGATGTCCTCGGCATGCAGTGCGCGCTCGACCTTCTCGTCACGCTGACGCCCGTAGGGGCCGTAGTCGGCGGCGATGTGCACTTCGTCAGCACCGACCTCCTGCGCCATCCGAGCGACGACCTCGACGGGATCACCTTCGCGGACGTGCAGTGGGGCGCCGAGACGAGCCACGAGGTCGTCGTTCAGGGATCGGAGGCTCGCCGCGAGGTAGGCGCGGCGGGTCTCACCCGCCGGCTGCCACAGGGCGGGGTCGAGGACGAAGAGCGGAAGCACCTCACGCCCGTCGCGGCCGGCTTGCAGCAGAGCTGGGTTGTCATCAAGCCTCAGGTCCCGGCGGAACCAGAAGACGCTGCGGGGGCGGTCGGTCGGCACCGACCCATCCTGCGGTCTGGGCGCGGCCTGCGCACCAGGAGCCGCCCGGACGTGGCGTGACGAGGCCGCGGTGGTTACACGGCGGCGACGAAGACGTGGCTCGCGATCTCGCGGCTCACCTCGGTCTGCTCCCCAGCGCTGCCCAGCAGCACGCCGCCGGGGGAGGAGGAGGCGATGACCTGGACGGCTGCGCCGGGGGCGACGCCCGCGCGCCGGAGACGGCCGAGGAGGGCGATGTCGGTCTGGATCGGCTCGCCGAGTCGGCGCACGACGACCGTCGAGGAGTCGGTCAGGTCGACATCGGTGAGTGCCCGCACTCCGTCGAGGAAGCCCCGGTGGTCCCCGTTGACCTGCCCGGGATGGGCGGGCCGAGCCGAGGCTGCCGGGTCAGCCGTGGCGGCGCCGTTCAGGGAGTTGTCGGCTAGCTCGTCGAGACCGGGGATGGGGTTGCCGTAGGGCGACTCGGTGGGGTGTTCGAGCAGTGCGACGAGCTTGCGCTCCACGGCGTCGGAGATGACGTGCTCCCAGCGGCAGGCTTCCTCGTGGACCTGCTCCCACTCCAGGCCGATGACGTCGACGAGCAGCCGCTCGGCCAGGCGGTGCTTGCGCATGACGCGGGTGGCGAGGCGGTGTCCCTCGTCGGTGAGCTCGAGGTGTCGGTCGTCGCCGAGGATCAGCAGCCCGTCGCGTTCCATGCGGGCCACTGTCTGGCTCACCGTGGGGCCGCTCTGCCCGAGACGCTCGGCGATGCGCGCCCGCAGCGGGACGACGCCCTCCTCCTGCAGCTCGTAGATCGTCCGCAGGTACATCTCGGTGGTGTCGATCAGGTCGTGGGCCACCGAGACATTGTCGCTGATGTCCCTGTGGGGGGCGCCACCGATGTCTCCGTTGGGGACCGATCGATGTCTCTGTGGGAACCGTCCGCTGTCCCTCTGGTGGACTGCACCGACGCTGCCGCCTGGTCACGGGATGATCACGACAGGCCCCACGCGTGCGCAGCGTTGGTAACGGTTCGATTGCGACAGGCCGATGACCAATATGGACATCCTGCGTCGAAGACGTTTAGAGTCGGCAACGCCGAAGGGAACCCCCCTCCGGCCCGAGCGCGGACGCCGAGTCCTGCCCCGCGTGAGGATCTCATGTCGTCGACCACATGGCAGGAGTGGGGGACCCAACGGTCTCGGCTCCGCAGGCCCGCCTGCAGAGACGTGACCAGGGGCGAAGTCACCGGTCTTCCCCAGTAGTTACCGGTGGCAGGGCAACTCTTCGGCCCTAGCCCGTCAGCTGACCTCACAGGCGTCGGAGAGATGCCACGTGCCAAAGCACGCCCGGGCAGGCGTACGCGCGCTGCCACTCGCTGACCTGCGTCTGCGCTCGAACGGCGGCGCCCACGCTGCCCGACGCGCTCCCAGTACCCTCGCCGGCATCGGCGTCACCCCCAAGCGCGCGGCCGCGCTGCTCGCGCTGTCGGGCTCGGTGCTGGCCACCACCGCCGCTGCGCCGCTGCCGCACAACGACGTGACCTCCCAGACCTCCGCCTCGGGCTTCCAGCCCCTGGGCGCCTGGAAGCCGTCCGCCTTCTCCGCGGCTGCGATCGCCCTGTCTGCCACCCGCGCTCAGGACGCTGCCGACGTCGCCCAGGCCCACGAGCTGGCCGCGGTCGTGCGGGCCCGCAAGGCCCTCGCCGCCCAGCTGGCAGCCAAGCGCCAGGCGGAGGCCAAGGCCAAGGCCGAGGCGCTGAAGAAGGCGAAGGCAGCCAAGGCCGCCGCGGCTGCCAAGGCCGCCGAGGTCGCGAAGGAGAAGGCAGCCGAGGAAGCCGCCGTCCAGCGCGACTCTCAGCGCCAGTCGCGCTCGTCCAGCTCGGCCTCGCGCCACACCTCGCGCAGCCAGTCGGTGTCGCGCAGCAGCGTGCGCACCGCCCTGCCGAGTGGCTTTGGCGCGCAGGTGATGGTGATGGCGCAGCGCTACTCCGGCGTTCGCTACGTCTACGGCGGCAGCACGCCCAGCCAGGGCTTCGACTGCTCGGGCTACGTCGGCTACGTCATGCGCCAGTTGGGCTACTCGCTGCCGCGTTCCGCCGCCTCGATGTACGGCGCCGTGCAGCACATCTCGGCCTCGCAGCTGCGGGCCGGCGACCTGGTGTTTGTCCACAAGGGCGGCCGCATCAGCCACGTCGCGATCTACGCGGGCAACGGCTACTGGTACGAGGCCAGCCGTCCCGGCACCGTGACCGGCAAGCACCGTGCGTGGACCAGCTCGGTGTCCTACGGCCGGGTCGGCTGACAGCAGCACGCAGCCCCCGCGGTTCGCTGCGAGCCGCACCACCAGCAACGACGTTCGTCACGAAGTGCCGCCAGGCGAGATCTGGCGGCACTTCGCTGTTGTGGGCGAGGGGCTGGCGCCAGGACGGAGGTGTCCTCGCTGTCGCGTGGACATCGGTGGTTGTGGGACAACCGGAAACGTCCACGCGAGCGCGAGATGCGGTGGTGAGCTGGCGTCACCATTCGCCGGCCATGAGTCGTCGGTCGGCAGTCGTGCGGGCGGCACGCGGTCCCCGGACGTCCGGGCTAGTCGAGGTTCCAGGCCAGCATGATGCGCAGCCCGTGCTCGTAGCCGAGCAGCGAGACGGTGCCGGTCTGGAGATGGAAGAGGCGGCCTTCGGTCGGCGGCAGTCCCAGCCACCGGGCGGTCAGCACGCGCAAGGAGTGGCCGTGCGCAACCAGGAGGACGTCGCCGGGGGAGGCGTCGCGGTCGGGGTCGGGTGCGGCTGACCGGTGCGACAGGGAGCGTGGCGCGGCAGGGCCGGGGCCGCCGTCGCGGGCGTCGACGGCAGTGGCAGCGGCGGCCTGCGGCGAGACGATCTGCCCTGTGGCGCGGGCGAGGACGCGGTCGAGCCGGGCGCCGACCTGTTCGGCCGTCTCGCCGTTCTTGGGTCCCTGCGAGAACACCGTCCAGCCCGGCCGCTCCTGCTGGATCTCGGGAGTGGTGAGGCCCTCGTCGTCGCCGTAGTCCCACTCGACGAGGTCGGGCTCGGAGTGCACGGGGACGTCGAGACCCGCGGCGGAGAGCGCCAGCTCCGCCGTCTCCCACGCGCGTGACAGCGGGCTGGCGTAGACCTCGCGGATGTCGAAGTCGCGCAGGCGCTCACCGGCGTTGCGCGCCTGCTCTCGGCCGGTGTCGGTCAGCGGGATGTCGGTCCGGCCGGTGTGCTTGCCGGTGCGGGACCACTCGGTCTCGCCGTGCCGCAGCAAGACAAGCCGCGGGCCGGAGGGGTGCGTCGCCTGCGCGGGGGGGTATGTCGCCACGGACGGAGCCTGACCCCGCGTGGCCGCTTCCCAAACGTCCAAGATCACTGGATCCAGCGGCCACGCATGGGCGACCCACCACCCGGAGGAGATGACATGAGCGACGGCACCACGAACGCCTTCGAGCCGGTCGGCTACACCGGCGAACCCGTGGTCGACCTGACCGCTCACGCCGAGGCGGAGACCGACGCCGACACCGGCGAGACCGACGCCGAGCAGCTGGCCCGGCATACCGACCATGGACCGGCTCACGGCGTGGACCCCCAACAGCTGAGCGACGACGACCTCCGCCGCGAGCTCGAGCGCGTCCACGACATGCGGCACACGACGTTCCTGCACGGCACCGACGACGCCTGGCAGGCCCTCGAGCAGCGCACCCGCGCGCTGGAGTCGGAGTACCTGCGGCGCTGGCCGGAGCGCGAGGTCGACCCCGACCGCACCCGCGCTGGTGCTCGCGCCCGGGCTGGGCAGAGCCAGGGCGTCTGATGCGCGGCGGTCGGCGGCTGGGCCAGGTGGTGCCCGAGGTGGAGGCGCCGCCTGGGCCCGCCGTGGCACCACCACCCCCCTCAGACCCATCCCCGAACGACGCCGCTGCCCCTTCCCGTGGCGTCCTGGCGGACCTCGCACGGGGTGCGGCCGCCGGTGTCTACGCGACGGGCCCGATGACTCTCGAGTTGGCTGCAGGGAAGCTGGCGGCCCGCTTCGGCGAGATCCCTCCGCGGATCGTCACGCGCCGCACGCTCGAACACGCCGGGCTTCAGCCATCACCGTGGGTCTCTGCGGCGCTGACCGGCGTCACCCACACCTCCTTCGGCGCTGCCGGCGGGGCGGGTTACGCCGCGATCCAACGCCGGCGTGGCGGCCGTCCGTCGGTGGCCTCCGGGGTCGCCTACGCCACGGGCATCTACCTCGCCAGCTACGGCTGCGTGCTTCCGTTGCTGCGTCTCTCTCCCGTGATCTGGCGCGACAAGCGGTCTCGGCAGGTCACGCTGCTCGTCGGCCACTGGGTCTATGGCGCGTTCCTCGCAAGGCGTCTGGCTCGCACCACGTAGGGCCCGCGGACTCCGCGGCCGCGGCGGCAGTCGCGGCCTTCCCCACGAGAGCTGTTGGTGCTGCTCAGAGGGGGTGTTGGTGCTGGTGCGGGATAGAAGCCGCAGAAACTCCGACAGCTCGCGTGTCCCGCCCGCAAAAACACCAACAGCTCCCGCAAACGGCCGGCGCGGCGCTCTGAAGCAGTTGGGCGCGGGTGGCGGCGTGGAGGCGAGACAGCGGAGGCCGCGGGGGCAGCCGCGGCGCGCCGTCAGTCCACGCTCCGCCGCGGCTGCACAAACCCCGCCTCACCCAGCAGCACCGGCGCCAGGCCCGCAGCGCGGATCGCTCGGTGAGGGGCCGCTGCGACGTTCGTGAGGGTGAGGGTGGTGCCGGTCTGCTGTGCCTTGGTCGAGATGTCGAGCAAGGCTCCGATACCGGTGCTGTCGAGGAAGGTGACGCCGGCGAAGTCGATCTCGAGCCGGGCCAGGCGGGCGCCGCGATGCAGCAGGTCGAGCGCCGCACGTCGCATCACGTCCACCGACGAGAGGTCGATCTCCCCCTCGAGCCGGAGCAGGGCGCTCTCACCATGCGTCTCGGTGGAGACGTGGAGGATGTCCATGAGGTGGGTCCGTTCCGTCGAGCGTCGGGGCTGGCAGCTCAACCCGTCGGCGGCGTTCCTCGATCCTGCCCGAACCCGCTCGATCGTGACAGGGGTGCCGGCGAGCGGCGCTAGGCGGTCTCGGTTGCCTGGGGGCGCCCCTCAGGAGTGCGGCGACGGGCGGCATCGATCAGCGCCCGGCGTAGGACGTCCAGCGGCACCTCTTCACCGTGCGTCGCCCGCTCGACGACGAGCTCGGCGACGGCCCGGACCTTGAGGTTCGAGGCCTGCGAGACCGACGCGAGGACCCCAAACATCTCCTCGGGGTCGTGGTGGCTCTGCCAGCCCAGGATCCCCTTGGCCTGCTCGATGACCCCACGCGTCGTCATCGCCTCGCGGAACTGCGACACCTCGGCGCGCAGGGCGGCGTTCTCGGCACGCAACTGGGCGACCAGCTCGGTCAGGCCCTGGACGTCACTGGGGTCGTCGGCAGCCGTGAAGCCAGTCGTGCCGTCGTGGTGGTCCGACGCCTGAACGTCGTCGATGGGGACCGCGTGGTCCCTCGTCTTCTCCTCGCTCATGGTTCCGCTCTGGCCCGTGGCCAACGGGGCGAGCCGTCGCGCTGCTGGCGCGGCCGCCGGGTCAACAGGTGTGGCGACCCTCGTCAGAGACGAGCCCCCAGTGGTCGCCGCGCCGGTCTCGTTGCTGAGCCGCGCGAAAGAAGTGATCGAATCCTAGCCCGGAATCGGTAGGACTCTCCACCCGCATCGGGTCTTTACGGAGAGGCGGGGACGAACCGCTTGACGACATCGCGAGCGACGTCGCGCAGCTTGCGGTTGGAGTGCTGCGAGGCGCGCACCAGCACGGTGAAGGCTTCCTCCGGGCTGCACCGGCGCTCAGCCATGATCACGCCCTTGGCCTGCTCGATCTCGGCGCGCGAGGCCATCGCTTCGCGCATCTGCTGGGCCGCGCTGCTCGCGGAGTGCAGCGCTCGGGCGTTGGCCACGGCGACCGCGGCGTAGGAGGCGAGCTCGGCGCCGACCTCGAGGTGCTCGCGCTGGAAGACGTGCGGGCGCAGGCTGTAGACGTTGATCGCGCCGAGGACCTCGGTCTGGACGGGCATCGGGAAGCTGGCCGAGCTGAGGATGCCGGTGCGGAGCACTCTGGGCGTGTAGGTGGGCCAGCGCTCGTCGGTGCGCATGTCGTCGATCACGAGCACGTGACCGGTCTTGCCGGCGTCCATGCACGGGCCGTATTCCGCGGCGTACTGCAGCTCGTCGGCTTCCAGCCCGATGGTGTCGGTGTAGGCAGGCGTCCAGCTCTCGTCCCCGCGGATCAGGGTGCACGAGACGGCGTCGGCGGGCCGGATGACGTCCTTGGCCAGATGAACGATGGTGTCGAGGACGGACTCGAGCGTCTCGTTGGCGAGGACGATCTGGGCGAGCGCCGCAGTAGCGGTGTCGAGCGCATCACTCATGCCTGCGGCCTACCCTTCAAGATCACCGGCGTAATCGTCCGCCCGGTGTCTCGAGTACGGACCCCCGATGCTGTCACACGCCGGTGTAAGCGTCATCCCCGAGCCGTGGAGGTGGCGTGAGCGTCAGGTCGAAGGGCTGCGACAGGTGCAGGGTTTCCTCTCCCCGAACGGCGCCCGCCTCGGCGTAGCGTCCGTCGTCGTCGAGCACCCAGGCGTGGATGGAGGGTTCGTCGGGGTCGACGACGAGATAGGCCGGGGTGCCGGCTGCTTCGTAGCGGCTGCGTTTGAGCATCAGGTCGATCCGGCGGGTGCTGGGGGAGAGCACCTCGATGGCCAGCAGCGGGGCGCCTTCGACGACTCGTGCGACGTCGGCGCTTCTCGCGACGAAGACGTCTGGCTCGAGGACGGTGTCTGGCGCCAGCACGACGTCCAGGGGAGCGACGAAGACGCGTGTCCCTGAAGGTGCCTGCGCCAGCAGTTGCGCGGCCAGGTGCAAGACGGCGTCCTGGTGCGCGGCCGAGGGCGAGGGCGTCACGACGAGGGCCCCGTCGAGCAACTCGTAGCGGTGGCCGTCATCGGGCAGAGCCGCGAGGTCCTCGCGGATGAGCGGGCGGCTCCACGGCAGGGCGCTCACGTCACGAACCGACCGGCGGGGGTGGCGCCAGCGTGAGTTCGAAGGGCTGCGACAGATGCAGCACCTCATCTCCCCGAACGGCGCCCGCCTCGGCGTAGCGTCCGTCGTCGTCGAGCACCCACGCGTGGATGGACCATTCGTCGGGGTCGACGACGAGATAAGCGGCGGTGCCGGCTGCTTCGTAGCGGCTGCGTTTGAGCATCAGGTCGATGCGGCGAGTGCTGGGGGAGAGCACCTCGATGGCGAGGAGCGGAACGGTCTCGATGACGCGCCCGATCGACGACTCGGGCACCACGAGGATGTCGGGCTGCAGCACCGTGTCCTCGGACAGGACCACATCCATGGGCGCGAAGAGCACTGCCATCTCGACCGGGACGTGGTCGAACAGTTGGCGGACGAGGTGCGCGACTGCTCGCTGGTGCCAGCCGGTAGGCGACGGGGTCACGACGAGAGCGCCGTCGAGCAACTCGTAGCGGTGGCCGTCATCGGGCAGAGCCGCGAGGTCCTCGCGGATGAGCGGGCGGCTCCACGGCAGGACGGTCACGACACTCATGGTGCTCCAGGTGGTCGGAGTTCGTCACGTGTCGAGTCTGCCGATGACCACCCTCTCGCGTCGGCCGTCGTCCACAGGCCTCAGAGCAGCGTCGGAGTCTCCAGGTCCAGCAGCCACCGTTTCCGCTCCGTCCCACTGGCGTAGCCGGTCAAGGTGCCGTTGGCGCCGATCACACGGTGACAGGGGATGACGATGGCGATCGGGTTGCGCCCGTTGGCGAGGCCCACGGCCCGACTCGCGGTGGGCTGACCGATCTCGGTCGCCAGCCGTCCGTAGCTCCACGTCTCGCCGTAGGGGATGCGCTGCAGCGCGGCCCACACCTTGCTCTGGAACGCCGTCCCCTCGGGTGCCAGCGGCAGGTCGAAGTCCACCCGCTGCCCCGCGAAGTACTCCCGCAGCTGGCGCTCCGCCTCGGCCACGACCTGCTCGTCGGGCTCGGCGTCGTCGCCCCCGTCGCGCCCGACCACCCACTCCTTGGGCGAGACGCTGAGGTCGTCCCGGAAGTGCAGCCCGGTCAGCGCACCGGCCTCGGCCGTCAGCAGGATCGGCCCCAGCGGGCTGTCCATCACTCGTGTCGCTGTCATCACGCCGTCCTCACGTTCTCAGTCTGACCGCTGTCCTCGTCGCTCACTCGCTGCAACCGCCGGTCACTCGGGGGGCATGACGTTGCCTGCTCGACGCAAGAGGGTGGGTCGGCGCGAGGGGCCTGCTCGGCGCGAAGAGGGGGCAGGTGGTTGATGGGGTGGTCTCCCGTCGCCCACAGCAGCTGCGTGGCGTACGAGCGCCACGGCCGCCACTCCGCACTCCGGTCCATCAGCGCGCGACCGCTGCCGAGGCCCAGCCGTGACGCCGCCTGGCGCACCCCGAGATCGGTCGACAGCAGTACGTCGGGGTCCCCCAGCGCCCGCATCGCCACCACGTCGACCGTCCATGGACCGAGGCCGCGCAGCTCTGTCAGCCGCACGCGGGCCTCCTCGCGGTCACATCCGGGGGAGAGGTCGAGCCGCCCGCTGGCGAGGGCGGCGACCAGCCCGAGCAGCGTCGTTCGTCGCGCCGTTGGGAGTGCCAGGGCGTCGGGGTCGAGCTCGAGCAGCGCGGCGGGGTCGGGGAAGAGGTGCGTCAGACCGCCTTCGGGGTCGGTGATCGCCGTGCCGTGCGCCAGCACCAGCCGCGCGGCGTGCGTGCGAGCGGCCGCGGTCGAGACCTGCTGACCGAGGACGGCGCGGATGGCGAGTTCGGGGCCGTCGACGCTTCGCGGCACCCGGATCCCGGGACGGGCATCGACGAACGGCGCCAGCGCGGGGTCCTCGCCGAGCGCCGCATCGACCGCGACGGGGTCGGCGTCGAGGTCCAGCAGCCACCGCAGGCGGGCAGTCGCAGCAGTGAGGTCGCGCAGGTCCGCCAGCAGCAGCCGGCAGTCGACATGACGCGACCCGGGTGCGGGCGGCCGGAGTGAGGCGATGCCCCAGGCGTGGGGGAGACGCAGGGTGCGGCGGTAGGCGCCGTCGCGCCACTCCTCGACGCCGGGCACGGCGGTCGCGGCGAGGTGGCCGAAGACAGTGTCGGGATGCAGCGGCGGCCGGAAGGGCAGCCGGAGGTCCAACGCGACGAGACCGGAGTGAGCGCCGCCGCCCCTTGGTGTCGAGCAGGCAACGTCATGCCCGCCGAGTGACCGAGGGTTGCTGACGGTGACGCCGCTTCCTACTGAGTTGCGAGTGTGAGTGCCAGCCGAGCGCCGCGCGGTCGCCCGCAGCTGCGTCGGGGTGGCGGCGAAGACCTGCTGGACAGTTTCGTTGAAGGCCCGCAGGCTGCCGAAGCCCGCGGTCAGCGCGACGTCGGTGACCGGCAGGTCGGTGGTCTCCAGCAGCACCCGGGCGGTCTGCGCGCGTTGGGCCCGGGCGAGCGCGAGGGGACCGGCGCCGAGCTCGGCCTGCAGCATCCGTTGCACCTGCCGCACGCTCCAGCCCAGCCTGTCCGCCAGGCCCGGCACCCCGTCCCGGTCGACGACGCCGTCCCCGATGAGACGCATCGCCCGACCCACGGCGTCCCCGCGCACGTCCCATTCCGGCGAGCCGGGGGACGCGTCGGGCCGGCACCGCTTGCACGCGCGATAGCCGTCACGCTGGGCGGCAGCCGCCGAGGGGTAGAAGCGCATGTGTTCCGGCCGGGGTGTCATGGCTGGGCAGCTGGGCCGGCAGTAGATCCCCGTCGTGGTCACCGCAGTGATGAAGGTCCCGTCGAAGCGGGTGTCCTTTGCCTGCACGGCCCGCACGCAGGCCTCGGTGTCGCGGTGCACCGGGCCAGCATGCGCGGCGCGGGGGCCGCTGGTCTAGCCGAAATGCGACACGTCCTTGTCGATACCAACGCGAACGGCGTCGCCCGGCTCCTGCGCTTCGTGGCCTCCTCGCCGGCGTTTCGGTGGCGAGCGAGTAAACAAGGTTCAGGATTGCCTCAAGATCGGTCAGTCCTGCGGAGAGATGTGACGCAGCGCTCCTACCGTGAGCCCGTGACCGACGAGCGCCACGACCAGACCCCCGAGTCTGGCGATCGGGACCGCGTCCCGTCGTCGCGTCCGACCCGGCTCTCGAGCAGCGATGTCGTGTGGATCGGCGTCGCGGTCGTGGCCCTGCTGATCATCGCGATGCTGGTCGTCGTCGCCCTGCAGTAGGCCCCGCCGTGATGCGCGCGTGCAGGTGCGCGTCATGCCAACCGTCCAGGTGTCGGTAATAGTCGCGCATCGTGCCTTCGAGCTCCAGGCCCAGCACAGTCGCGATGCGGCACGACCGGGGGTTGCAGACCGTGTGAGCGAGCCAGACGCGGTGCAGGCCCAGCTCGCCGAAGCCCCAGTCGACGACGGCACGGCCCGCGCGCTGCGCCACCTGCCTCCCGCGCGCTTCGGGCCGGACCCAGTACGACAGCTGCGCACTGGCCTGCAGCACGTCGAGGTCCCGCAGTGCGACGTAGCCGATCAGCGCTCCCGCTTCGGTGACTGCCCACGACGCGTCCGTGTCCGAGGCCAAGCGATCGTGCCAGTCGCCGATCCAGGTCCGGGCTTCCTCGACGCTGTCCATCGTCCGCGCGTGCCAGTGCGAGATCCAGCGATCCTCGAACGCCGCCCGCACCGGCTCGGCGTCTGCGTCGGCGTCCCACCTGCGCAGCAGCAGGCCGTCGGCGGCCAGGTCGGGCTGGCGGATGGTGGACAGCGCGTGCGGTGGGAGCTGCGGAGGGACGGTGCGCGGCACGTCGCCTTCCATTCCATCCCCAAGGACGAGTGAACCTCAGTCAGAGCGCGGCCGCGTCCAGCTCCTCGACGAGTGCGCTGAGCTCGCGACCGGCTATGCCGCCGCTGATGCCGTGCTCGATATCGCGCGCCAGCTCGCTCGCACGAAGACGCCCGTAGCTGCCGAGGCCGCCTGCCAGCTTGTGCGCGATGCGCCGGGCCTCCTCCCGCAGGTCCTCGCGGCCGCCGGCGAACGCGCGCAGCACCTCGACGCGTTCACGCACCGCGGGCAGCTGTTCGCGCCATAAGGACTCGACGATCGAGCCGAGGTCTCCGTCGTCGTCCGCCGCCGTGGTCATCGTCACCAGCCGAAGGCGGACCGGACGAGGTCGGGCAGCGTCACCGGGTCGAAGGGCTTGGAGATCAGCGAGGTGACGGGGAGCTGCTCGAGGGCGCGACGCTGCGAGGGCTGGACGCTGGCGGTCAGGAAGACCACGGGGAGCGTCGCTCCGTGCGGCAGCTCCCGGACGCGCTCGAGCGTGCTCGGACCGTCGAGTCCGGGCATCTGGACGTCCAGGATGATCCCGTCGATGCTCGGGTCGTTCGCGAGGAGGTCTAGGGCGGCGTGGCCGCTGTCGGCCGGGACGACCTGCATCCCGCCGAGCCGTTCGAGGCTCATCGTGACCAGAGTCCGGATGTCGGGTTCGTCGTCCACGACAAGGAGCCGTCGCCTGCCGTCGGGAGCTGTCATGTCGCCTCACGTCCCCGTGGTGTGGTGAGAGCCGGAAGCGTCACGCCGAAGGTGCTGCCCTGGCCCTTGGTGCTGCGTAGCCACAATTGGCCGCCGCTGCGTTCGACGATTCCCTTGGCCACCGACAGTCCGAGACCGCTGCCCTTGCGGCTGCCACGGTCGGCGGGGTTGACCTGGTGGAAGCGGTCGAAGACCGCCCGTTGCTGGTCCTGCGAGATGCCTGGGCCGCTGTCGGTGACGGCGACCGTCACGCTGCCGGCGGAGACCGCGTCGTCGCGACTCACCCTCACGACGACCGTGTCACCGACCTCGCTGAATTTGATGGCGTTGCCGATGAGGTTGCACAGCGCCTGCACCAGTCGCATCGGGTCGGCCGAGACATCGGCCGCGCCGGCCTCGTCCAGCAGCTGCAGCGTCACCCCGGCGGCCCGGGCGGCCCCGTCCAGAGAGTCCACCGACTGACGCGCTAGCTCGACGACATCGACGTTCTCGGCGTTGAGGGGCATACGCCCGGCGTCGAGGCGGTCGAGATCGAGGATGTCGTCGACGAGGAAGCCGAGGCGGTCGGCGTTGCTGCGCGCCAGGTCGATCAGTTGCGCCTGCTCCGGAGCGAAGTCCCCGAAGGCGCCAGAGGACAGCAGGCCGAGCGCGCCCTTGATGGACGTGAGGGGAGTCCGCAGCTCGTGGCTCACCACGCCGACGAATTCGTCCTTGAGCCGGTCCATTTCCAGCCGCTGTGAGACGTCGCGGAAAGTATCAACAGACCCGACGACCTCCTCACCGACCTGAATGGGTGTGGTGGCGAGCTCGACGGGGAACCGGCTGCCGTCTCGGCGAGACAGGGTCATCTGCCCCTGCTCGTCAGCCGCGGGCCGCGCGACCTCCTGGAAGCTGTGTCCGACCAAGTCTCCGCTGCGGCAGGTCAGCATCGCGGTGGCGGCGCGGTTGGCGAGGAAGACGGTGCCGTCGGTGGTGCTGCCGACGATGCCATCGGTCGTGGAATCGAGGATGAGCGAGGTCAGGCGGCGCTCTCGGCGCAGGGCGGCATCGGCCTGGGCGAGGTCGCTGAGGTCGCGCACCAGGACGAGCCACCGCCACGGTGCCCGGCTGAGTCCAAGTGGCGCGACCGAGACCTCGACCGGTACCCGCTGGTCGGGCGTGCACAGCGTGGTCTCGACGGGCAATCGGGCCGCACCTCCTTCGCCGCGGCGTTCGAGGAAGGGCGGCGCGTCCGGCGACAACAGCGGGAAGACGTCGCGTAGAGCGGACGTCCCCGACGGGAGCAGCGTCCTGCCTGCGGGATTGGTGGGCGTCAGCCGGAACTTCTCGTCGACGAGCAGGACGGCTTCCGGCACGGCGTCGAGCAGGGTTGCGAGCCGGGACTCCCGGTCCTGCAGTGCGCCCACCAGCTCGTTGAGACCCGCGTTGTCCACCTCGGACTGCGCCCAGCTCGCGAGCTCCCGCAGCAGCTCGCGCTGATCCGGCGTCAGCTGGCGTGGCACCGTGTCGAGGACGCAGAGGGTCCCGACCACCTCATCGCCGATGGAGAGCGGCTCGCCGGCATAGAAGCGGAAGTGCGGCTTCTCGGTTACCAGCGCGTAGTCGCGGAACTGGGTGTCCGTTCGGAGGTCCTCGATCACCACCGCCTGCTGTGTTTCGATGACGCGCTGGCAGAAGGTTTCGCCGACCGGCAGTTGCTTCTGCTCGCTGCCGACCGCCGCCTTGGTCCACGTCGTGGAGTCGTCGAGCACATTGAGGTGGGCGACGGGGGCGCCGATGAGACGAGCAGCAAGACGCACGATCCGCTCGAACCGCTCCTCCTCCGGCCCTCCGATGAGGTGGCGCTCCTGGAGCAGTCGGGCGCGAGCGCTGCTGCTCTGGCTGCTCATGATCCCCACCCTGCCAGAGAATCGGGCGACCCACGAGACGATCACTGACCAGCGAGTGCGGTTGGGGGGCGGGCGAGCGTAGGAGCCGGTATACCTGCCGCTCATGCCTCGTCGAACGGCGCTGGTCGCCGTGCTGGTCACCATCGTGATCCTCGCCATCGCGGGTTGCGTGCTGTGGTCACGGCACACAGCGGCTCAGCCTTTGGCCCAGCCCCCGGTGAGCGCTGGCACCCTGCGCGGTGTCGTTCTCGACGAGGCTGGCCACCCGCTTGCCGCGGCGGAGGTCACGCCGGTGGATGGCCGGGTCACAACCACGAAGGACGATGGCAGCTTCACGATCAGTGGAACTCGTCCACGCGTGGTCACGGTATCGGCGGCGGGATATCTGCCGCGTGCTGTCGCCCTCGCGGCGGACACGCCCCGTCGCGTCATCCTGAGTAGGGCGGCGGGCACGGTGTCCTTCCGCTTTGGCGGCGATGTCATGTTTGGTCGCCGCTTCTACGATCCGAATGAGGACGGTGATCTCAGCGACGCTCTGATCTCGGCTAATTCAGCGTCCTCGCACGCGGCGCTGCTCAGCCACGTCAAGCCGTTCCTCTCCGACGCTGATGTCACTGTGGTCAATTTCGAATCGCCCATCCTGTCGAACCCGCCAACGGGTCTGGAGAAGCAACGTGACGCTCGGCTCCAGCAGACGAAGGACTACGTCTTTTGCCAGTGCTCTGGCGAGTGGCCAGGGGCTGAAGCAGTCTGGTGTGGATGTCGTGGACCTCGGCAACAACCATGTCTTCGACGGTGGCGAGTCGGGCATGAAGCAGACGATCGAGGTTCTAGACGCGGCTGGCATCAAACATTTTGGTGCGGGGCTCGACGAGGCGTCGGCGTGGCGCCCGTTGTTTCTTACCAGAAAGGGGCAACGCTTCGCCTTTATTGGCTGCACCACCATCACGGGAGAGGATCAACTGACTACTTACGTTGCAGCTGGCAACAAGGGCGGGGCGGCGAAGTGCGAGGCGTCGCGGCTCAGCGCCGCCGTCGCTGACGCTCGCGCCCAGCAGGCGAGCGTCATTGTCATGATTCACGGTGGTTACGAATATGTGCGGACGATGAGCCCGGCGGTGGAGCAGTTGACGGAGGCAGCGGCGCACGCCGGTGCATTCGCGGTCATCAACGGTCACCCGCACGTGATAGGCGCCATCCGTCACGTGGGGTCAACTCTCGTCGCCGACACGATGGGCAACTTGCTCTTCGATCAGACAGTCTGGCCGACCTACCCGTCGTACGTCCTACGACTGGATGTGAGTGATGGGCAGGTGAAGCGCACGGCGGCCGACCCCATTTGGCATGAGCAGTTTGTGCCTCGGCCCACCACGGGGCATCTAGCCGACGTTGCGGCCCGCATCGCGGCCGGCGCCCCCGACGCCGCTGTCGCTGATACCGGCGCCGATGCCGACAGCGCGGCCTCCAAGCTTGAGGTCGACTTGTCGTTGCCCGCACGACAGGTCGTCGTCCTTCCTCCGGGGGTCACGCTCACGTCGTCGCCTTCCCCATCGCTGAGGGCGGGCCGCGACCTGCTCTTTAGCGGCGGCTTCGAGGACCTGGACACCGACGTATCGACAAGGGGAGCGCTGGGCTGGGACCTGGGTCGGGGCTCTCGGGTCTCCGGGGATGCCGCATGTGATGGCTCGATCGGGGTGACCATGACGGCGATCTCGGGGCGCACGTCCGTCCTGCACCCGCGCCTCCATCAGCTGGTGGCCGGCGGACGGAAGCTGACGCTCGTGGCCGACATCGCGAGGCTCGAGGGGCAGGCCGAGCTTGTGGTCAGTTGGTTCCCGGATACACGCGGGCCTAGCAACGGGGCGACGCGGATGAAGGTGCCGGCAGTGGGGCCTCAGTGCCGACAAGCGCGGCTGGACGTCACTGTCCCCAACGGAGTCGTAGCCGCGGAGCCCAGCGTCGAGTTGCAGTCGGCAGTTGGCTCTCCGGCGCACCTCGACGTCGACAACGTGCGGCTGGTGGCTTGGTCGACCACCCCGGCGCTGGGAGGCGACGTGGTCGACTCCGGCACCGCCACCCCGGTCAAGGTCCTCCGGCCCTGACAGTGGCCGTGATGGCGGAAGGTTCAGATCCGGCGCGCGGAGCGGAACGCCTTGGCCCAGTAGTAGGTCGAGCCGGTGAGGACGGCGCGGCCTCCGTTGTCACCGAACGTCGGGCCGTCGGCCTTCTTGCGGCTGGAGACGAAGCGGTAGTTGCCCGTGCTGTCCTTGCCAAGGTAGATGCCGACGTGGTCGATGGCGGTGCCGTCGTCGGTGCTGGCGTCGAAGAACACCAGGTCGCCGGGCAGGAGGCCGGACAGATTGGTGGGGGTGACACCGGTGTTGGTGATGATCATGGGACCGGGGGCGCCGGCCTCCATCTGGACGGCGCGGCGCGGCAGTGAGCGACCGTCGGCGGTGAGTGCCAGGGAGTAGCCGCTGCGGTAGCCGTAGACCATGCGGACGTAGCCGGAGCAGTCGAGGTCGCCGAGCTGGGCGCTCTCGGGTGCGTCAACCGACCCGTCGGCGTAGTTCCACGTCACGCCGAGGTAGTCGTTGAAGTCGCTGCCCTCCTGTCGCGTCCCGTCGGCCAGGAGCGGACCGTAGCTGGCGTCGCCCGCGATCTGCCGCCCGCTGCTGTCGCGGACGACTCCGGCACCAGGCTGGTACTGCATGGCGACGGCGAGGACGTCCGGTGAGGTGTCGGCGAGCTCGCGCTGCAGCCAGTCGAAGTCGACGCTGCCGGAGAAGGCCACCGGCAGCAGCCGCACCCAGGTCGTGCTCGTGACCGTCGCGGTGGTCCCCGAGGGCTCGGCGAAGATCCGCGTCGAACCCCTCACACTCACCGTCCGAGCGCCGACGGTAAAGGTGGCAGCGACTCCCGCGGAGTCACTCACCACGACCCGCGCCGGGTTCGTGAGCGCCTGGGTCGTGAACGTCGTCGCGGTCGTGCTCGCCGTCGCCGTCGGGCTCGTGGTTGCCGTCGGGCTCGTGGTTGCCGTCGGTGTGGGACTCGTCGTCGTCTTGGCTACGTGTCCCGAGGGCTTGCCCTTCGCGGCGAAGGCCGCGGCGGGCAGGGCCACAAATGCAGTCGTGCCGACTGTCGCCGCGATCACGCTGGCGGTGATGCCCGCGCGGATCCGTCCGCTATTCACAGCCACTCCCCGGGTGCGCCCTCAACTGTCTGTCCGTCCTTCGGGACACGGGGGGCTTCAACCTGAGCGAAATCACCCACTCGGTCTAAGTTGTCGTTCCGCGGTCATTGGGGGAGCATCGGCCGCACCGCTGCGCCTGCCTTGAGGAGTTTGGGCATTCGTGAGTACGGCAACCGCGCCATCGCCTGTTCGGTCGCGAGAGCGCGCGCCGTCGCCGGTGCGGCGCCTCGGCACGTCGGTGCAGCTGCCGCGGTTCGTCGGCGTGGCAGCGTTGGTGGTGCTCGGCTTGGCCTCGATCCTGCTGGTCGGCCGTGACCGAGACGACAACCTGGCCCCGCACGGCGCCCTAGTCACGACCCAGGAGCGGCTCAGCGCCCAGGCCGAAGGCATCCGGCGATCGGGCAACGAGGACATCGACGATCTCGCCGTGCTCGGCCGTCTCATCGCCAGCGGCGTCGTCGCTCCGCAGCACGCACTGGCGAGCGCGCTCGCGGCACAGCCCCGGTGGTCCCGGCTGGCCGTCATCACGGCGCAGGGCAAGGTCACGGCGCAGGTGGGTGCGGTCACTCCGGAGATGAGGGCCGCTGCTGCGAGCGAGGGCCGCTATCGCGTGATCGGTAACCGCACGAGCCCGACGATCGTTATCTCTTCACGTGAGGACACTGCTGCGTCACCCTTCACCGTGGTGGGGGAAGCGGTCCCGGA
Organism: Actinomycetales bacterium; assembly: GCA_051960855.1. Lineage (GTDB taxonomy): Bacteria > Actinomycetota > Actinomycetes > JAJZTN01 > JAJZTN01 > JBQCDV01. Next base: position 26,496 of record JBQCDV010000106.1, read on the forward strand.
GGTCCTCCTCAACAGCTTGGATCTCGCCGACGTCCAGGCGACCTGGATGCTCGATGCGGGAGGAGCGGTGGTAGCGGCCACCACCACTGACGCCGCTCCAACTGGCATCGCGTTGAGCCGTGACCAGACCACGTCACTGGTCTATCCGGGCGAACGCCGCCGGCCGGTCGTGATCGTCAATGCGCCCATCTCCGGAGACGGTCCTGTCGGCCGTGCCGGCTTCCGGCTGGTGACGCGCCGCGAGGTCGCGCCGGCATTCCGCCCGGCCACCCTGCAGTTGCCCGGTCGTATCTACGGCATCAGCCTCCTGCTCCTGACGGCGCTGCTCGCGTGGGGGCTGCGGCTCGGCGTGATCCGTCCCGTGCTGGCGTTGGAGCGTGAGAGCGAACGGGTCGCCTTCGGCGACCTGCGGCAGCCGGTCCCGGTCGGCGCCTATGACGAGATCGGCCGGACCGCGCGGGCCCTGGAGCGACTGCGGGTGGCGCTGCTGCGACGGCGCGCGGCGCGCGGGGACGAGCCAGGCCCCCTGCTCGACGCAGGAGCCGAGGATCACGCAGGACCGGCGCGGGGACAGGAGGGTGAGGTCGAATGAGGTGGCCACGACGCAGCCGGGACGCAGAGGGCGACCCCGCCGCCACGAGCTCGGAGGCCGGTTCCGGTCTCCGCGCTGTCCTCGTCGCGGACGACGACGAGATGGTGCGCCGCCTGGCGTCCGCCGCGCTGCGTCGTTCGGGATTTGAGGTTCTGCTTGCCGCGGACGGGCTCGAGGCCGAGCAGTTGCTCGGCAATCCTGACGTCCTTGTCGCGGTGCTCGACTGGGAGATGCCGGGGCGGACGGGAATCGAGTTGTGTCGGGCCATCAAGGTGCGCTCGCCGCTTCAGCCTCGCGTCGTGATGCTCACCGGCATGACGGAGGAGCCCAAGGTTGTGGCGGGCTTTGAGGCGGGAGCCGACGAGTACGTGACGAAGCCGTTCGACCCGCGCGAGCTCGTGCGCCTCGTCCGGAGCCTCGCCGACGTCGTCTCAGACGGACCCGCCGCGTGACCCACCTTGCCCCCGTCCGACCGCAAGGGTCGGCGGCACTGCTGTCGCGTCGCTTGTCATTGCGGTCGTCGCTGGCGCTCGCTCTCGGACTGCTGCTGCTGTTCGCGATCGCCATGCCACTCGTCCTGCCGCCGCCCGCGAGGCTGGCGGCCAGCCAGGACGCTGTCGCCGACGAGGCGCACCACACCGCCGCGATCGCCGGCCGGCTGTCACGGTCGCTCGCCGAGGCCGTCGACGACCTCAACGGGCTGGCGCTGCTCGCCGAGGGGAGCCAGCAGCGCAAGCAGCTGCTCGCCGCCTTCCTCGACGAGCGGTCGCGCTACCAGGAGCTGCGTCTCGATGGCGCGGGACAAGCCGGTCAGTCGGACGCAGGGCTGTCGGTTGGGCAGGGGTTGCCGTCGACCGTCCCCACTGATGGGCCGCCGCTGCAGCTGCTCGGCGTTGCCTCGCATGAGCCGCTGCTGGTCGTCCGCAGCACCACGGGTGGACCCGTGATCGTGACCTCGCGCTACCGGGCCAGCTACCTCGCCTTTCCGTTGCAGGAGCCGGGTGCGCGCGAACGCTGGCTGATCGACCCCAAGGGCGAGATCGTCGCCGCCAGTGGCGGCTTCCAGGCCCTCGAGCAGATGACCAATCCGGAGGTCTTGGAAGCCGCAGCCGCGGCCCGCGCTTCCGGCGAAGGCTCCCGCGATGTCGTGAGCGAGGGCGTGGTCTACGGCTGGGCTCCGGTGGCGGGGGAGGGGCCGGCGAAGCAGCTGGGGTGGGTCGTCGTCTCCCGGCGCAGCCATGCCTCGCTCGGCGTCGCCGATGTGGCGGCTCGCCGGGAGCTGATCCTCGTGGCAGTGCTCACCGGTCTCTTCAGCCTGCTGCTGCTGGGGTGGTACCTCATCACCACGGTGCTGCCGCTGCGGCACCTGTCGCAGCAGGCGACGCGGCTGGCCGACGGGGATCGAACGACGCAGCTCGTGCCCCGCCGTCTCGACGAGGTGGGCGTCATCGCGCGCCACCTCGAGCGCATCCGGCGGGAGCTGCGTGACCGGCCCGGGCGCCGGACAGAGGGCGCGCCGGAGCCATCCGCCAGGCCTGCACCTAACGGCACGGGGGCGACCGACCTCGACACACGAAGTGGTGACGCGTGACCTACCTCTACGGCGTCTTCACGCTCTCGCTGCTCGTCCTCCTCGTCGCAGGCATGCGCGAGCAACGGCAGCACGAGCGCAATCTGCACGCCATTCCAACCCGGGTGCTCGTCAACGGCATCCGCGGCAAGAGCTCCATCACGAGGCTCGTCGCCGGCGCCTTGCGGGGCGGGGACCTGCGCGTCGTGGCCAAGACGACCGGGACCGCCGCCCGATTCATCTATACCGACGGCACTGAGGAGCCGGTGCACCGGAAGTTCAACATCGCCAACGTCGTCGAGCAGATCGGCATCGTCTCGCGCGCCGCGGCCGAGGATCCGGACGCCCTGGTCATCGAGTGCATGGCCGTCATGCCGGCGCTGCAGGAGATCAACCAGGAAAAGTTGATCCAGTCCACGATCGGCGTGCTGTGCAACGTCCGCGAGGACCACCTCGAGGAGATGGGCCCGACGTTGGACGACGTCGCGCGATCACTGAGCCGGTCGATGCCGCACGGCGGCGTCTGTATCACTGCTGAGCGAGAGCGGCTCCACGTCCTCGAACAGGAGGCCGCCAAGCGCAACTGCAAGCTCATTGCGGTCGACCCCGAGGACGTCACCGATGCCGAGCTCGAGGCCTTCTCGTGGTTCACCTTCAAGGAGAACGT
>JBQCDV010000107.1:0-23130 GCA_051960855.1 Actinomycetales bacterium
ACGACAGCCTGCTCGATCTCGCGCTGGCCCCCCTGGCCGGGCGCCCTCTCGTCGTCCATGCGGTGACAGCGCTGCTGCGCAGCACTCTGGTCGGCGACGTGACGGTCCTCGTGCCACTCGCCGCCTCCACGGAGGAGGTGCACCGACTGCTGCAGGAGCACGGTCTGGCCGTGCCCGTGCAGGGCGCCGGTTCTGACGGCGAACGCTCTCCTGGTGCGGAGACGGTTGTCGTGCATGACGCCCTGGTGCCGCTGGCGCCGCCGTCCCTGATCGATGCGCTCGTCGAGGCCGTCGTCGCCGGTGCCCAGTTGGCGGTGCCGGCGCGGCCTGTGGTCGATGCCCTCAAGCGGCTGGACGGCGAGCTTGTCGTCGGCCGAGCCGACCGCAATGCCTATGTGGCCGTTGGCGCCCCCTTCGCGTGTCTGTCGTCGCTGTGGGCCAGCATGGCCGGACCGAGAGACCGGGCGGCACCCGACGGGTCAGCACCGGACCGGCCAGCACCGGACGGGTCAGCACCGGACCGGCCAGCGCTCACGGTTCCGCGACTGCTGTCGAGTCTGCTCGCTGCCGTCGACCTGGCTGCAGTCCAGCAGGTGCCGACGCCCACGCAACTGTTCCGGGTCACCTCGCCCGATGATCTGTCGGTGGCTGAGGCGATGCTCTCACTCACTCCGTAGCGATCGTGCGGTAGCGATCCCGGTGTAGCGATCCCGGTGTAGCGATCCTGGGGCAGCGATCCCTGCCGTCACGGCAGCGGAGGAGCTGGTGATGCTGGACGCACCAGCCGCTCTGCCAGGGCGAGGTCGTCGGCGTGCGTCACTTTCAGGTTGCGTCGCGAACCAGGCACAGCCACGACGCGGCAGTCGGTATAGCGCGTGACGCAGTCGGCGGTGTCATCGCCAGCGAAGCCGTCGCGGTCGGACTGCTCGTAGGCGGCGAGCAGCGGCGCGCCGCGAAAGGCCTGCGGCGTCTGCACGCGGACAGCGACCAGGGGCTCGGCACGACGTGCCGAGCCGGTGGACTCCGCGGTCTCTTCGGGCAGTGGCAGCAGCGTCTCCGGCGGCAGCGTGGGGACCGCGCCGCCCACGCGGGCGGCCGTCTCGACTACCAGGCGGTAGAGGTGGGGGGCAGCTAGCGGCCGGGCTCCGTCGTGGATGGCGACGACATCGACTCGGCCGGCCTCGATGTCGGGGGTGAGCGCGCGCAGGGCGTTGAGCTCACTGCCGTGCCGGCTAGCGCCGCCATGGACGCGGTGCACGTGCCAACCCGCCTCGGGGCCGAACCGTCCGGTCGTCACGACAGCGTCGAGGTCCTCGTCGTCGACCTTCCGCGACACCAGCACCACCCGGTCGAACACGCCGCTGACGGCCGCCGCTCGCAGGCTCCACGCGAGGACGGGTTGGTCCCCGAGGGGCAGGTAGACCTTGTTGCGGCGCTCGGCCAGGCTCCCCATCCGAGTGCCGCTGCCGCCGGCGAGGAGGACGAGAGCTGCGCGCACACCGGTGACCGTAGCGGGACCTGACGAGAGAATGGCCGAGTGAATCCTCTGCCTCGCGTCGGGACCGGTATCGACGTCCATCGCCTGGCCGGCCCTGCGGACAACGTCGAGCTGTGGCTGGCCGGCCTGCACTGGCCGGGCGAGGCGGGGCTCGTGGGGCACAGTGATGGCGACGTCGCCGCGCATGCGGCCTGCGACGCCGTGTTCGCCGCCGCTGGGCTCGGTGACCTCGGCACGCACTTCGGCATGGACCGCCCGGAGTGGGCAGGCGCGGCGGGTGTGAGGCTGCTCGCGGAAGCCGGTCGTCTCGTGCGTGAGGCGGGCTTCGAGATCGGCAACGTCTCGGTCACGGTCATCGGCAATCGGCCCCGACTGTCGGCACGACGGCAGGAGGCGGAGCAGGCCCTATCGGACGCGCTCCGTGCCCCGGTGTCGGTCGCCGGGACGACAACGGACGGCCTCGGCCTGACCGGGCGGGGAGAGGGGATCGCGGCGCTCGCCACGGCCATCGTCGTTCGTCGATCGTGAGGGAATGACGACGGCTCCGCGGGTGCTGTCGCGACTGATCACGTCCCCACCGAAAGGACCACCGATGGCCCAGTCACTGCCCGACGGCGCCCGCGCCCTCGTCGACGCTCCCAACTACGCCACCGTGGCCACCATCCAGCCCGATGGCCAGCCGCAGCTGACGGTGGTGTGGGTCAAGCGTGACGGGGACGACATCCTCTTCTCGACGACGACCAACCGTCGCAAGTACGACAACCTCACCCGCGACCCCCGCGCGTCGATCCTCATCTACGCCCAGGACAACCCCTACAGCTACCTCGAGGTCCGCGGCACCGTCACGACGACGGAGGAGGGCGGCCGCGAGCTGATCGACGAGCTCGCCCGCAAGTACATGGGTGCCGAGCGCTACACGATGGACGACGGGACCGACAACGTCCGCGTGGTCGTGCGGATCTCGCCGGACAAGGTCGTCTTCCAGTAGCCCGTAGGCTTGACGGGTGACTCTGCGCCTCTACGACACGCTCACCCGCGAGGTCCGTGACTTCGTGCCGCTGCGCGCCGGAGAGGTCGGCATTTACCTGTGTGGCGCGACGGTCCAGGCGCCGCCGCACGTCGGGCACATCCGCTCCGGGGTGGCCTTCGACGTGCTGCGGCGCTGGATGGAGCACTCCGGCCTGCACGTGACCTTCGTGCGCAACGTCACGGATATCGACGACAAGATCCTCGCCAAGTCCGAGGAAGCCGGCGTCCCTTTCTGGGCCTGGGCCTACACCAACGAGCAGGCCTTCACCCGCGCCTACGACGTGCTGGGCTGCCTCCGCCCGACCTACGAGCCCCGCGCGACCGGTCATGTGCCGGAGATGATCGAGCTGATGCAGGCGCTCATCGAGCGCGGGCACGCCTACGCGGCCCCGGACGGCAGCGGCGACGTGTACTTCGATGTGCAGTCCTGGGGCGACTACGGGCAGCTGTCCCGGCAGCGCCCGCAGGACATGGAGCCCGCCGCTGACGCCGACCCCCGCGGCAAGCGCGACCCGCGGGACTTCGCGCTGTGGAAGGGCCACAAGCCAGGCGAGCCCGAGGCCGCCTCGTGGCCCACGCCGTGGGGACGCGGTCGTCCCGGCTGGCATCTCGAGTGCTCCGCGATGTCCTCGCGCTACCTCGGTCGCGCCTTTGACATCCATGGCGGCGGCATCGACCTGCGCTTCCCCCACCACGAGAACGAGCTCGCCCAGTCGCGCGCCGCCGGCGAGGAGTCTGCGCAGTACTGGCTGCACAACGCCTGGGTCACCACCGCCGGCGAGAAGATGAGCAAGAGCCTGGGCAACAGCCTGCTCGTCGACGAAGTCGTGCGCCGCGTGCGCCCCATCGAGCTGCGCTACTACCTCGTGGCCGCTCACTACCGCAGCAACATCGAGTACTCCGAGGAGGCGCTGGCCGAGGCCGGCGAGACCTTCCGGCGCATCGAGGGCTTCGTCCTGCGCGCCACCGAGCTGGTCGCCGCCGCCCCCCAGGGCCCGAACGCCGCAGCGACGGCTGACCCTGGCGTCCCGGTGCCCGCGGAGTTCGCTGCCGCCCTGGACGACGACCTCGCCGTCCCCGCCGCTCTCGCCGTGCTGCAGTCCTGGGTGCGCGAGGGCAACTCCCTGCTCGCCGGCGGCGCCTCGCCGCGGCTGGCGGAGGTTCTGGCCACCGTGCGCGCCATGCTCGGTGTCCTCGGCCTCGACCCGCTCGCGCAGCCCTGGGCAACCGAGCGCGCCGTCGACTCCGGTGCCGCCGAGGCGGTCGCTGCGCTGGTGGCTGCCGCTCTCGAGGAGCGAGTCCAGGCTCGCGCCGAGCGGGACTGGGCACGGGCAGACGCCATCCGGGACCGCCTCAAGGCGGCGGGCGTCGTTCTGGAAGACACTCCCCAGGGGGTCCGGTGGTCGCTCGCGACCGCCTCGCCTCCGACACCAGTGACAGGCGGCGACAACTGATGGCAGGCAACAGCCAGCGACGCGGGGCGATGCGCTCGGGCAGCAAGAAGGGCGCTGTCGTCGGCAGCGGCGGTCAGAAGTCCAAGGGCCTGCGGGGCAAGGGGCCCACCCCCCGTGCTGAGGAGCGGACCGGTCACCCGGCTGCCCGGCGTGCGGCCGCGGCTGCGAAGCGGGCCGGAGCCTCCGGTCGTGGCGGCGGTGCTCCACGCCGCGGCGGCAAGGGCAGCACCGAGGTCGTCGCCGGCCGCAACCCTGTCGTCGAGGCGCTGCGAGCCGAGGTGCCCGCCACCGCCCTGCTGGTCATGACACGCATCGACAACGACGACCGTGTGCGCGAGGCGCTCAAGCTCGCAAGCGACCGCGGCCTGGCCATGCTCGAGACCGGACGCGCCGACCTCGACCGGCTCACCGGCGGCGCCCTGCACCAGGGCTTGGCGCTGCAGGTGCCGCCGTATGAGTACGCCCACCACTCCGACCTACTGACGGTCGCCGAGGCTGTCGGCGAGCCTCCGCTGCTGGTGGCCCTCGACGGAGTCACCGACCCCCGCAACCTCGGGGCGGTCGTGCGGTCCGCGGCTGCCTTCGGCGGTCACGGCGTGGTCGTTCCCGAGCGCCGCGCAGCCGGTATGACGTCCTCGGCCTGGAAGACGTCGGCCGGGGCGGCCGCCCGCCTCCGGGTCGCCCGTGCCGGCAACCTGACACGCACGCTGGAGGATCTCAAGCAGGCCGGGTGCTTCGTCGTCGGGCTGGACGCCGACGGCGATGTCGAGCTCGAGGCGCTGGAGATGGCCATCGACCCCTTGGTGCTCGTCGTCGGGTCCGAAGGCGCCGGGCTCTCACGCCTGGTCCGCGAGACCTGCGACGTCGTCGTGTCCATCCCGATGAGCGGGGCCACTGAGTCCCTCAACGCCGGTGTCGCCGCCGGCGTCGCGCTCTACGAGATTGCTCGCAAGCGCCGCCACCGCTGATCCTTGGCTCTGGGCTGCTGGGTGGCCCCGCTCCCAGCCTGTGCCCCGCTCCCAGCCTGTGCCCCGCTCCTATGCATCGGGTAACCACCCGCTAGGTGGGGGGTGAACCGATGCACCGAGGGCCTTTAGCATCCCAAAATGCCCTGAACTGTGGACAACCGTGCCTCGCGAGGGGCGATGCATCGGATTGCCTACCTTCTATGGCGCACAACCCGATGCATAGGAGTGTCGACGGGCTCATGGCCAGGCCAGGAGGCCAGGAGCTCAGGAGCCAGCTCCCCTCCACCCCTACTCGGCGCTCGGCCCCACCATCGGCTGCGTGGGCACACCGATGCGCGAGCCCAGCACCGCCTGCTCATCCGGACGGCTGGCGAGCACGGTCTCGACATAGCTACGGGTGGCAGCTGGCAGGCCCACGTCCCGGCCGGCTGCTTCTGACAGGTACCACCGGTGCTCCAGGACCTCGTGGAACAGTTCGGGCTGCTCAAGCTTGCCCCGCAGCTCCCGGGGGATCGCCTCGATCGTCGGCTCGAAGACGCCCGAGAGCCACTCATGAGCCACGACCTCCTCGTCCTCGGCCTGCTTGCCGGTCGCGGCGCGGTAGGAGTCGAGGTCGTTGAGCAGCCGGCGCGCCTGGTTCTCCTCGGCGTCCAGCCCGGTCAGGCGCAGCAGCCGCCGGGTGTGGTGACCGGCGTCGACGACCTTCGGCTGCAGTTGCACGGTCTGCCCATCGAGGTCGGTGGAGATAGTCAGCTCGTCGACGTCGAAGCCCAGGTCATTGAGCCGCCGGATGCGGGCGTCGATCCGGTAGCGCTGGTCGGCATCGAACACCTCCCGGCCGTAGAGCTCCTCCCACAGCCGCAGGTAGCGGGCCTCGATCTCACCGCCGAAGGCGACCGGGTCGATGGACTCGTGCAGTAGGCCACCGGCCTCGAGGTCGAGCAGCTCACCGGCGAGGTTGACCCGCGCCAGGTCGATGTCGGCGAGCCGCTGCCCGTCGGACAGCTCGCGGTGCAGCTCACCGGTCTCCGCGTCGACGAGATAGGCGGCGAAGGCACCCGCGTCGCGGCGGAAGAGGGTGTTGGACAGCGAGCAGTCGCCCCACATGAAGCCGGTCAGGTGCAGCCGCACCAGCAGCGCGACGAGGGCATCGAGCAGCCGGTTCAGGGTGGGTTCGCGCAGTGTCCGGGAGAACACCGCGCGGTAGGGCAACGAGTACTGCAGGTGCCGGGTGACCAGTGCCGGCGACAGGGGCGCTCCGTCGGCGTCGACGCGGCCGGTAATGACGGCGACAGCCTCGACACACGGAACCTCGAGCCGCGCCAGCGCCCGCAGCAGGGAGTACTCGTGCCGCGCGGGACGCTCCGCGACCTCTTTGACGGCGTAGACGTGGCCGTCGAGCCGGACGAACCGCACGATGTGCCGGGAGATGCCGCGGGGCAACGCGACGATCTGGTCCTCGGGCCACAGCTCCAGCGGAGTCGTCCACGGCAGATCGAGCAGCGTCGTCCGGTCGTGACTCGCTGTCGTGATCTCCAGCGCCATGTGGCCAGCGTAGGCGGCGCTGGTGCGCGTGGGTGGACGCAGGCTCCCGCCTCCCGAACGCCGAAGTCGGCGCTCCTGCCTTCCCGAACGCCGAAGGTCGGCCCCCTGCCTTCCCGAACGCCGAAGCCGGCGCCCCTCAGGGAGCGCCGGCTTCGGTAGGTGGTGCGTCCAGGCCGCCCGAGGCGGCCAGAGTCAGCTGCGACCTCAGCTGGACAGGCGCGCCCCGCTGCTCGCCGAGAAGGCGTGGATGTCACCAGCCCGGGGAGTCAGGTAGACCTTGCTGCCCCGCTCGGGGACGCGACGGGGGTCGACCCGGGCGATGATCTGCTGCGGGTCGTTGGGGTCGGAGCCGGGGACGCTGCCGTAGAGGTAGGCGTCGGAGCCGAGCTCCTCGACGACCTCGACGACGACCGGGAAGCCCTGGCCCTCGCTGGTGATCTCGAGAGCCTCGGGACGGAAGCCCAGCGTGAGCTTGCCGCCGTCGGCGCGGGCCTGCTCGACCGTCTCGCGCGGCAGCGGAACGAGAGCTCCACCGCCGAGGTCCGCACCGCCGTCGGTCACGGAGTACTGGCCGAGGTTCATGGCGGGGGAGCCGATGAAGCCGGCGACGAAGACGTTGGCCGGCGTCTCGTACATCTCGCGCGGAGTCGCTACCTGCTGCAGGACGCCGTCCTTCAGCACAGCCACCCGGTCACCCATCGTCATGGCCTCGACCTGGTCGTGGGTGACGTAGACGGTGGTGATGCCGAGGCGGCGCTGCAGGCTCGCGATCTGGGTACGGGTCGACACGCGCAGCTTGGCGTCGAGGTTGGACAGCGGCTCGTCCATGAGGAAGACCTGCGGCTCACGCACGATGGCGCGGCCCATGGCGACGCGCTGGCGCTGGCCACCCGAGAGGGCCTTCGGCTTGCGCTCGAGGTACTGCTCGAGGTCGAGCAGCTTGGCGGCTTCCTTGACGCGGCGCTCGCGCTCGTCCTTGTCCACACCGGCGATCTTGAGTGCGAAGGCCATGTTCTCCGCGACGCTCATGTGCGGGTAGAGCGCGTAGTTCTGGAAGACCATCGCGATGTCGCGGTCCTTGGGCTGCAGCTTGGTGACGTCGCGGTCACCGATGAGGATGCGGCCGCGGTTGACCTCTTCGAGGCCGGCGAGCATCCGCAGCGAGGTGGACTTGCCGCAGCCGGACGGACCGACGAGGACGAGGAACTCGCCGTCGCCGATGTCGAGGTCCAGGGAGTCCACCGCGGGGCGCTCGGCGCCCGGGTAGATGCGGGTGGCCTTGTCAAAGGTCACTGTGGCCATGGAGCAGCACATCCCTTCACCGGCAGGTACGTGCCGGACGATCCGTTGTGAGGGGCGCCGACGACGGTTTGCGGCGACGTGTTGTCAACGTAACAAGAAGGTGTCCGGCGTGGATAGACGTCGGTGCTGGAGATTTTCGACGCCCCGACCCGCGAACGGCGCCGTCACGGCAGCTGCGACGCCGCGAACGGCGCCGTCACGGCAGCTGCCCCCCCGAACGGCGCCGTCACGGCAGCTGCCAGACCCCGAAGGCCGGCCCGTCCCCGGGGAGCCGGAGCACGCCGTCGTCGCCGACGCGCAGCTGCTGGTCACCGTAGCGGGGCAGGACCCGTTCGCCGGGCGCCAGCCGCAGCGCGGCAAGCGCAGCCCCGGACAGCGAGACCGGGGTGTGGGGGGCTCGGGTGGCCTGCACCAGCAGCCGCTCGGTGGGGGACTCCCGCAGCCAGACGAGGGAGTCCGTCCCGAGGTGCACCCACCGCAGGCCGCCGTCGACGAGCGCGGGCGTCTGACGCAGCGACCCGAGCTCCCGGTAGACCCGCAGGAGACGCTGCGGCCACTGGTCGGCCCGGTCCCACGGCATGGTCCGGCGCGAGTCCTCTCCCCACAGCCCTTCGAGGCCCACCTCGTCGCCGGCGAAGACCATCGGCATACCGGGCAGCGTGTACGCCATGCCCACCGCCACCTCCTGCCGGGCCACGTCGCCCCCCACCACACTGGAGATGCGCGCGGTGTCGTGGGATCCGAGCAGGTTGTAGCTCGCGGTGAACGCCGACCACGGCACGCCGGCGGAGAAGTCGCGCATCGTGGCGGCGACCGCCTGCCCGGGCAGCAGTGGCACCGGTGTGGGCAGGCCGAGGAAGGGCAGCTCCAGCGAGGGGTCCCGCAGCCAGGACCAGACCGGCCTCGTGAACCACGCGTACGCCATCGTCCCGTGCCAGCCGCGGGCGTCGAGGTCGCGTGTCGGGTCGTGCCCGTGCTCGGCGACGAGGTAGGAGTCGGGGTTGACCGACGCCATCGTTTCGCGCATCAGCCGCGCGACCTCATGCGTGTAGTCGTCGTCCCGGTAGCGCCCCGCCATGTTGGCGACGTCGATCCGCCATCCGTCGAGCCGGTAGGGCTCCCGCATCCACCGCGCGACGACAGAGTCCGGTCCCTCGAGGAGCTCGCGCCGCAGGTCCGCACTGCCGAGGTCGAACTTCGGAAGGGACTTCACTCCAAGCCAGCCGGCGTAGTCCTCCGGCCCGTCCCCGTCGAAGTAGTACCAGTCGCGCTCGCGGGCCCGTCGGTCCGCCTGCGCCCGCTGGAACCACTCGTGCCCCACCCCGCTGTGGTTGGCGGTGAGGTCGGCGATGAGGCGCATCCCGCGCGCGTGCAGTGCCTGCGCCAGCTCGGCAAAGGCGGCGTCGCCGCCAAGCAGCGGATCGATAGCGTCGAAGCTCGTCGCGTCGTAACGGTGGTTGCTTTGCGACGGGAAGACCGGCGTGACATAGACAGTGGTCACCCCGAGCGAGGCGATGTGGTCCAGGCGCTCCACGATGCCGCGCAGGTCCCCGCCAAAGAGCTGTCGAGGCGTTTCCGGCCCGCGGCCGATCACCGGGTCGTCCCACTCCTGGGGGATCGCCCACGATGGCCATTCCCGAACGCCGTCCGCACCGGCTGAGGTAGCTGCCCCAGCCGACCCAGCCGACCTCCGGGTGCCGCGCGCGAACCGGTCGGGGAAGACCTGGTAGACCACGCTCCGGCGCGTCCAGGCCGGCGGCGCCGGAGCCGTCGACAGCTGGAAGTCGTGGGTGTCGGGGACATCGCGCTCGTGCACGCCTGCGCCGTTGAGCCAGCGGTAGCCGGACGCTCCGCCGTTCAGGAGGAAGCGATAGCGAGCGGTCGGGTTGGCGACGGGGATCTCGAGGCGCCACCAGGTGTCCACCTCGTCCTCCCCGTCGGCGACACCGTGAGTCCACTCGGGCTCACCGTCGACGACGGTGCGCGCGTGGACCTCGGTCGAGCCGCTTGCCTTGGGGACGCGGACGCGGACGGGGACGCGGTCGCCCAGGCGGATCTCGCCCTCAGGGACGTAGAGGGGTGAGCCGTCGGAGTGGGGGAGCTCGAGCATCAGCCCTTGACCGCGCCTGCCGTCAGCCCGCCGACGATGAAGCGCTGCAGGAACTGGAAGAGCAGCACGACAGGCAGAGCGCCGATGAAGGCGCCGGCGGCGAAGACGCCCCAGTGTTCGGAGAACTGCTGCGAGACGAACTGGTACAGCCCGACCGCGAGGGTCTGCTTGTCGGGGTCCTGCAGCACGACCGAGGCGATGACGAAGTCGTTGAGAGAGGCCACAAACGACAGCAGCCCGACGACGACGAGGATCGGGGCGACGAGCCGCAGGATGATGCCGAAGAAGATCTGGGCGTGGCTGGCGCCATCGATCTTCGCTGACTCGTCGAGCTCTTTCGGCACGGTGTCGAAGAAACCCTTGAGCAGCCACGTGTTCACGCCGAGCGCGCCGCCGAGGTAGACCATGATCAGACCCAGCCGGCTGTTGAGGCCGAGGATCGGGAAGCTGTCGCGCAGGGCCAGCAGCAGCAGGAAGATCGCGACGTAGGCAAGCAGCTGCGGGAACATCTGGATGAGCAGCAGGCCCAGCAGGCCGCCGCGACGGCCGCGGAAGCGGAAGCGCGAGAAGGCGTAGGCCGCGCACGAGCCCAGGAAGACGGTGCCGACGGCAGTTACCGTCGCGATGACCATTGTGTTGATGAACCACTTGCCGTACGGGTGCAGCGGGTCGCTGAACAGGTTCGAGTAGTTCTGCAGGGTGACCGCGTCGAAGAGGTGGTTCGACCCGGTGAGGGTGCCGCTCGGGTTCACTGAGGCGCTGATGACGAAGACGATCGGGAACAGCGCGAAGACGATCGCGAGGATGCCGACGAGGTGGCGCCATCCGGTGGCGCGGAACCAGGTGCCGAGAGCGGCCATGTCAGTTCAGCTCCTCGAGCGCCCGCGTCTTGCGGAAGCTGATCGCAGAGATGGAGGCGACGATGATGAAGATGAGGATCGAGACCGCGCAGGCGAAGCCGTACTGCCGGTTCATCCCACCGAAGGCGAGCTTGTAGACGAAGGAGATGAGGATGTCGGTCGACCCGACGTCCACCTTCGCGTCGAGGATCTTCGGCCCACCGCCGGTGAGCATGAAGATGGTGTTGAAGTTGTTGAAGTTGAAGGCGAACGAGGCGATCAGCAGCGGGGCCACGGCGACGAGCAGCAACGGCAGCTTGACGGAGCGGAAGATGCGGAAGCCGCCTGCTCCGTCGACGCGGGCGGCCTCTGTCAGCTCGGCGGGGATCGCCTGGAGCGCCCCGGTGCAGATCAGGAACATGTAGGGGAATCCCAGCCACAGGTTCACGACGATGATGGACAGGCGGGCCAGCCAGGCGTCGCTCAGCCAGGCGACGTGCGCGCCGCCTAGCAGGATCTGGTTGACGAAGCCGAAATCGGTGTTGAGCAGCCCCGCCCAGATCAGTGCGGACATGAAGGCCGGGATGGCGTAGGGCAGCAGCAGCAGCGACCGGTAGCCGCGGCGGAAGCGCATGCGCTCGTCGTTGAGGACGAGGGCGAGCAGTAGGCCGAAGCCGAACGTCGTGACGACGCTGAGGATGGCGAAGGCGAAGGTCCAGACCAGCACGCCGAGGAACGGCCCGCGGATCTCGGCGTTGCCGAAGATCCGGGTGAAGTTGCTGAAGCCGACATTGACCTTCCAGCCCGGCTGGATGGCCTTGCCGTCAGGGCCGACGAAGTTGCCGTTTCCGTTGTCGCGCAGGACCGGGCCGCTGCCGCGCGGGACGAGGTTGCCCGACTTCTCGTCGTAGGTGTACTTCGAGACATAGACGTACGCCGTGGAACCGTCCTCCGTCCGGAGGCTGCCTTTCTCGGCGTCGTCGCTGAGGGGGACGCGCAACCTCGTGACGTCGTTCTGCCGCTGCAGGATCTGCCCGAAGTTGAGGGTGGTCCAGCCGGGGACGTTGACCGCCTTGCCGGAGCTGTCCCTTTGAGCCTTGGGCGCGGGCTTCAGCGGCTGCTCGGCACTGCCGAGCTCCGCGGTGCCGTTGGGTGCGGTGACGAGGAAGCCGAGCTTGCCGTCCTTCTCGACCACCGTGAGCTTGTAGGCGGGCGAGTCGGGGACGCGGCTCTCGGTGGCGCCGAGGATGGCCGAGACGGCTGCGGCCTTGGTGTCGTTGTGGCCGTCCCCGTAGTTCGTGAACGCCGTGTAGCCGGTGTAGAGCACGACGTAGACCTGGTAGACGAGCAGGAAGATCAAGCCCGGCAGCAGGTACTTGAGGGGCACGGTCTTCGAGGAGAGGTAGACGTAGTTGACGGCGATCGCGCCGATCACCATCGCGACGAGGCCGGGCCACTGCTGGTTGGCGATCAGGGCCAGGACGCCGTAGACGGCGAGTGCGTCGACGAGGCACAGCAGGACGATCTTGATGACCAGGCCGCGCGGTGAGGAGTTGCGCAGGCCCGGGACCCAGGACGGCGAGCGCGGCGCAGTGTCACTGTCACTGTCACGCGAGTCGCGGTCGGTGCGATGCGGGGGCGGTGCCGAGACGACGCCGGACTGCGTCTCCGGGACGGGGGGAGTGGCCACGGCAACCTCCGGGGAGTGCGTCGTGCTCCTCGCAGACGCGCAGGGGCGCGGGGCGGGAAGAGGCGGGATGGAAGAAGCAGAAGGTGCGCGACGGGGAGCCGAGGGAGTGCCTCGGCCCCCCGTCCGACGTTCGGGATGAGGGCTAGTGACTAGCCCTTGATCTTTGCGCGGATGCGGTCAGCCATCTGCTTCCAGACAGTGGCGGGGTCGCCGCCCTTGCCCTGGATGATCGCGGCCTCGGCCGGGCCCCACTCGCCCCAGACGCTGTCCATCGCCGGGATCTTCGGCAGCGGGACACCGTTGGCGGCGACCTGGGCGAAGCCGGCGAGGACCGGGTCGCTCTTGACCTGGTCGAGGACCGAGGTCATTGCCGGGGGACGGCCACCGGCGTCGAAGAGCGCCTTGGCGACCTCAGGGGTGGCGATGTAGTTGGTGACGAAGTCGTTGGCGAGCAGCTTGTTCTTCGAGTAGTTGCTGATGAAGAAGCCCTGCACACCGACGAACGGACGGCTCGGCTCGCCGCCGGCCGACGGGACGTTCTCGACGTTGAACTTGATGCCGGCCTTGGTGAAGTCCGGGGTGTTCCACGGGCCGGTGACGATGAAGGGCGTCTTGCCGTCGAGGAAGGCCTTCTTGGCGATGTCACCGGAGACCGACGTCGACAGGACCTTCTCCTGGCCCCACTTCGACAGCGCCTGGGCGAACTTGATGCCCGCGGCGTCATCGAGGGTCAGCTTGTTCGGGTCCTCGTTGCCCTGCGCGTCCTTGCCGAACACGAAGGAGCCGAAGCTCGTCTCGACCGGGTACAGGTGGTACGGGTCGCCGTTCTTGGGGTCCTGCTGGATGGCGAGCGGGAGCGTCGCCTTGCCCTCCTTCACCAGCTTCTGGCCCATCGCGACCATCTCGTCGAACGTCTTCGGCGAGGTCGGGGCGAGCGTGGTGTTGCGAATGAGGGCGATGTTCTCGGTCGAGTAGGGCAGGCCGTAGAGCTTGCCGTCGTAGGTGAAGCCGTCGAGCGCGACCTTCTCGAACTGCGAGGCCTTGTCGCCCAGCTCGATCGGCGTGATCGCACCGTTCGTGACCAGCTTGCCGGTCCAGTCGTTGGCGCCGATGACGACGTCGGGGCCCTCGCCGGAGGGGCCCTGGGAGATGAGGTCGTCGCGGATCTTGCCGAAGTCCTTCTGGACGACCTTGACCGTGACGCCCTTGTCCTGCTCGAACTTCTGGGCGATGTCGGTGATCGGCTTCGCGCGGGTGTCGTCGGCCCAGATCGTCAGCGTGCCTGACGCGGCCGCCGAGGAAGCCGGGGCGCTGCTGGCGCTGCTGCTGGCGGGCGCCGGCGCGGAGGAGGAGTCGGTTGTGGTGTCGCCCGAGCCGCTGCTGCTGCAGCCCGTGACGAGCAGCAGGAGGCCGGACAAGGCCCCGACGCTGCGGAGAGTGCGACGCATCTGTGGAGTGCTCCCTTGGTGCGGCAGCGACCGAGGCTGCCGAGTGGACCGCCTTGGGAATCAAGGCGATCGGAACGTAGCAACTTGCTGCAAGTTTCGAAAGAGTTTGCTGGACATTTCTGCAACGAGTTGCGCTAGGGTCCGCCGCATGAGCGCTCGCCTGGCGGACATCGCCGCCCACGCCGGGGTGAGTGAGGCGACGGTGAGCCGCGTCCTCAACAACAAGCCCGGCGTCTCCACGTCGACGCGGCAGGCTGTCCTGACCGCGCTCGACGTCCTCGGCTACGAGCGCCCGTCCAAGCTGCGCGAGCGGAGCGCCGGCCTCGTCGGCCTGGTCGTCCCCGAGCTCGAGAATCCCATCTTTCCGGCCTTCGCCCAGGTCATCGAGACCGTTCTGGCACAGCACGGTTACACGCCCGTGCTCTGCACGCAGACCCCAGGAGGGGTCAGCGAGGACGAGTACGTCGAGATGCTGCTCGACCGGGGCGTCAGCGGCATCATCTTCGTCTCCGGCCTGCATGCCGACACCGCCGCCAACCCCGCTCGCTACCACCGGCTGCGGGACCGGAGGCTGCCGATCGTCCTCGTCAACGGCTACGTGCAGGGCGTTGACGCCCCCTTCATCTCCAACGACGACGTCACGTCGATGGAGCTCGCCATCAACCACCTCGTCGGTCTGGGCCACCGCCGGATCGGTCTCGCGCTCGGCCCTCGCCGGTACCTGCCGGTCATCCGCAAGATCCAGGGCTTCAAGCAGAGCATGGGGCTGCTCGCCGGCGTCGACGACGCCGAGGAGCTCATCGAGTGCTCCCTGTTCAGCGTCGAGGGTGGCCACGCGGCGACCAACGTGCTGCTCGACCGCGGGGCCACCGCTGTCGTCTGCGGTTCCGACCTCATGGCGCTCGGTGCGGTGCGCGCCGTTCGCGACCGCGGACTGTCGGTCCCTCTCGACGTCTCGGTCGTCGGCTACGACGACTCGCTGCTCATCGGCTTCACCGATCCGCCGCTCACGACGGTCCGGCAGAGCGTCATGGCGATGGGCCAGGCCGCGGTCCGCGCCCTGATCGACGAGATCGCGGGTGTCCCCGCGCCCCGGGCCGAGTTCGTCTTCCGTCCCGAGCTCGTCGTGCGCGGGTCAACCGGGCCCGCGCCCGATCGCGCCCTGACCCCTCGAATCGGCGGCCTGCCGTCGCGCCCAGCGGTTGCCGACGGCGGCACACGGTTGGAGCACGTCGCCAACTAGACTGCTCGACGTTCCGGCCGGGTGCCGGAGCTGCCCGCGTGGCGCAATTGGTAGCGCACTCGACTTGTAATCGAGCGGTTAGGGGTTCAAGTCCCCTCGTGGGCTCTTTCTCGCCGTCACGACCCCGACGGCGCTTCGTCTGCGAGCACCTCGGCCAGCTCGTCGAGCCCGCTCACCGTCCACGTCGGCGCCGCGAACGAGTCGGGATAGCCGTGCGCGTCACGGTCGACGTACACGGTGGCGAGACCGGCGCGGGCGGCTCCGTGGAGGTCCCACGGGTGCACCGCGACCATCGTCAGCTCGCCCACGCCGCACCCGAGCTCGCGCGCCGCGTACTCGTAGGCACCGCGCCCGGGCTTCCAGATGCCAGCCGCCTCGACTGACAGCAGCTGGTCGACGTGTCCGCGCACTCCAGCCCGGTCGAGCAGCTGCGCAGCGACGTCCGTCGAACCGTTGGACAGCGTGACGAGCCGATGACCGGCGGCCGCCAGTCGTGGCATCCCGGACACCACGTCGGGGTGCACGGGCAGGGCCAGGAAGCCTGACATCAGATGCTGCACGGCGTCCTCGAGCTGTCCGCGGTGGCCGTGGCTGGTGAGCAGCCGCCCCGCCACCTCACCGGCCAGGGTGGCGAAGGGCCGGGCCTCCCCGGTGACGGCCAGGGCGAAGCCGTCGCGCAGCACCTGCGCGAACCACAGCGGCGCGAGCTCCTCGGGCGCGCCGACGTCGGCGAACCGTTGCTGCATCGGTGAGAGGTCCGACAGCGTCTCGTTGACGTCGAACACCAGGATTCGCGACATCCCCTCACCCAACACCAGGAGGTCCTCAGCCCGCGCCTCGTGGTGCGGGGTGTGCGCCAGTCGGCCCCGGCGCACCTGCGCTCGGCGATTGATGCACTCGGCTCAACCGGTCTCGGCGAGACGGCGGTGTCATGGAAGTCGGGAGGATCGGTGAAGCCAGTGCCGAGTTCCAGTTCCGGCTCTGTCTCCGGTCGCTCACCAGCCGAGTCCTCGGCGGTGTCCGCACCGAACGAGCCGCACCGGCAGGGAGCGTCGAGTAAGCAGTCACTCGGCGCTCTCGTCGGCATGCTGCCCTCTCCCTCCGTCGTCGTGGGGACGGACGGGCGGGTCGTCGCTGTCAACGACGCGTGGTTGGCGCTGGCAGCGGCTCGGCTGGCACCGCCGGCGACTGTGGGGCCGGGGGCGGACTACCTCGGCATCACGCGGGCGGGGGCCACCGAGGACGCGACTCCCTCTGGCCGCGCGGCCGCCGCATCGGCTCACGAGCTGCTGCTCGACGTCCTCTCCGGGCGGCGCACCCGCGGGCATCTCTACTACGACTGCCCCTCGCCGCACCCCTTCCTGAACGGCGAGGAGTGGCTTCTCGTCGTCGAGACGCTTGTGGTCGCGGATGGCGAGCGCCTTGCCCTCGTCACTCATCACGGTCCCGAGGTCCTGGCCGGCCAGGTGGACGAGCGGGCCAGCCAGGGGCTGCTGCTGCGCAAGCTCGGCGAGAGCGGCTACGACCTGACATCGGTGTCCGACGCCGACGGTCGCGTGCGGTGGGTGAGCCCAGGGGTGACGCCGATGCTGGGCTGGCAGGTCGAGGACGTGGTGGGCCGTTCCAGCCTCGACTTCCTCCACCCCGACGACCTGCCGCTGGTCGCCATGCGGCTCGCCGTCGACAGCACAACTGCAGGAAGGCATGACCCTGTCCGGTTCCGTTTCCGTCACGCCGACGGTAGCTACCGATGGCTCGAGGGCATGGCCAACAACCTGCTGGATGACCCGACCGTGGCGGGCATGGTCGTCAACGCCCGGGACATCACGGCCAGCGTGGAGGCCGAGCAACGGCTCGCCGAGAACGAGCAGTGGCAGCGCTCGATCCTCGAGTCGCTCTCAGAGGCGGTGGTCGTCGCCGACGAGACCGGGTGCATCACCCAGGTCAACGGGGCCGCAGTCGCGCTCTTCGGTTATCCCGACGAGGCGAGCCTCGTCGGGCTGCCGACCTCCCGGCTGATGCCTCATGACCTCGCGCTGCGCCACGAGCGCGCCCTGCACCGGTACGTCGAGACCGGCAGCACGACGCTGTCTCTGCGTCGCGACCTTCCCCTGCTGGCGTTGCGTCGCGACGGGACCACCGTCCCGATCGAGCTGACGCTCGGCGAGGTGCGCGCCAGCACCGGGCGGGTCTTCACGGCGACCATCCGCGACGTCTCGGACCGGCTGGCACTCACTCGCCGTCTCGAGGACGCGGCGCTGCGCGACCCTCTCACCGCCATCGGCAACCGCCGCATGCTCGTCTCCTGCCTCGAGCAGGCCCTCGGTCGGGTGGGTGAAGAACTCGCCGGGGTCGCGGTGGTCTACCTCGACCTCGACGACTTCACGACGGTCAACGAGGCGCGCGGCCAGCACGTGGGTGACGAAGTGCTGACTGTCGTGGCCCAGAGGTTGGAGGAGGTCGCGCACGAGTTCGGCGGAGACGACCTGCGCGTCCTCGCGGGTCGCATGAGCGGCGACGACTTCGTCCTCGTCGTCGAGGTGGTGACCGACGACCTTCCGGTCGCGGCCGTCCTGAAGCCGCTCACCGACGGACTGCGGGACGCACTCGACCCACCCGTGCGGGTCGAGCACGTCGAGGTGCTGTTGCAGGTCGCGGTCGGAATCGCCGTCGCTGACGCCGAGGTGTCGACGTCTGACGCGTTGCTGCATGGCGCCCAGGCGGCGATGCGGGCCGCGCGCGGTGACGGCGGTGGCCAGCCCCGCTACTACGACGAGGACCTGCGCCACCGGGAACGCCGCGCGCTGGCGGACCTCGCCGCCCTGCGCCAGGCGCTCGGGGCAGGCGAGTTCGAACTGCATTACCAGGCCATCTCGCACGTGGGCGTCGACGAGGCAGCGGACTCCCACCCGCACTCTCACGCCCGCGCCTACGCCGCCGAGGCCCTGCTGCGCTGGCGTCGACCCGGCGTGGGACTGGTGTCGCCTGGGGCTGTCATTCCGCTGCTGGAGTCCAGCGGGCTGATTCTCGAGGTCGGCGCCTGGGTCCTCCGGCAGGCGGTCCGGGACGCCGCGACCTGGGGGGAGCGGGAGTGGCCCGACGGAGCTCCCACCCTTGTGTCGGTCAACGTCTCACCGCGGCAGCTCTCCGCGGACGGCTTCGTCCAGCTCGTCGAGGAAGCGCTGGCAACCGAGGGCCTGCCGCCGTCGCGCCTCGTCCTCGAGGTCACCGAGGAGATGGTCGTGACCGCCCGCGGAGTGACGGTGCTGCAGTCCCTGCGGGAGCTGGGCGTGCGCATCGCGATCGATGACTTCGGCACCGGGCACTCCAGCCTGGCCTACCTGGCGTCGCTGCCGGCGGACATCCTCAAGCTCGACCGCGCGTTCGTCGCGCACGTCCCGACCCGCGCCGTGGACGTCGCCGTCCTCGGCGCGGTCGCCGCGCTCGGTGCTGCCGTCGGGTTGCGCGTCGTGGTGGAGGGCGTCGAGACGTTGGAGCAGCTCGAGGCGGCCACCACAGCGGGGATCGACTGCGTGCAGGGGTACCTCCTCGACCGCCCGCACCCTCTGCGTGACGGTCGAGGACGACCTCCGGCTCAGCGCGAGCGCAGGTCGACGAGCGTCCGGGGCTCCGCTGACACCGCTGCGGCGGCGCGGTTGAGGGCCTGACGGACCTGCTCAGCCACACCGCTGACACCGGGGTCACCCGGATTCCAGGCAGTGCGGACGAGGGCGTCGGCCACCGCGACCACGGGCATTCCGAGGTCTTCGGCGGCGCGGACGAGAATGCGCCGCGACCGGTCGGGGTCGACCTGGTCGCGAGCGGCGAGGATGCCGACGGCCTGCTCGACGCGTGCGTCGAAGGAGGCTGTCGCAGTGGCTCCCGGGGTCGCCGGGCCGTCAGCGATCAGCATGCGGCCGAGTGTCCCCCCTCGCAGCCGAGAGCGAAACCCCCTAGGCCCGGGAAAGTCCGGGAAAGTCCCCTACTCCCGGTTCTTGCCCGGCTGCCAGAGGACGTCGCGCTCGCCACCGTCATTGGCCACCCGGGACAGGATGAACATCAGGTCCGACGCGCGGTTGAGGTATTTCGCCGTGAGCGGGTTGGTCGCCTCGGGCTCCTCGTCGAGCAGTCGCCACACCTGCCGCTCGGCGTCGCGCAGTGCGGTGCGCGAGACATGCAGCAGGGCGGCCCCGGGACGTCCCCCCGGCAGGATGAAGCTGCGCAGCGTCGGCAACTCGTCCCCGAACTCGTCACAGGCGCGCTCGAGCCGGTCCACGTACTCCTGGGTCACCCGCAGCCGCAGCGCACCGTCCTCGTCGGGTAGGGGGGTGCACAGGTCGGCGCCGACGTCGAAGAGGTCGTGCTGCATCCGTCGCACCTCTGCGGCGACGGGCTCGCTCAGGTCGCCGAGGGCAAGGGCGACTCCGAGTGAAGCGTTGGCGGCGTCGGTGGCGGCGTAGGCGTCGATCCGCGTGCTCGCCTTGCCGACGCGGGCGCCGTCCCCGAGCGCAGTCGTCCCGTCGTCGCCGGTCCGGGTGTAGATCTTCGAGAGCACGATGGACATGCCTCCAGTATCCCGGCGGTGGCAGCCGGGCGCCTGTCGCTGCTGCCTCCGTGTTGCCTCCCCTAGCCCGGCGACGGCGGGCAACCGCCGGGGCGGCGTTCGGAAATTTGCCGCAAACCGCCCCCGTCCCTCCTCTCCTGGGGAGACCATGGAGGCATGTCACCGCGCCGCGTCGTCGAGCTCGCCGTCACGCGGGGGATGGCGCGCGGGCAGGCCCCGCTCCTCCGGCTGATCGCGGTGTGCCTGGTCGCCGGGCTCCTGCTCGCGACGCGACTGGGCTTCGCTGCGCTTGGCGTGGCGGCGATCCCGGCCTTCGCGCTGGCGCTGCTGGCCACGTTCCAGCGGGTGGTGATCGTCGCCGGCGTTGCCGACGTGTGGGAGGGGCTCTCGCCTCGACTTCCGAACGACGCCGCCACGCGACGCGAGCTTGACGCCCTCGCCGCCGTCGTGGCCGACCTGCCGCGCTGGGGGGTCTATCCGATCGCGAGCGAGGCCCTGCGGCTGCGCCTCATCGAGACGCTGCCGGACGAGGGACCGTGTCTGACGGGGCATCGGCCGCTGTGCGGGCACACCCTGCCGCGCCAGCGGGTAAGCCCGGAGCGTGCAGACCTTCCTTCCCTACCCCCAGCCTCGTCGTAGCGCCGCCGCTCTCGACGACAAGCGGCTCGGCAAGCAGCGGGTCGAGACCCTGCAGGTGCTGCGCGCCCTGACGTGGGAGACCTACGGCTGGAAGAACCACCCGGCCGTGCGAATGTGGCGCGGGTTTGTGCCGGCACTGGTCAGCTACGGCGTCGCGGTGTGCGAGGAGTGGGTCGGGCGGGGCCGCACCGACGCGGTGCGCGAGCAGTTGCTGGAGTACTCCGGCGGCCGGCTCGCGACGTGGGAGGAGCTGCGTGACGCCGGCGAGCTGCCGCCGTGGGTCGGCCTCGACGCCCTGCACGCCAGTCACCAGTCCTCGCTGGTGCGCAAGGACCCCGAGCACTACCGGCCGCTGTTTCCCGACGTGCCCGACGACGTGCCGTACTTCTGGCCCGAGGCGAGCTTTCCCACGTGGCCCCTGCGCCGCGGGCTGCAGCAGGGACGACCGGTGGCTCTGCCCGTGGGGACCGCCGCGGCGCTGCTCGGCGCGGGCGAGGAGGTCGTCGAGGAGGCGGTGCGACTCGTGGGACAGCTGGAGGAGCGGCCCCTCGTCATCGACCTGCGCCAGCCGACAGCCCGGGAGGTTGCCCTCGTCGCGGCCCTCGCGCGACCGGGGCGCACGGCGTGGGTGGTGCCAGGCGAGCCGGTCGCCGACGACCAGGCGCCTCCTGCGCCGTTCGTGGGGGAGGTCAAGGGCGGGCCAGCCGCCTCCATCGCGCGGCCGCCGACGGCGGAGGACCGGGCGCGGATGCGGGCCGAGGGCGCGGCGCCTGAGCTGCTGTTCCTCCGGCCGCCGCAGCTCGGCGAGACGGCACCGGCAGACGTCACGCTGGTGGTCGCCGAAGCCGACGTGGTCCCTGCCTGGGGTGTGCCGGTGCTGCGCCTGCGTGACTAGTGAGAGACGGCACTACCGGCCGGCGGCCTCCGCGAGCTGGTGGAAGAGCCCGACCACGGCGGCTGGGTCGTCCACGGTCAGGTCGACGAGGTCGTCGGGCACGGCGGCCTCGGAGGAGGTGACGCGTACCCGGAGCACGGGAACCCCGCTCGCGCCGATCTCTCCGACGGCCTGGAAGGCGGCAAGATCCCCGAGGTCGTCGCCGGCGAAGACGACAGCCGCGGGCCCTTCCGGCAGCTGTGAGGCGAGGTCCTGGACCGCCTCACCCTTGTGCGCGCCGGACTCGCGCAGCTCCAGCACGAGGCGGCCAGGTTCGAACCGCAGGCCGAGCTCGTCACCGAGCGCCGCGACCTGGGGACGGAGAGCCTCGAACGCCGCCTGTGGGTCTGCGGCCCGGCGGGTGTGCAGGGCGATGGCGCGGCCCTTGTCCTCCAGCGACGCTCCGGCGCCGATCGTGGGTGGCAGGGCTTCGAGCAGACCCGGGAGCTGCGCGCGCGCCTGCTCGATCGCCGTTCCGGGGGGCGGGTCCTCGAGCTGGCCCGTGGCGGCATCCCACGTCTCCGCGCCATAGGCCCCCCGAATGACGAAGCGAGTGCCGTGCAAGGCGTCCAGGCCCCCCAGGCGGAGCACGGTGCTGGCCGCGCGCCCGGTCACGATGGCCACGAGGCCCACGGTGTTCGCCAGCCGCCGCAACGCTTCGACGGCGCCCGGCGCGGGACGGGAGTCCTCCGGGTCGGCCACGATGGGTGCGAGCGTGCCGTCGAAGTCGGTGGCGACCAGTACCCGGTGCGGAGCTGAGCGCAGGGCCTCGAGCAACTGCGGCGGCAGGGGGTGGGCGTGAGCGGCGGAGCCATCAGGGGTGGGGCTGCCAGTGGTGGAGCCATCAGGGGTGGGGCTGCCAGTGGTGGAGCCGTCAGGCGAGTCGGGCATGCCAGGCACGGTAGTGCCGCGTCAGTTCCCCGTCGTGTCCGCGGGCGTCGAGACGACCGGAGCCGAGGGCGCGGTCGGTCCGGGTGCACTGGCCGAGCCGGTGGCCCCCGCGGAGGCGCTGGAACCGGAGGTGGCGCTCGGTGGCGTCGTCACGCTGCCGCCCGTGCCGGTGCTCCCCGTGCCCCCCGGGTTGCCGTCTGTGCTCCCTGACCCGCCGGACCCTGACCCAGCCGACCCTGATCCGCCCGACCCTGACCCGCCCGACTCTGATCCGCCCGATCCTGACCCGCCCGTGCCGGAGCCTCCCGACCCCGACGTCCCAGCCAGGATGACGGTCAAGGACGAGTTGGAGATGCCACTGAACGCCGCTCGTACCCGGCTCACGCCGAGAGCAGCCGCCAGGGCCTGAGCCTGCTGGGACATCCCGGGCGGGTAGTACACGGTCGTGCTCGGAACGCCTCCGGAGAAGTTGCCTGTGCCGCTCACCGACCAGCCGAGCGAGCGGATGCGCGAGGCGTACCGCGCTGCCAGCCCGGAGGTGCCCGTCTGGTTGAGCACGACGACAGTGGCGGAGCCGGTGGCCTCGGGCGTGGCGCTCGGAGAGTCGGCGCCGTCAGAGGCGGCGGGTGGCGAGGACGAGTCGGAGCCGAGCACGGCCGGCGACTCGGTGGTGCCGGTCTCGCCGGTCTCGCCGGTCTCGCCGGTCTGGGTGGTCGCCGTGGCTGAGGCCGAGGAGGCCGGCGCCCCTGGCGTCGTCCGAGCGGTTGCGGCGACCGACTGGGACGCGGGGTGGCCGCCGGCTACCAGGTAGAAGGCGCCAACGCCGAGCAGCACCACGAGGACCAGCAGCACGATGAGTGCGCCGTTGCCGCTGCCGCTAGCAGCGCGGTGGGACCCATGGCGGGTCTCGGGCCGACGGGAACTCATGCGGGCCATCGTGGCAGGAGGTCGGTCGGCGCCGCGGGAGGAACGCGCG
>JBQCDV010000108.1:0-12314 GCA_051960855.1 Actinomycetales bacterium
AGCAGAAAAGGCCGGATACCTGGCCGCCAGGCGCCCGAGCAGTACTCAGCGCCGGCGGATGAGCGAGGCAGAGATCAAGGCCATCGTCGACCGGCTCGCCGACCTCGCACGCGTCCTGGCCGACGCCGACCCGAACGACAAGTCGGAGATCTTCCGTCAGCTAGGACTCAGGCTGACCTACCACCCGGGAAGGAGAATCGTGGAAGCACAGGTAATGCCCGCTGAGTGTGGGTTTTTCGAGAGTGTCCGAGGGGGGACTTGAACCCCCACAGGTGTTTCCACCCACTAGCACCTCAAGCTAGCGCGTCTGCCTATTCCGCCACCCGGACATGTCAGCGGTCGGCGTGCACCGCCGCGACTCCGGTTACCTTACACCGTCGCCGACCCGCCACGGCACGTCTGGCTCCGCGACGGCAGGATGGCCACCATGGCCTCCGACACCACCAGCCGTGCAGCCGAGCTCGTCACCGACCTGTGCCGAGAGCTGATCCGGTTCGACACGTCCAACTACGGCGACGGCTCGGGTCCTGGGGAGCGGAGGGCCGCGGAGTGGACCGCTGAGCGGCTCACGGACGCAGGCCTCACCCCGGAGATCTACGAGTCCGAGCCAGGCCGTGCGACGGTTGTCGCGAGGTGGGCGGGAGAGGACTCCTCGCGGCCCGGTCTGCTGCTGCACGGGCATCTCGACGTGGTGCCCGCAGAGGCCTCCGACTGGCAGGTCGACCCCTTCGCCGGAGAGATCCGCGACGGCTGCCTCTGGGGCCGCGGCGCCGTCGACATGAAGGACATGGACGCGATGGTCCTGTCGGTCCTGCAGGCGTGGACCGAGCAGGGACGCCGGCCACCGCGCGACGTCGTGCTGTGCTTCCTGGCGGACGAGGAGGCGGGCGGCGTTCTGGGATCGAAGTGGATCGCACGCGAGCACCCGGAGCTGTTCGAGGCTTGCTCCGAGGCGGTCAGCGAGGTCGGTGGGTTCTCGATCACGACAGGGCCGGACCGCCGCCTCTACGCCATCGAGACCGCGGAGAAGGGTCTGGCGTGGATGCGGCTGACCGCCACGGGGCGCGCCGGACACGGGTCGATGGTGAACAGGGACAACGCGGTGACCGCGCTGGCCGAGGCACTCGCGCGCATCGGCTCCCACTCGTGGCCCACCCGGTTGATACCGACCGTCGAGGCCTTTCTCGTCCGCGTCGGTGAGGAGCTCGGAACGCCGTTCGACCCTGCCGCTCCCGAGGAGCTCGTCGCGCGCCTCGGACCCCTCGGCGCCATCGTGGGGGCAACGCTTCGCAACACAGCCGCCCCCACCGTGCTGCGTGCGGGCTACAAGACGAACGTCATTCCCCAGGTCGCCACGGCCGAGGTCGACGGCCGGTTCCTCCCCGGACAGGAGGAGGAGTTCTTCGCGACCATCGACGAGCTGCTCGGCGACCGCGTCACGCGCGAGATGCTCGTCCATGACATCGCGCTGGAGACGCCCTTCGAGGGTTCCCTCGTCGACGCCATGCGGACAGCGCTGCAGGCCGAAGACCCCGCCTGCGACACCGTCCCCTACTGCCTCAGTGGCGGCACCGACAACAAGGCGTTCTCGACGCTGGGCATGCGCGGCTTCGGGTTCAGCCCGCTGCAACTGCCGCCGGACCTCGACTTCCCGGCGCTCTTTCATGGCGTGGACGAGCGGGTCCCCGTCGACGGGCTGCAGTTCGGTGCGCGCGTGCTCGACCGGTTCCTCGCCCTGAGCTGACCCGCGACGCGCTTACCGAACGCCGCTGTCCCTGGTGGGCCACGTCCCTCGGGTGCAGGTCGGCGCGCCTTGTCCACATGTGCAGCAGCGGGTTATCCACCGCCACGAAACTCTTTCCGTCGCCCACCGTCAATCCGGGTACGTTCGAACACATGTTCGACGAATTCTACGAAGGGCAGCGCGACGGGCACGGCGTCCCCGACACGCCCTGGACGGCCGCGACGAGGTTCGCGATGGCAGGCCGGACGCCGAGTGCCACAGTCCTGGCTGAGCTGGAAGCGCTCGACACGAGCAGGTGCTCGGACGCCGAGCTGGTCGAGGCGATCGTCGCCTGGCAGGCCTTCGCCGGGCGGGTGCAGGTCGGTCTGTGGGAAGCGGTGACAGCGTTCGCCTCGCGGCGCCCGCGGCTGGAGCCGGACGGCGACCCCGGCGCCGACTGGAACCGTCGGGTCTCCTCCCACGCGACGGCCGAGATCGCCGCCGCGCTCAACCTGCCGCTGTCCTCCGCCGACCGTCTCGCCGCTCAGGCGACGACGGTGCAGGACACACATTCCCGGCTGGTCGCCTCGTTCAAGGCCGGCCGGTTGAACTGGTCCCGCTTCAACCTCCTGACGCGAGGCTTGGACTGCGTGGATCCCGAGGTGCGCGAAGCGATTGTCGACGCCGTACTGCCCGACGCAGAGGGCTCGGCATCGAACGGCGCTCTGCGCAACCGGCTTCGCCGAGCAGTGATCGCCGCCGACCCTGAGGCGGCCGCGCGGCGGGCACAGCATGCGGCGGCTACGCAGACCCGGCTGGTGCTGAACCCCCGCGAGGACGCCATGGCCGCACTGGTCGCGACTG
This sequence comes from Actinomycetales bacterium, assembly GCA_051960855.1. Taxonomy (GTDB): domain Bacteria; phylum Actinomycetota; class Actinomycetes; order JAJZTN01; family JAJZTN01; genus JBQCDV01. The sequence continues at coordinate 2,588 of JBQCDV010000108.1, forward strand.
CCCCTGCCGTGGACCTGGTCGGGGTGCACGCCGCGATCGACGCCTTCGCGAAGGCCCTCCGCGAGGCGGGGGCGCCGGGCCAGCTCGCCACCCTCCGGGTTCGGTCACTGCAGGAGCTGGTCCTCACTCATCCCGCCATCACCGGCCTCCCCGCGTGGCAGCAGGCGCTGGCCAGCTGCGACAGCAGCGTCGGAGGCATCGGGAGCAGCGTCGGCGGCCCCGACAGCGGCGTCACGAGCAGCGTCGGGGGCATCGCGAGCAGCGTCGGCAGCGCATCTGCCGACCAGTTGCAGCAGATCGCGGCTCTGGCGTTCGCTCAGCAGCGGGGAAGCGCTGAATCCTCGGATTCAGCCGCGGAGACGGGCGATCCGCCTGGTCTGCAGGATGACTGGGCAGCTGAGGCGCCACTGCCACCCGAGCCCGGCGCTGACGAGATCGATCCGGGCGACACCCGACGTTGGGTCGACCCCGCCCCGCCCAGAGAGGATTGGTCGACCCGCATTCCAGATGACGCGTGGCGCGACGAGCATCCCCTCGATTTTCGCCTCGCGTCGGCACCCGCCTGCAGCCTGTCTGGACTCGGCGGTCTCGACGGTGATGGGCGGCTCGCTCTCGGACTGCCGCTCAGCTCGATCCCGACACTCGGCTGCGGCTCGGCGGGCAGGTTCGCGTCGCTGACGCTGGTCGCCGTGCCCTACGACGTGTTGCTCGGGACGAGCGAGGCGCCCGGTGAGCTCGCCGGCTACGGCCCCTTGCCGGCACCCCTCGCCCGAGCGATCGCAGCCGACCCCACCGGCACGTGGCAGCGGCTCGTGACCGACCCGTTGACCGGGTCTCTGCAGGACTTCGGCACGTCCCGCTACCGGCCCCCCGCGAAGCTCGCCGGCCACGTCATCACCCGCGACTGGACCTGCCGAGCGCCCGGGTGCAGCAACCCCGCCACGGTCTGCGACCTCGACCACGCCACGCCCTACGCCAACGCCGTCACCGGTGGCACGACGTGTGCGGAGAACCTCATCCCACTATGCCGGCGCCATCACCGCGCCAAGACCTTCACCAACTGGAAGGTCCGGCGCGACTCCGACGGCAGCGTCCACTGGACCGCTCCGACCGGTCACGTCTACATCACCCGGCCTGACGGACCCCTCAGTGCAGGATGCGCCCCGCCGCGGATGGGGGAGGAGGGAGAGTGAGAGCAGAGAGAGACGCTGTCGTCCGCCCGAGTCGCTCTCAGCGCCCAACCGCGATGGGTGCCACAGCAGCCGGAACTCCCTGGAGCTGCCTCGAACGCAGGTCGGCCTTCAGCCTCTAGATCGCCCGGGAACGTCGTCGTCGTCCTCGTCGCTGTCGTCCTCGTCGCTGTCGTCCTCGTCGACGTCGTCGTCATCGAGGTCGAGCTCGTCAGTGTCGAGATCGGTGTCGGCGTCGTCGTCATCCAGCTCGTCGTCGTCATCGTCATCGCCGTCGAACTCGTCGTCTTCGTCCTCGTCTTCGTCCTCGTCTTCGACGACGACGAAGGGGGTGACTTCGTCGTACGAGTCGTAGAGCGCCTCGTCGTACGCCGTGAAGGCTTCCCGGAGCCGCTCGTAGGACGCGAACACCGCCCCGTCGGTCTCGCCGCGGCGTCGCTCGACAGCACCGAGGTGGGCGGTCAGGGCCGCGACGAAAGAGTCGAGCAGCGCCCGCACCCGTTCGGCGTCGTCGGATGACGGTCGGCCGGGGGTGGGCCGGGGGGAGTTCGACGAGCCACTGGCGGACATGGCGCTCACGGTAGTGCTCAGGGCCACCACCGTCCGCCGATATGTGGGGCAACGGCATCGGCGCGCAGGGAGGCGCACAATGGTGGCGATGACGGAGTACGAGTACCAGCAGCTGTACCTGCCGCGGGGCACGTCTCGCGGCGCCGCGCGCCGGCTGCTGACCGACCACGCGGAGTACGGCCACTGGGAGCTCGCGCGGCTGCGGCTCTACCCCGATGGCAGCCGCAAGGTCTGGTTGCGCCGCAAGATCATCCGGGCGATCCGCACCCTCTGACCCGCCCGTCTCCGGGCTCCGCGACCCTGCCGTCCACCCGCCCTCCCACCGTGGGGCCACCGTCCGTCAGGCGTCGCGCTGCCACTGAATAGCCTCGGCGAGCAGCTCGAGCAGACGGGTGCGGCGGCGGGGCAGGGGAGCAGCAACAGCCGCTGGGAGGTCGGGCCCCAAGCCGTTGAGCACCGTCAGCTGTCGCCCGGCTCGATTCGCAGCCGCGACAAGCAGCCGACGGTCCACCCACGGCAGCCCGGTCGGCGGCACCACCACGACCACGGCTCCTGCGTCTGGCAACGGCGTCTGTGCGCGCACGACAGTCGGGATGACTACCTGCTGCCGCCGCAGCCGCTCACTGAGGGTCGCCACTGCAGTTGGGTCAGCCGCGACGACGACAGCGGTCTCTGCCGGCGGGATCCCGAGTCGCTGGGGGAGCGACACCGTCAGCACCTGCGTCAGACGGCGCTCGAGAGCGGCGTCGTCGGCCACGGGCACCACGACGACCGACGTGTCCTCGGCTGACAGCGGCGGAAGAACGCCGTCGCGGACCGAACCGCGCAGCCGCTCCAGCGCGCTCGGCCCCGGAGGCGCCGTTCGTTCCGCCACCCGCACCCCGGCGGCGTTGCCTGCGCGCACGAGGTCACCGAGAGGGTCGCCGGGCCCCGGCAGCGGCTCGAGAGGATCGCCGATGAGGACGAGCTCGCTGTCGTCTCGCACCCGAGCCAGGAGCGAGGCGAGCCGCTGCAGGCTGAGACGTTCGGCGTTCCGAACGACGACGCGCGGGCTGACGTCGAGCAGGTCGAGTCGTCCCCGTCCCGCAGCCGCGTCGAGTACCAGCGTGTCGTTGCGGCTTTCCGAGCCAGGGAGCGAGGCGCTCTCACCGGTCGCCGCGGGAGGGCCGGCCACCACCGTGACCCCGCCACCGCAGGCAAGGCGCGCCAGCTCCTCGGCCAGTGCCTCCTCGGCGGCGCCCACCTCGGCCACGGCGGCCACCGGGTCGCCGCGGTGCTCGGTTGCGAGCATCACGCCCTCTGCGATAGCCGTGTTCACCGCAGTCCGCGGATCGTCCACCCCGGCAGCCGCTAGCCCTTGCAAGAGCGGGTCTGCTCCTAGCCACGTGTGCCCGGCGCGCGCCTCGCGGTCGAGCAGCCAGCGCACCAAGGCCACGGACCGCCGCTCGTCCGACAGCACGGCGCCACGCGACTGCGCGTACCGGTCCCCCTGCTCGACCGAGACCAAGTCCTCGGCGAGCAGCACCGCCCACGGGTCGCGCGACAGGCGCTCCTCCGCGTCGGGAGTGCGAGCGCGCAGCGCGGTGGCTATCGCCGGGGGCAGGGCGGCGAGCAGCGGCTCGGGTGATGCCGGGTCAGTCATCGCCCGCCGAGTCGGGTCGAGAGACGTCGTCCAGGGCGCGGCGGATCTCGGCGGGCAGGGCCACCTCCTCGGCGGCCAGGGACGCGCGGAGTTGAGCCGCCGTCCGCGCGCCCACGATCGCCGCGCTCACGCCCGGGGCATCGCGCACCCAGGCGAGGCTGATCTCCAGCGGTGAGACCGACAGTCCGTCTGCTGCGGTGGCGACCGCGTCGACCACCCGGGCGGCCCGCTCATCGAGGTAGCCGCGGACGAAGCCGCCGAAGTGGGGAGACGCGCCCCGCGAATCTGCGGGGATGCCGTGCCGGTACTTGCCGGTGAGCACGCCGCGGCCCAGCGGTGACCACGCCAGGATCCCGACACCGAGCGCCTCGGCGGCCGGCAGCACTTCGGCTTCGATACCGCGGGAGAGCAGCGAGTACTCGACCTGGTTGCTCACGAGGCGAGTGCGCGTAGGCGCGACCTCCTGCAGGGTCGCGGCACGGGCCAGCTGCCAGCCGCTGTAGTTGCTGACACCGACGTAACGGGCACGTCCGGTCGAGACGGCCGCATCACAGGCGCTGAGAGTCTCCTCGAGGTCGACGTCGTCGGACCAGGTGTGCACCTGCCACAGGTCGACGTTGTCGACGCCGAGCCGGGCCAGCGAGGTGTCCAGGTCGTCCAGGAGGGCCTTGCGGCTGACGTCGACGCGCCGGGTCCCTCCCGTCCGACGGATACCGCCCTTGGTCGCGAGCACCAGCTCCTCGCGGCTGACGACCGTCCGGAGCAGACCCCCGATCACGGTCTCGGCGGTGCCGTCGCCGTAGCTGGCCGCAGTGTCGAGCAGCGTGCCGCCGGCATCGAGGAAGGCCCGCAGTTGGTCGGCTGACTCGTGCTCGTCGGTGTCCCGCCCCCAGGTCATCGTGCCGAGGGCGAGTCGCGAGACTCGCAGGCCGCTGCGGCCGAGGCGACGTTGCTCCACGGGCGCGAGGCTACCGATCGCCCCTGCGCGCCGCAGTGATCGACGCACAGGGGCGTCGCTAGAGTCGCCGCCGACGACCTAAGGAGCCCGATGCGCCTCGCTCTCAACCTTGGCTACTGGGGCGCGGGCAACGACGCGTCCAACCTCCTCCTCGCGCAGGAGGCCGACCGACTCGGCTGGTCCTCCGTGTGGGCCTCGGAGGCCTACGGCTCGGACGCCGCGACCGTCCTCGCGTGGGTGGCTGCCCAGACCGAGCGGATCGACGTCGGATCGGCCGTCTTCCAGATCCCCGGCCGCACCCCGGCGAACACCGCGATGACGGCGGCGACTCTCGACGCTCTCTCGGGTGGCCGCTTCCGGCTGGGCCTCGGCGTGTCGGGCCCTCAGGTGAGCGAGGGCTGGCACGGTGTGCGCTTCGACAAGCCGCTGAAGCGCACCCGCGAGTACGTCGCCATTGTCCGAACGGCGCTGTCCCGGCGCCCCGTCGCCTTCGACGGGGAGTTCTGGCAGCTGCCCCTGCCGGACGGCCCGGGCAAGAGCCTCCGGCTGACGGTCAAGCCGGTGCGCGACCACCTGCCCATCTACCTCGCGGCGATCGGGCCCAAGAACCTCCAGCTCGCCGGTGAGATCGCCGACGGCTGGCTCGCCATCTTCTTCTCACCCGACCACTCACAGGACGCGCTCGACGCCGTTCGGGAAGGCCGCCGCGCGGCGGGTCACGGCGCCGACGACGCCGACCCGCTCGTCGGCTTCGACGTCGTGCCGACCGTTCCCGTGTCGATCGGCCCCGACGTGGCCGCCTGCGCGGACCCCCTCCGGGGCTACGCCGCCCTGTACGTCGGGGGGATGGGCAGCCGGGAGCAGAACTTCTACAACGCTCTCGCTGTCCGCATGGGCTACGCCGACGCCGCGCGCGAGATCCAGGACGAGTTCCTGGCGGGTCGTCACCGGGAGGCCGCGGCCGCCGTCCCGGTCGACTTCCTCGACCAGACCAGCCTGCTCGGGCCCGTCGAGCGCGTCGCGGAGCGGATGCAGGCCTTCGCCGCGGCGGGAGTCACGACGCTCAGCGTGAGCGTGCCTGCGGGGGAGACCGAGCAGCAGCTGGCGTTGCTGCGAGACGTCACTGACGCCTTCGAACGATCCGGAACGGGAGACTGACCACCACCGTGGCCGACATCAGCATCGTCCAGAGCCTCGTGCTCGGCCTCGTCGAAGGCCTCACGGAGTTCCTACCCGTCTCCAGCACGGGGCACCTGACGCTCGTCGAGAAGCTGCTCGACCTGCCCATCGACGACAAGGGCGTCACCGCGTACACCGCCATCATCCAGATGGGGGCGATCGCGGCAGTGGTCGTCTACTTCTGGCGCGACATCTGGCGACTGGCGCGGGCGTGGGTCTCCGGACTTCGCCACCCCGACGAGCGTGGGTCGTTCGACTTCCGCTTCGCGTGGTTCGTCATCTGGGGCACCATCCCGATCGGCGTGGTCGGGTTCCTGGCCAAGGACCTGATCTCCGGTCCCCTGCGCAGCCTGTGGGTGGTCGCCGCCGCGCTCATCCTGTGGAGCCCCGTGATGGTGTTCGCCGAACGACGCGGCGCGCATGACCGTGGGGAGCGCGAGGTCACGATCGTCGACGCTCTGGTGGTCGGGCTGGTGCAGTGCCTCGCGCTGATCCCCGGCGTCTCGCGCTCCGGCGCGACCATCAGCGCCGGCTTGCTCCGCGGGCTGGACCGGGTGGCCGCCACCCGCCTGTCGTTCTTCCTGTCGATTCCGGCGCTCGTCGCCGCCGGCCTCTACGAGCTCAAGGACGCTTTCGCCGCCGGTGTGCCGCTCGGGTCGATGCTCGTCGGCATCGTGGTGTCCTTCGTCGTCGCCTACGCCTCAGTCGCGTGGCTGCTGCGCTTCGTCAGCCACCACTCCATCTCGGCGTTCGTGCCCTACCGGGTGCTGCTCGGCGTCGTCATTCTCGTCGTGCTGGCCACCGGCGCCCTCACCGCGACCTGAGCGACAGCTTTTCTTCCCTCCGCAAGCTCTTCCGGTTGGCACCCATCTGTCGCGAGAGGCAGGGTAGGTCCGGTTCGCAGCGGGTACCGACGCGACACAGTCGGCGGGAGCGGAAGGAACACCATGGGCGTCCGGACGTGGATCGAAGGATGGCCGGCCTACCGGCAGCTGACCGGGACCGACCCGCTGGGCCGGGGCGCCGCGGTGAAGTCCGAGAAGTCGGAGACGCTGCAGGCCCGCATCGAGGGCGCCGATGTCGCGCGCTCGGTCTGCCCCTACTGCGCTGTCGGCTGCGGTCAACGCGTCTACTCCAAGGACGGTCGCGTCATCCAGATCGAGGGTGACCCGGACAGCCCGATCAGCCGTGGGCGGCTGTGCCCGAAGGGCAGCGCGAGTCTCTCGCTGGTCACCACTCCCACGCGCGAGACGAAGATCAAGTACCGGCGCCCTCACGGGACCGAGTGGGAGTCGCTCGACCTCGACACGGCGATGAACATGATTGCCGACCGAGTCATCGAGACCCGCCGCCAGACCTGGCAGTGGAACGAGGACGGCAAGCGTGTCCGGCGCACGATGGGCTTCGCGAGCCTCGGCGGGGCGACGCTGGACAACGAAGAGAACTACCTGATGAAGAAGCTGTACACCGCCCTCGGCGCAGTACAGATCGAGAATCAGGCCCGTATTTGACACAGCTCCACCGTCCCCGGTCTGGGGACCTCGTTCGGTCGCGGCGGTGCCACCACCTTCCCGGGTGACCTGGCCAACTCCGACTGCATCGTCATCCAAGGCTCCAACATGGCGGAGGCCCACCCCGTGGGCTTCCAGTGGGTGGTGGAGGCCAAGAACCGCGGCGCGCAGGTGATCCACGTCGATCCCCGCTTCACGCGCACGTCGGCGCTGTCGGACCTGCACGTGCCGATCCGCGCGGGCAGTGACATCGCCTTCCTCGGCGGGCTCATCAACTACGTCCTGAGCAACGGCCTCGACTTCCGCGAGTACGTCGCCGCCTACACCAACGGGCCGGCGATCATCGACGAGGGCTTCGAGGACACCGAGGACCTCGGCGGCGTCTTCTCCGGCTTCGACCCGGAGAAGAACACCTACAGCCAGCAGACCTGGAACTACGACGGCGGCAACGCCGCCGCCAGCGCCGGCGCCCGCGACCAGGAAGGCCAGGAGTCCGGCACCTCGTCCAACGACGGCGGCAGCAACTCCAGCGACTCCGAGCAGCACAAGCAGAGCGCGGGGGGACAGACCTACGGCTCCGGCGGTGCCTCTATCGGGGCCAAGCCCAAGATGGACCCGACCATGACGCACCCGCGCTGCGTCTACCAGATCCTCAAGCGGCACTTCGAGCGCTACACCCCCGAGACGGTCGAGGACATCTGCGGCGTTCCGCAGGATGCGTTCCTCAAGGTGGCTCGTGCCGTCACGGAGAACAGTGGACGCGAGCGCACGACAGCGTTCGTCTACGCGGTCGGGTGGACACACCACACCGTTGGCGTCCAGATCATCCGGACTGCCGCGATCCTCCAGGCGCTGCTGGGCAACATGGGCCGTCCCGGCGGCGGCATCATGGCGCTGCGCGGGCACGCCAGCATCCAGGGGTCGACCGACATCCCGACGCTGTTCAACATCCTGCCGGGCTACATCCCGATGCCCCACGCCCACCAGCACCAGGATCTCGAGGAGTTCATCGCGGGCGATGCCGGCAAGACCGGCTACTGGGGCAACATGAAGGCCTACACGGTCAGCTTGCTGAAGTCCTGGTGGGGCGACGCCGCGACGTCGGAGAACGACTTCTGCTTCGACTACCTCCCGCGCCTCACGGGCGACCACGGCACCTACAACACCGTGGTCGGGCAGATCGAGGGCAAGGTCAAGGGCTACTTCATCGTGGGGGAGAACCCCGCGATCGGGTCCGCAAACGGCAAGATGCAGCGCCTCGGCCTGGCCAACCTCGACTGGCTCGTCGTGCGCGACATGCAGCTCATCGAGTCGGCCACCTTCTGGCAGAACGGCCAGGAGATCCAGACTGGCGAGTTGAAGACCGAGGACATCCCCACCGAGGTGTTCTTCCTGCCGGCGGCGGCGCACACCGAGAAGGACGGCAGCTTCACCAACACCCAGCGGCTGCTGCAGTGGCACCACAAGGCCGTCGAGCCCCCGGACGACGCTCGCAGCGAGCTGTGGTTCTACTACCATCTCGGCCGGATCATCCGCGAGAAGCTGGCCAACTCGATCGACGAGATGGACCGGCCGATCCTGGACCTGACGTGGGACTACTCCACTCATGGTCCGACAGCAGACCCGTCGGCGGAGGAGGTGCTGCGCGAGGTCAACGGCACAGGCCCGGACGGCAAGGCCCTCAGCGGGTACACCGCGCTGAAGGATGACGGGTCCACGCGCTGCGGCTGCTGGATCTACTGCGGTGTCTACGCCGACGAGGTCAACCAGGCTGACCGGCGCAAGCCCCACACGGAGCAGAACTACGTGGCCTCCGAGTGGGGCTGGGCGTGGCCGATGAACCGCCGGATCATCTACAACCGCGCCTCGGCGGACCCACAGGGCAAGCCGTGGAGCGAGCGCAAGAAGTACGTCTGGTGGGACGAGGACCAGCAGAAGTGGGTGGGCGAGGACGTCCCGGACTTCGAGGCGACCAAGCGGCCGGACTACGTCCCCCCGCAGGGCGCGAAGGCGCAGGACGCCATCGGCGGGTCCGACCCGTTCATCATGCAGACGGACGGCAAGGCCTGGCTCTACGTGCCGAAGGGGATCATCGACGGGCCGCTGCCGACGCACTACGAGCCAGCGGAGACACCGGTCGACAACGGCCTGTATCCGGGGGAGCGGGCCAACCCGGCGCGTGAGCACCTCAAGGACGCACCCGCCAACCCGATCAACCCGTCGCAGAGCGAGGTCTTCCCGTACGTCTTCACGACCTACCGGCTGACCGAGCACCACACGGCCGGGGGCATGTCCCGCACGCTGGGCGTGCTGTCACAGCTGCAGCCGGAGTTCTTCTGCGAGGTCTCCCCGGAGCTGGCGGCCGAGCGGGGCCTGCAGCACAACGGCTGGGCCACGATCGTCACGGCCCGCACGGCAATTGAGGCGAAGGTCATGGTCACCAGCCGGATGCGGCCGCTGAAGGTGCGGGGGCGCACGGTGCACCAGATCGGGCTGCCCTACCACTGGGGTCAGAACGGCCTCTCGACCGGCGACCCGGCCAACGACCTCCTGGGCGTGATCATGGATCCCAACGTCCACATCCAGGAGTCCAAGGTCGCGACCTGCGACATCCAGCCTGGCCGTCGGCCGCGCGGCAAGCAGCTCCTCGACTACGTCGCGGAGTACCGCGTCCGAG
>JBQCDV010000109.1:0-8181 GCA_051960855.1 Actinomycetales bacterium
CCCCTAGGGTGGGCGACAGCCGCGACCGACCGTGACTGTGCGGACGCGGCATTCGCCGGACGAGCCGAGGGGACGACGATGACGGCAGGCAGACGCGGCCGCGCGGTCTCCGTGCGTGCCCCTGCCAAGGTCAACCTCTCCCTGCGTGTGGGCCCCGTCCGCGACGACGGCTACCACGAGCTGGCCACCATCTACCAGGCGGTGTCGCTGCACGACGAGGTCGTCGCCGAGCCGGCCGAGGGGCTGCACATCTCGGTCTCGGGTGAGTCGGCTGCCAAGGTCCCCGCCGGCCCGACGAACCTCGCGGCCAAGGCGGCGACCCTGCTCGCGCGGCACGTGGGAGTCAGCCCGGACGTCGCGCTGAGCATCCGCAAGCACATCCCGGTGGCGGGTGGGATGGCTGGCGGCAGTGCCGATGCCGCCGCCGCCCTGGTCGCCTGCGACGCCCTGTGGGAGTGCGGCCTGGACCGCTCGACGCTGCTGGGTCTGGCGGCGCAACTGGGTAGCGACGTCCCCTTCTCGCTGTCGGGCGGGACGGCGATCGGCACCGGCCGCGGGGAGCGGCTGACGCCGGCGCTCACCCGAGGCGAGTTCCACTGGGTCTTCGGGCTGGCGGAGGGCGGTCTGTCGACGCCGGAGGTCTACGCCGAGTGTGACCGGCTACGGGCGGGGCGCCGGCCAGCCGAGGTCAGCGTCTCCGACGCCGTGATGCACGCGCTGCGTGGTGCTGACGCTGTCGGCCTGGGAGCGGCGCTGGCGAATGACCTGCAGGACGCGGCGTGCTCGCTGCGACCGGAGCTGCGCCAGGCGCTCGAGATCGGGCTCGACTACGGCGCGCTGGGCGCGGTCGTGTCGGGGTCGGGTCCGACGACAGCCTTCCTCGTGCCTGACGAGGAGGCGGCGATGGAGGTCTCGGTGGCGCTGACCGCGAGCGGGGTCTGCCGGGATGTCAGGCGTGCGACCGGTCCTGTCCCGGGCGCCCGCGTCGTCTCCGGCTGAGCCTAGAGGGCCAGGGCGGCCCGCACTGCCGCCTCGAGGCGGTGCAGTTCGGCGGCCGACAGTCGCCCCCGGCGGCGGCGCAACCCCGCGACGGGGACAGCCTGCAGGTCGGTAGCGTTGGCCCACGAGACGGGGTACCTGGTGACGCCGGCGTCGGCATCCAGCGGAACGTGGGTTGCCTCGGGACCCTCGGTGCCCGTCACGACGGCGACTGTCACCGCGCTCAGCCGCGGAATCAGCGCGTTGCTGGTGAGGACGACTACCGGATGCGCCCCGACAGGAGCGGGGAACTGTGCGTCCCAGACCTCTCCCCTGAGCGGACGGTCGGCCCTCGTCGGTGGGGGAGTCACTCCTGGCGGCCCTGACCGTCCCCGCCCTCCTGATCGTCCGCGCCCTCCCGACCGTCCCCGCTGTCGTGGCCCCAGAGCGCCTGGGTGACATCGGTGAGCGGGGCCGGAGCGTGGCCGTAGAAGTCGTCGTAGGCCTGCGCCAGCCTCACCTGCTCGGCCCGTCGGTGCAGGAGCTCCAGCCCCTCCCGGACAGCCTCCGAGGTGCCCGCGAGCCCGAGGACGGGAAGGTCGCGGGCGACTGCGTCGGCCAGCTCGCGAGGGACGCGGGCCTGGAGCACGACGGACGGAGAGGACATGCGTATGACAGTACGTCGTACAGAGGGGCGAGGCAACTAGGCTGGGGCATCATGGCCGGCCGCAACCTCGTCAACCTCGAGAAGGTGCGAGTCGAGCTCGGCGCCCAGGTGATCCTCGACGACGTCTCCCTGGGCGTCGCCGAGGGACAGCGGATCGGCGTCGTCGGTCGCAACGGCGGCGGCAAGTCGACGCTGCTCGACGTCCTCGTCGGTCGACGTCAGCCCGACGCCGGGCGTGTCACCCACGTCGGTGGCCTCGACCTGGCCCACCTGACCCAGCGCGACTCCCTCGACCCCGATGCGACCGTGCGCCAGGCCCTCTTCGGCGACGCCGCCGAGCACGAGTGGGCGAGCCAGTCCCACATCCGAGACGTGCTCACCGGGCTGCTCGGCGGCCTCGACGCTCCCTCGCTGCCGGCGGGACTGGAGTCGACGGTCGGAGTGCTCTCCGGCGGCGAGCGCCGGCGCACCGCCCTGGCCGCCCTGCTGATCGGCGACCACGACCTCGTCCTCCTCGACGAGCCCACCAACCATCTCGACGTCGAAGGCATCGACTGGCTCGCACGTCACCTGCGCGACCGGCGCGGCGCACTGGTCGTCGTGACGCACGACCGGTGGTTCCTCGACCTCGTGTCCGACGCGATGTGGGAGGTCCACGACACCGCCGTCGACGAGTACGAGGGCGGCTACTCCGCCTATGTCCTCGCCCGTGCTGAGCGGGCGCGGATCGCCGCGGCCGATGAGGCCCGGCGGCAGAACCTGCTGCGCAAGGAGCTCGCGTGGCTGCGTCGCGGGCCGCCTGCCCGCACCTCTAAGCCGCGCTTCCGGATCGACGCGGCTAACGCTCTCATCGCCGACGAGCCGCCGGCCCGCGACTCCGTCGAGCTGCTCCGCTTCGCCACCCAGCGGCTCGGCCGCACGGTCTACGACGTCGAGGACGCCACCCTCCGCGTCGGTGACCGCGACCTGCTCCGCCGCCTCACCTGGCAGGTGGGCCCCGGCGACCGCATCGGCATCGTCGGGGTCAACGGTGCCGGCAAGACCTCGCTGCTGCGCATGGTGCAGGGGCTGCTGCCCCCCGCCTCCGGCACGGTCAAGCAGGGCGTCACCGTCAAGCCGGCCTACCTGTCCCAGGACCTCGCCGAGATCCCCGCCGACCGCCGCGTCCTCGAAGCCGTCGAGGAGATCGGCCGCTCCGTCACCGTCGGCAAGCGCGAGTTGTCCGCGTCGTCACTGCTCGACACCTTCGGCTTCACCGGGGAGCGCCAGTGGACGCGGGTCGGCGACCTCTCCGGCGGCGAACGCCGGCGCCTGCAGCTGCTGCGCCTGCTGATGTCCGAGCCCAACGTCCTCGTCCTCGACGAGCCCACCAACGACCTCGACATCGACACGCTGACCGCCCTGGAGGACCTCCTCGACGGTTTCCCCGGCACGCTGCTGGTGGTTTCCCACGACCGGTGGTTCCTGGAGCGCGTGGCCGACCGGACGATGGCGCTGCTCGGCGACGGCCGGCTGCGCGACCTGCCGGGCGGGGTGGAGGAGTACCTCGCGCTCCGCGCGGCCACCCCCGGCCCGAACGCCGCTGCCGGTGGCGGCGCGACTGCCTCGGGCTCGGGTGCGCGGGTCTCGGCTGCTGGGGGTGGGGCCGGCTCCGTCGCCGACGGAGAGCAGGCGACTGACGGAGGCGAGGCGGACGGCGTTCGGGACGTGTCGCCCGCCCAGCGACGAGAGGCTCGCAAGGAGCTGGCCCGGCTGGAACGGGTGTTGGAGAAGCTGGGTGCCGAGGAGGCCCGCCTGCACGAGCAGCTGGCGGCGAAGGCGACGGACTTCGCGGCGGTCGCCGAGCTCGACGCGCGGCTGCGGGAGGTCGTGGCCGAGCGGGAGGGTGTCGAGGAGCAGTGGCTGGAGGCGGCTGAGCTCGCGGGGTAGCGCTGCTGCGCGCTGCTACTCCGCGTCGAAGGGCAGCAGCAGCGACCGCAGGGTCGTGGCCAGCCGATGGCGCTCGCCGGCGGGCAGGGAGGCGAGCAGCGAGTGCTCACGCTGGAGCAGGTCGGACATCGCGTCGTCGACCCGGCGGCGCCCGGCCTCGGTGAGCTGGACGCGCACCCCACGGCGGTCACGCGGGTCCGGCTGGCGCTCGACAAGCCCCTTGCTCGCCAGTCGGTCGATTCGGTTGGTCATCGTGCCGCTGGTGACGAGGGTCTGGGTGAGCAGCTGCCCGGGGGACAGCGCGTAGGGCTCACCGGCGCGGCGCAGAGCGGTGAGCACGTCGAACTCCCAGGTCTCGAGGTCGTGCTCGGCAAACGCCGCGCGCCGTGCCAGGTCCAGGTGCCGTGCCAGCCGCGTGACCCGGCTGAGGACCTCGAGTGGGGCGACGTCGAGGTCCGGTCGCTCGCGACGCCAGGCCTCGACGAGCCGGTCGACCTCGTCCACGGCTGCCATGCCGCCAGTCTAGAGATCTCTTGGTCGTCAAGCCTCTTGATGTCGAGAAGAAGAGGGAGTAAAAGTATCTCGACATCGAGATAAAGGGGTGGGGAATGCAGTGGGACCCGCAGCAGTACGCGCGCTTCGCGGCCGACCGGGGACGGCCGTTTCACGAGCTGGTGGCGGCGGCGGTGGACGCCCGCCGGCTGGCGTCGGGCGCTGAGCTCGGGGGCGTCACCGGTAGCTCCGGACGGTGGGACGCGGCACCGGTCCGGCGGGCCGTCGACCTGGGCTGCGGGCGCGGCGAGCTGACGGTGTCACTCCTCGAGCGGTGGCCCGCTGCGCACGTCGTCGGGGTGGACAGCTCCGCAGAGATGCTCGCTGACGCCGCTCAGCAGCCCCTTCCCGTGGAGGCTCAGCGGCTCGGTGGCGGTGTGACCTGGGTGCAGGCCGACGTGCGGGACTGGGCGCCCGACGAGCAGGTCGTCGGCGGGGTGGATGTGGTCATCAGCAACGCCCTGCTGCAGTGGGTCCCCGACCATCTGCCGTTGCTCGAGCGGTTCGTGTCGTGGCTGGCCCCGGGCGGCACGCTGGCTCTCCAGGTCCCGCACAACTTCGACGCCGCGTCGCACCAGCTGCTGGGCCGGCTCCGGCGGTCCGAGCGCTGGCGCGACCGGTTGGGGAGTGTCGACGAGCGCAGCGTCCCGACACCGTCGGATTACCTTGCGGCCCTGCACCGCGTCCCGCTGCGAGCTGGGCAGCGGCTCGACGTGCGGGTGTGGGAGACGACCTACCACCAGACGCTCGCCGGTGACAACGCCGTTCTGGAATGGATGAAGGGCACGGGGCTGCGGCCGGTGCTGGAGGCGCTGCAGCGGGACGACCCGAGCGGTGCCGCGGCGGCGGAGTTCGAGGCCGAGTACGGCGCGCTGCTCGCCGAGGCGTACCCGCGAGAGCCGTGGGGCACGGTGCTGCCGTTTCAGCGGCTGTTCGTGCTGGCCCAGCTCGTGGACGAGCCGCTCGGGCCCGACGCCGCGCGGCCGGAGTCGTCGCTCGGCGTGCCCGTGGAGCCGCTCGTCGCCGAACTACACCACGTCCAGCTTGCGGCACCCCCGGGCAGCGAGCCGGTCCTCCGGGAGTTCTACAGCGGGGTGCTGGGGCTGCCGGAGATCGCGAAACCGGCGGTCCTCGCCGCTCGCGGCGGTGCATGGTTCCGATCGGGGGCACTCGAACTGCACCTGGGGATCGAGGAGGACTTCCAGCCCGCGCGCAAGGCGCACCCGGGACTGCGGCTGCCCGATGTCGCGGCCCTGCAGGCCGTGGCGGAGCGGCTGGAGGCTGCGGGCTGCGCCGTGACGTGGGACGACGGCTTCCCGGGCCACCGCCGGCTCTACACCGCGGACCCCCACGGGAACCGGTTGGAGCTCATGGCGCCGATGTAGGGCGCCTCACTGTGCAGGTTCTTGCGCAGTAGCGCGAGAACCTGCACAGCCGGACGACGCCCGGCACGCCACCGGCTGCGACCGCACCGGCCACGGCAGGTTGTCCGGCGGCTCCGCGGGAACTCGTGAGACCGAATGGCCTCGTCGCGCGGCGATCCGGCCGAAAGTCCGGGCGTTGGCGACCGCCGCACAGTGCGGGTCGTTGTTGAAGAAGACGAAGGAGGTCTGGCTGCCTGGCGGCCAGGTATCGGCCATCCGCTGCTCCCAGGTGCCCAGCGCCTGGTCGCCGTAGAAGGGCCACACCCGCGTCCGCCCCTCGTGCATCCGGAGGAAACCCCACGACGCGGTGCGCCACAGCGGCGTCATGAGGCGGCCGAGCCGGTCGGACCACACCAGCGCGGCGTCCCGCTCGGCGAGGATCGACCACACCTCGTCGGTGAACCAGCGGTCGTCGCGGGGTTCCACCGCCAGCCGGACCTCAGGCGGGAACTGCGCGAGCGTCAGCGCGAGGTTCGCGGGGTCGGGCGCCATTCGCGGGGGCAGTTGGATCAGGATCGCGCCGAGCCGGGGGAGCAACGGCTCGATGACTCCGAGCAGCCGGGCGACGGGCTCCTGCGGCTCACGCAGCCGCTTGATGTGCGTCAGGTAGCAGCTGGCCTTCACGACCCACACCGTGTCCGCCGGCGACTCCTCGGCCCAGCGCTTGGGCACCTCTGGCTTCGGCAGCCGGTAGAACGTCGCGTTGATCTCCACCGTCTGGAACGACGCGAGGTAGTGCTGCAGCCACGCCCGCTGCGGCAGCTTCGGGGGATAGAAGCGGCCACGCCAGTCGGCGTACTGCCATCCACTGGTCCCGACGAGCAAGGTCACGAACGTCGTTGTGCCCGCTGAGCGCCGACCTCATCATCCCGCCGTCACGGCGGCAAGTTGTCAGGACTTGGGGCGGGTCCGCAGCGTCGGCTTGTGCTCGAGGTGGGAGAGACCGTTCCAGGCGAGGTTGACCAGGTGCGCGGCCACGTCCGCCTTCTTCGGCTTGCGGGCGTCCAGCCACCACTGCCCGGTGAGCGCCACCATGCCGACGAGCATCTGGGCGTAGAGGGGTGCCGTCTTGGCGTCGAACCCGGTCCGCTTGAACTGCTCGGACAGCAGGTGCTCGACCTGGCTGGTGGCGTCTGAGATCAGGCTGGCGAAGGAGCCGGTGGCGTCACCGACCGGGGAGTCGCGGACCAGGATGCGGAAGCCGTCGTGGGAGCTCTCGACGTAGTCGAGCAACGCCAGCGCGGCTTGCTCGAGCAGCTCACGAGGGTGGCCGCTGCGGTTGAGGCTGGAGGTGATGTTGTCCAGCAGCGCCTGCATCTCGCGGTCGACGACGACAGCGTAGAGGCCTTCCTTGCCGCCGAAGTGCTCGTAGACCACGGGCTTGGAGACGCCGGCCTTGGCCGCGATCTCCTCCACGGAGGTCGCGTCAAAGCCCTTGTTGGCAAACAGGGAGCGGCCGATCTCGATGAGCTGCTCGCGCCGCTGCGCGCCCGACATCCGTCCCTTGGCAGGTGTTGCAGCACGCCGGGGACGGGCGGGAGGTGCGGGCGACGTTCGGGAGTCGTCGCCGATGTCGAGGTCCGTGGCGGCGATGACTAGCCCCTCCCGAGTCGTGTGCGCGTCAGCAGGAGGCTACGCCCCGAGGCGACGGGCTTCGAGGCGCTCGCGCTTGGGCCAGCGGACGTCGGTGATCCAGCCGAGCTTCTCCATTGCCCAGATGATGCGGGCGGAGCTGTCGATCTGACCGGGCTCCGCGCCGTGGCGGGCCAGGGTCGGGTCGGCGTGGTGGGTGTTGTGCCAGGACTCGCCCATCGACAGGATCGCCAGCCACCACACGTTGCCGGAGCGGTCGCGGGACTTGAAGGTGCGCTCGCCGACGGCATGGCAGATGGAGTTGATCGACCAGGTGACGTGGTGCAGCAGGCCGATGCGCACGAGGCTGCCCCAGAAGAACGCGGTGGCCGCCCCGCTCCACGACCAGCCGGTGAAGCCCGCGGCCCACAGGCCACCGAGGACGGCCGGCGCCGCAAGGCTCGCCGCGACCAGGTAGGGGAAGAGCTTCGCCACGCGACGCATGTCGGTGTCCTTGAGCAGGTCCGGGCAGTAGGTCTGCTGCGGCGTCTGCTCGGGGTCGAACAGCCAGCCCATGTGCGCGTAGAAGAGCCCCTTGACCAGCGCCGGCACCGACTCCCCGTAGCGCCACGGCGAGTGCGGGTCGCCCTCCTTGTCGGAGAACTTGTGGTGCTTGCGGTGGTCGGCGACCCACCGGATGACCGGGCCCTCGATCGCGAGGCTGCCCGCGACCGCGAGGGCGATGCGCACCCCGCGCTTGGCCTTGAAGGCGCCGTGCGTGAACAGCCGGTGAAAGCCGACGGTGATCCCGTGTCCCGAGATGGCGTACATGACGACCGCGATGAGGACGTCGTGCCAGCCGAGCCCCCAGCCCCACGCGAAGGGGATGGCGGCCAGCAGGGCCAGGAACGGCACGGCGATGAACGCCCCGAGAGCGACCTGCTCGGCCATGCCCTTGCGGTCGGCGCCGTGCAGGTAGTCCCGGGTCGTCGGGGCGGCGATGGTGGCGGCGGGGGGAGGCGTCATGGGCCCTCCGGAGAGATTCACGAACGACGGAGC
>JBQCDV010000110.1:0-27973 GCA_051960855.1 Actinomycetales bacterium
CGATCAGAGCCGCGCTCGCGATCGCTCGGTAGCCGGTCGCGACGACCAGCCTCAGCAGCCCGGCCGCCGTGAGGAACTCCAGCAGGACAGCCAGTGCCAGCCGCCACTGCTGCGTCGCGTACAGCGCAGCGGCGGCAGCGACCAGGCCGCCCGCCGTGCACAGCAGCGAGCCGGTGCCGATGGCTGCCGTCACCCCCGTCACCTCCTTCACGAACGCCGGTGTCCGTGGTCGCTCGCCGTCGACCCGGCCAGCGTGTCCGGGGTGTCGCGCAGGTCCACACCGGTCCTGCCGGCGCCGTGGGCGGGGGAGGGGTCGTGATCAGACGACTCGTCGCCGTGGTCGTCGTGGTCGGCCACCTGCTCCTTCTCCTCGGCGATCTCCTTGGCCAGGAAGTAGTTGAGGGCGGTCCGGATGGCGGCGATGGCGGCGAGCTTCCCGATCTCCTCGAAGCTGGGGGCGATCGCGGTGCGGAGCACGTCGCTGGCGAGCTGGAACTCCAGTCCGAGGGCGAGGAAGCGGCCCAGGCCCAGCCGGGTGAGGACGAAGGCTTCTTCCCGCTTCCGCCGGATGCCCGCGATGATGAAGCGGAAGAAGGCATACAGCGCGCCGACGAAGATGACGAGCGCCCCGGCGCCCTCGACCAGGCGCACGAGCAGGTCGACGGCGGAGCGCAGCGACTCCTCGGACAGCAGGTCGAGTGCGGCGGCATGCGGTGCGGCGAGCAGGACAGTCGCTGACATGGTGGCTCGTGTGCCCGACCGCGAGCCCTCCTACACGTTTGCCGTGTGGCAGGCAGCGCCAGGCAAGGCGGCGGGGGAGAGGTCGGGTGCCTCGCGGATGCCGAAGCTGTGCCGTAGCGCCGAGCGCGCCGACCACCACCCGCACTCGCCGTGCACTCCCGGGCCCGGAGGCGTCGACGACGAGCAGAGATAGACCCCGGGCAAGGGTGTGCGCCACGGGTCCAGCGACAGCGCCGGGCGCGCGACGAGCTGCCAGGTCGTGGTGGCGCCACCGGTGATGTCGCCGCCGAGCAGGTTGGGGTTGTGCCGTTCCTCGTCGACCGCGGTGCGCACCGAGCGGGCGAGCACGAGATCGCGGAAGCCGGGGGCGAAGCGCTCTACCTGGGCCTCGATGGCGTCGGCCATGTCCAGGTCGCAGCCGTAGGGGACGTGGCAGTAGGTCCACAGCGTCGCGGAGCCGGCGGGAGCCCGAGAGGCGTCCACGGCACCGGGTTGGACGGCGATGACGTAGGGGCGGTCGGGGAGGCGGCCGTCCGCGACTGCGCGCTCGGCGGCCGCGACCTCCGTCCAGTCGCCACCGAGGTGCACCGTGCCGGCGTCCCGCAGGGCGGGGTCGCGCCAGGGCACGGGGCCGCTCAGGGCGAAGTCCACTTTGCACGAGCCCGGGGCTCGCCGGAACCGTCGCAGCGAGCGCGCGTACCGCTCCGGCAGCTGCTCACCCGCCAGCTGCAGGACCTGGTGGGGCGTGAGGTCCAGCAGCACTGCTCGCGCGGGCGGCAGCTCGGACAGCGAGGTCACGCGGTGGCCCGTTTCGAACGTCGCCCCCGCCTGACGGAGCGCCTGCACCATCGCCGCAACGATCTGCCCGCTGCCGCCCTCGACGACGGGCCAGCCGACAGAGTGCGCGAGCATCGTGAGCAGCAGCCCGAAGGCACTGGTCGGCAGCGCGGTCATCGGCAGCACCGCGTGCGCGGCCGCTCCGGCCAGCAGCGAGCGGGCCTGGGGCTGCACGAAGCGAGTGCGCACCAGCGTCTCGACGGGCACGGCTGCTCTCACCGCGAAGCGGGTGATGGCGTCGAGGGCCGTGGGGAGCCGGCGCTGGGGCGCCAGCAGCCACGGCAGCAGCCGGTCGGTGTCGTGGACCAGCGGACCGAACAGGGACTGCCACGCCGCGCCGTCAGCACCGAGCCCGGCCGCTGTCTCCTCGACCGATCGACGAACGGCGGGGGCGGGCTGCGCGCCGTCGAGCGGGTTGGCGTACGAGATCGGCGGGGCGAGCAGCTGCACACCTCGCCCTCCGAGGTCGAAGCGCTGGAAGAAGGGTGCTGCCGCTGCCATCGGATGACCGGCCGCGCACACGTCGTGCACGAAGCCGGGCAGGGTCAGCTGCTCGCTCTTGCAGCCGCCGCCGAGGTCGTCGGCCGCTTCGACGACGTGGACGCGGAGACCGGCGGCCGCCAGGGTCACGGCGGCGGCGAGACCGTTGGGGCCGGAGCCGACGACAACGGCATCGACCTCGCGTCCGCTGCTCGCCACGCCTTCCACTCAACCACCGTGGGTCGCTGCCCGCAGCCGGGCGCAGCGCGGCACCACCGCTGCGGCGTTCGGGCGGGTGCTTGCTACCCACATGGCAGAGTGGCCGGGTGAGCCCGACGACCGCCCGCCGCGACCTCGGCGTCGCTCTCGCGGTCGTCGTGTGGATCCCCGCGGTGCTGCTGGTCGATCGCTATCTCCACGGCTCCGGCGCGACGCTGCTCCAGCAGCAGGTGCTGGGCCTCGGCACGTGGGTGCTGCTGCTCGCACTGCTCTGGCACGAGTCACTGCTCACGCGGGTCCAAGTCGGTGTCGTGATCGCCTTCGCGACGGTGATCGAGTACACGTTCTCGCCCGGCCTCGAGGTCTACGTCTACCGGCTCCACACGGTCCCGGCCTTCGTGCCCCCTGGCCACGGTCTGGTCTACCTCGCTGCACTGACGTTCGGACGCTCGCACTGGGCTCGCAGGCATGAGCGGCTTCTCGTCACGCTGACGGTAGTCGCCGTCTCCGGGTATGCGCTGTGGGGGCTCTTCCTCTCCGGGCGGCTCGACGTCCTCGGTGCCTTCTGGGCCCTGTGCCTGCTGGGTTTCCTTCGCTGGGGCCCGTCGCCCACGCTGTACGTCGGAGCCTTCGCCGTCGTGACCTATCTGGAGCTGCTGGGCACCTCGCTGGGCAGCTGGACCTGGCAGACGCATGACCCCACCGGTCTTGTGGCCATCGGCAACCCACCCAGTGGTGCCGCGGGCGGCTACGGCTGGTTCGACCTCGCAGCACTGCTCGCCGCTCCCGGCCTGCTCCGGATGTTGAGCGTGGTCACGACACGGTTGGGTCCCAGCCGGCAGTGCCGATCCTGAGTGGCTGCAGCTGCGGGGGGTAACGCGCCTCGCATGACGATGGCGACCGAGGACCTGCCCGACGACCCGGACCACGAGGTGCCGCCGGGGGCGAGCGACGCCACGGTGGAGGCGGTGGGCAAGCTCACCGAGGCCCTTGAGACCGTGGAGCGGTTGCGGGGCCGCCTGTACGACCTGCACCAGCTCACCGGCACCGCCGACTTCCAGGTCGAGGACGCCGTTGACCAGCTGCGCGCGGCCGGGCATCCGGAGCTCGCCGACCGCATCGCGGAGCAGCTGGTCGGGCGCAACGTGCTCGGCGGCCGCTGGACCTTCCAGGTGGTGGAGGAGTTCGACGACGGGTACTACGCCTGCCTCCGCGAGCTCGAGCGCACGGTGCGCGACGAGCTGGTCGGTGGCCGGCGGCACCTCTACGAGGCGCGCCTCAAGCAGGCGAGGCGCAGCCGCGGCGTCGCGGGGCACGAGGCGACGCCTGAGTCGTAGGCGCCAGTCGCCCCCCGACCGCGAGTCAGCTGCGGCTCAGCTCCCGAGGGCGTCCAGGAGCGCGCCGTGCAGGTGGCCGTTGCTGACGAGGGCTCCGGGTCCGTGCGGTCCGGGGCTGCCGTCGGTGCCGGTGAACCGCCCGCCTGCCTCGGTGACGATCGGAACGAGGGCGGCCTTGTCGTACAGCTCGAGCTCGGGCTCTGCCGCGACGTCGACCGCGCCGTCGGCGAGCAGCATGTAGGACCAGAAGTCGCCGTAGGCGCGGGTGCGCCAGCACTTCCGCGTCAGGGCGAGGAAGTCGTCGAGCCGGCCCTGCTCCTCCCACTCGGCGAGGTCGGAGTACGACAGCGAGGCGTCAGCGAGGTCGGCCACGCCGCTGACCCGGCACGGCTTGGCTGCGCTGAGACTGCGGCCGGTCCACGACCCCGACCCCTGCGACGCCCACCAGCGCCGGCCCAGAGCGGGAGCGCTCACGAGCCCGACCACGACCTCGTCGCCGTGCATCAGGGCGATCAGCGTGGCCCACACCGGCACGCCCCGCACAAAGTTCTTGGTGCCGTCGATGGGGTCCAGCACCCACCGCCGGGGGCCGTAGCCTGTCTCGCCTTCCTCCTCGCCGAGGATGGCGTCACGCGGACGAGAACGTCCCAGCAAGGCGCGGATGGCGCTCTCCACACCGCGGTCGGCATCGGTCACGGGTGTGAGGTCCGGCTTGGTCTCGACTCTCAGGTCGAGGGCGCGGAAGCGCTCCATGGCTACGGAGTCCGCGCTGTCGGCCAGCACGTGCGCCAAGCGGAGGTCGTCGTCGAAGCCGGGCATGGATCGACGCTAGCGTGAAGCAGTGCACCGACCCCCGCTTCACGAGGCGCTCGCGCGTCGCGAGACCGTGCTGCGCAGCTTCCTCGACGACGACGGGCGCATCCGGCAGATGCCGGCGAAGCTCGGCAAGCGGCTCGTCATCCTCGACCACGTCTCGCATGCCTTCGAGATCGGGCGCCGTTACCAGGAGGTCGAGGTCAACGTCATCCTCCGCGCCTTCTTCGACGACTACGCGGCCCTGCGCCGTTACCTCGTCGAGGAGGGCTTCCTGTCCCGGGAGGCGGGGGTGTACTGGCGCAGCGGGGGGACCGTCGACCTGACGGATACCCCAGAGGCCACCGACGGCGGCAGCTCCTAGGTCCCGGCGTCGGTCGCGCCCCGTCCCTCACTGGTCTCGCGACCGTCGCGCTGCTCGCTGCTCTCGCGGCTGCGCAGCAGTCGGCGTAGCGAGGCCAGGCGCGCCGGGTCGGCATGCCCGGCCGCCACCCACGCGTCGAGGCCGCACTCGGGCTCGTCGTGGCTGCACGACCTCGGGCACTCGTCGGTGCCCGCTGCGAGATCGGGAAACGCCGCGACGACGCGCGACGGGTCGATGTGGGCCAGGCCGAAGCTGCGGACGCCGGGCGTGTCGACCACCCACGCCTCGTCGGAGCTCTCCTCGGTGCCGGCGGCCGTCGGTGGCAGTTCCAGCGCGACCGCTGACGTCGACGTGTGCCGCCCCCTGCCGGTCACGTCGTTGACGGCACCCGTGGTCCGGGTGGCGCCCGGCACGAGGGCGTTGACGAGCGTCGACTTCCCGACGCCGGAGTGCCCGACCAGGACGGTCCACCGGCCCGCGAGCTCGGCGCGCAGCGCTGCCAGGCCCACGAGGTCGCCGTGGTGCCCGTCCACGTCGGGAAGCCGGCCCAGCGTGACCGCCGGGACGTCCAGCGCGGCGTAGGTCGCGAGCAGCTCGTCGGGGGGTCGCAGGTCGGTCTTGGTGAGGACGAGCAGCGGCTCGAGCCCGGCGTCGTAGGCGGCGACCAGGCAGCGGTCGATGAGGCCGAGCCGCGGCTCGGGGTCGGCCACGGCCGTGACGATGGCGAGCTGGTCGGCGTTGGCGACGATCACGCGCTCGACCGGGTCGACGTCGTCGGCCGTGCGACGCAGCACCGTGCGGCGCGGTTCGACGCCGACCACGCGAGCCAGTGACCCCGCGTCGCCGGTCACGTCACCCACCAGACGGACCTCGTCGCCGACGACGACCCCCTGCCGGCCCAGCTCGCGCGCCTTCGCGGCGGTGACGTGCCGGTGCCCCTCGCCGTCCGCATCCCGCAGCAGGCACGTGTAGCGGCCGCGGTCGACGGCGACGACGCGGGCGGTGGCAGCGTCCTCGTGCCGCGGCCGCTCCTTGGTGCGCGGCCTGGTGCCGCGCCCAGGCCTGACCCGAACGTCGTCCTCGTCCAGCTCGCGTCCGCGTCGGCTCATGACAGGTCCGTCACAGCAGGTCCGTCACACCGTGCCGAGCATCTGCTGCCACCGGTCGGCGAAGCCCGGGAGCGTCTTCGCGGTGGTGTCGACGTCCTCGACCTGCAGCCCCTCCACGCGGAGCCCGAGCACGGCTGCGGCCATGGCGAGCCGGTGGTCGGCGTAGGTGTGGAACACGCCGCCGTGCAGCTGCCGCGGCCGGATGAGCAGGCCGTCGTCCAGCTCGGTCACGTCGCCGCCGAGTC
This sequence comes from Actinomycetales bacterium, assembly GCA_051960855.1. GTDB lineage: Bacteria > Actinomycetota > Actinomycetes > JAJZTN01 > JAJZTN01 > JBQCDV01. Next base: position 6,146 of record JBQCDV010000110.1, read on the forward strand.
CGTTGAGCTCGGTGGCGAGGGCGGCGAGCCGGTCGGTCTCGTGACCACGCAGGTGAGCGACACCGCGCAGCCACGACGGCGAGGAGGCCAGCGCTGCCAGCGCCGCCATGACCGGGGTGAGCTCGCCGACGTCGTGCAGGTCCACGTCGACGCCGTTCAGGTCGCCCGTGCCGCTGACGGTGAGCCCGTCGCGCTCGAGGCGGACGTCGGCCCCCATCGAGTCCAGCAGGTCGCGCAGCGCGTCCCCAGCCTGCGTCGTCGCCTGGGGCCAGCCCGGGACGCGCACGCGGCCGCGGGTGACAGCAGCGGCGGCGAGGAACGGCGCGGCGTTGGACAGGTCCGGCTCGACCTCGACGTCGAGCGCCGAGATCGGGCCGGGAGAGACGCGCCAGGTGTTGGCGTCGCTGTCGTCGACGCTGACACCCCGGTCGCGCAGCACCTCGACGGTCATCGCGATGTGCGGCTCGCTGGGCACCGGTTTGCCGACGTGGTGCACCGCGACGCCCTTGGCGTAGCGCGCGCCCGCGAGCAGGAGCCCCGAGACGAACTGGCTCGAGGCGGAGGCGTCCAGGGTGACGTCGCCGCCCGTGAGGCCGCCGCTGCCGTGGACGACGAAGGGAAGAGTCCCGCGGCCGTCGTCGGCGACGTCGGCTCCGAGGGCCCGCAGCGCGCCGAGGACGGGCGCCATCGGGCGCACCCGCGCCTGCGCGTCGCCGTCGAAGGTCACGGCGCCGTCGGTGAGGACGGCGACCGGGGGCACGAAGCGCATGACGGTGCCGGCCAGTCCGCAGTCGACGGTCGCGGATCCCCTCAGCGTCGCCGGCTCCACCAGCCAGTCGTCGCCCTCGTCGGACACGACCGCACCCAGCGCTCGCAGCGCCTGGGCCATGAGCAGCGTGTCCCTCGACCGCAGCGGACGGCGCAGGCGGGACGCCCCGTCCGCGATCGCGGCGAGGATGAGCAGCCGGTTGGTGAGCGACTTCGACCCCGGGATCTCGACGACGGCGTCGACCGGGCCGGTCGCGACAGGTGCGGACCACAGGGGAAGCGTCACGGCGGTCGAGCCTAACGCCGCACGCCTCCTACGCTGGCCGCATGTGCGGCAGATACGCGGCCAGCCGGCGCCCCGAGGACCTCGTCGAGGAGTTCGAGGTGGCCGAGCGCCTCGTCGAGGAGCCGCTGCCGCCGGATTACAACGTCGCGCCCACCAAGCCGGTCTACGCCGTGCTCGAGCGCGCCCCGAAGGAGGGACCGCGCGACGCCGAGCCGGTCCGTCAGCTGCGCGTGCTCACCTGGGGGCTGGTCCCCTCGTGGGCGAAGGACCGCAGCATCGGCAACCGCCTGATCAACGCGCGGCTGGAGACGGCACCGGAGAAGCCGGCGTTCCGCAAGGCGTTCGCCGCCCGGCGGTGCCTGCTCCCGGCCGACGGCTACTACGAGTGGATGCCGGTCGAGTCCCGCGCCCAGCTGACGCTGCCGGTGGCCGCCGACGTGCCGGAGGGACCGCCGCGCACGAAGAGCGGGAAGCCGGCGAAGCAGCCGTTCTTCATCCGGCCCCGCGACGGGGAGGTCATGGCGATGGCCGGCCTCTACGAGCTCTGGCGCGACCCAGCAGCTGACCCCGAGGACGGCTCCGCCTGGCTGTGGACCTGCACCGTCCTGACCACCGAGGCGGTCGACGAGCTGGGCGTCATCCACGACCGGATGCCGCTGCTGGTCACCCCCGATAACTGGGACGCGTGGCTCGATCCCCGGCGCCGGGAGGCGGAGCAGGTCATGCCGCTGCTGACGCCGGCGGCACCGGGTCTGCTGGAGGCGTATCCAGTGTCGACCGAGGTCAACAACGTCCGCAACAACGGCGCCGAGCTGCTGGCGCCGCTGCCCGTCGAGTAGCCGGGCGTCGTGACCGAGCACGTCGACCTCCCCACCTCAATCGGTCTCGCCCGCGCTCACATCGACGCAGCTGCCTCCTCGCAGGTCGCTCCCGGCCGGGCCGGGTCCGCCCCAGCTCTGGTGCTCGGTCACGGCGCCGGCGGCGGGGTCGAGTCGACCGACCTCGTCGCGCTGGCGGAGGCGCTGCCGCCGCAAGGCATCACCGTCGTCCGCGTCGAGCAGCCGTGGCGGGTCGCCGGCAAGCGCATCGCCCCGGCTCCGCCTCGCCTCGATGTGGCCTGGTGCGAGGTGTGGCGCCAGCTGCGGGACGACGGCGTCATCCCGGACCGGGCCATCGGCGGCGGCCGTTCCGCGGGCGCACGAGTGGCCTGCCGAACGGCGCTGTCCCTCGGCTCTCCCGCCGTCGTGGCCTTGGCGTTCCCGCTGCATCCGCCCGGCCGTCCCGACCGGTCGCGTCGGCTCGAGCTGCTCGAGGCCGGAGTGCCGGTCCTCGTCGTACAGGGGGAGCGCGACCCCTTCGGGTCTCCCGCAGCGCTGCGGGAGGCCGCCGGAGACGCGGTCGCGATCGTCCCCGTCGCCGGCGCCGACCACGCCCTGCGGGTGCAGGGGCACACGAGGGGCCGTGCGGACGTCGTTCGGGAGTCGAGGGGTGGCCTGGCTGCCGCCGTCGAGGCTGTCGCCGCCTTCGTCCGCGCGGCGGGTGGGCCCGCGAACTGAATGACGGCAGGGGAATGAGGAGCGCGGCACCTGTCGTTTCCGCCATCAGCGAGGGACGAGCCGAGACCGGCGGAGGCCGACGAGCCGAGCGGTCAAGCCCCAGATGGAGGAGCGCGTGCACGCAATGGAGGCCGAGCGCGGTGAGACGCGGGAGTCCGCGTCGCCGCTGTCATGGCCCGAGTGGTCGGCCCCGACTGGGTCGCCGTTCCCGGGCCAGGCCGCTCCGGGCAGCAGCATCGCCAGCTCTCTCGCCAGTGGGGACATCCGGCCACTGGCGATAGGCTCGGTGCTGATGACATCAAGCCCAGCACCCACGCCTGCCGAGGCTCCTCAGCCCGCCGAGACTCCTGAGGAGCGCGCGGCGAGGTTCGAGCGCGACGCCCTGCAGTACCTCGACCAGCTGTACTCCGCCGCGATGCGCATGACGCGCAACCCGGCCGACGCCGAGGACCTGGTGCAGGAGACCTTCGCCAAGGCGTTCTCCTCGTTCCACCAGTTCACCGAGGGCACCAACCTCAAGGCCTGGCTCTACCGGATTCTGACCAACACGTTCATCAACACCTACCGGAAGAAGCAGCGCGAGCCGCAGCAGTCCGGCTCGGAGGACGTGGAGGACTGGCAGCTGGCGCGGGCCGAGTCGCACACCTCGACAGGCCTCCGCTCCGCCGAGACCGAGGCGCTGGACCACCTGCCCGACTCCGACGTCAAGCGGGCCCTGCAGCAGATCCCCGAGGAGTTCCGCATCGCGGTTTACCTCGCGGACGTCGAGGGGTTTGCCTACAAGGAGATCGCCGACATCATGGGGACGCCGATCGGCACCGTGATGTCCCGCCTGCACCGCGGTCGTCGCCAGCTGCGCTCGTTGCTCGAGGACTACGCCCGGGACCGCGGTCTCGTCCGCGCCGGCACTGGTGAGGAGGAGGGGGCATGAGCTGCGGTAACCCGCACGAGATGCCGTGCTCCGAGGTGCTCGAGGTCGTGTACTCCTACATCGACCAGGAGGTGCTCAACGTCGAGGAGCGCCACCGGATCGCTCACCACCTCGACGAGTGCGCCCCGTGCTTGCGGGAGTACGGCCTCGAGGAAGCGGTCAAGGCGCTGGTCAAGCGCTCCTGCGTGGAGACGCCCCCGGAGGGGCTGCGGCAGAAGGTGCTGCTTCGCATCACCGAGGTCCGCGCCCAGATCGTCGAGGGCCAGACGACCGCCTGACCCCACACTGCACGACGAAGCCCCCGCCGGTTTTCCGGTCGGGGGCTTCCGTGCTGCTGCGGCTTCCGCGGGCCGTGAGGCCCGCCGGGAGCACTGCTCAGGCGTTGGGGCGCTTGCCGTGGTTGGCGCCACCCTTGGCGCGTGCCTTGCGCTTGCGCGACTTCTTGCCCATGGGATCTCCCTGCTTGCTCGACTTCTTCGACGTCTTCTTGCGCGCCTTGCTGTCCTTCACGGGCGCGGAAGGTCCCAGCCTATCGGCCGCGACCGGCTCCCCGGTCCCGGCGTGGAGCGCGGCTCGCCCGCCCTCGCGGTCGTCGCTGCGGACCTCCACGCATCCCGAACGCCGCAGCGCGTGGTTGCTGTCCGCGGCTCTTCAAGCGGTCAGTTGACGGTTGAGCGCGTCGAGGACTGCTCGGGCGAAGGCGTCAGCCTCGTCGCCCCGCACGAGCGCGGTGCCGACCAGAGAGTGCTCACCGCTGCGGGGGACCGCCAGGCTGACGAGGACGAGGGCCGCTCGGTGCTTGCCGATCGGCACCACCTGTGCCTCCTCGAGGTCGCACGGACGTCCGAGCAGCTCGGCGAGAGCGTCGAGGGTTGCCGAGGCGACCAGGCGCGGGCGCTGCGACACAAGGTGGCTGCCGCTGGCGGCGCCTTCGAAGACCTCCCCGGCCGCTGCCACGGTGACCGTCACGGTCGCCTCGTCACCCCTCGTCTGCACCGTGATCGACGAGATCCAGGGGCGGCTCACGGGAAGGTCGGGGGAGAGGGGGGAGGCGACCGTGTCCTCGTCCTCGCCCAGCTGGACGACGCTGATGATGCGGTGGTCGATCTCCAGGCCGTACTGCGCCAGGGCGAACGACTGAACGTCGCGAGCGAGTTGCTTCGCCGACTTCTCCATCGAGGCCAGGACGTGGATCTCGGTGGGGTTGGCGTGCCCGTCGGTGACGACGGAGACGCCCCGCACTCCTTGCAGCTGACGGAAGCCGTCCTCGAGGTCCGGGCGCAGTCGCAACTTGGGCATGCGCGGAGCGTAGACAGCCCAGCCCGTGGCGATGCGGAGGCTCGCCCTGGTGCAATCAGCCTCACCCGCTCGGACCAGCACGGCTGCGTCAGGGGTTTCGTCTCATGTGTCCCAGTTGGAGCCGAAAGTCATCCGCCGAATGGGTCACAACTTGCTCCATTCGGCTTGACCGTGGCGCTGGGTAGTGGATCATGTGCTTGCCGTGCGGGGGAGGCAACGGCGTCACAGGCAGCCGGCTTCCCCATGCCTTGGGGTCTCCATGTGCCTGTGGTCGTCGACAACACCACAGTGCGGAGCGGGGATCGGCAGTTTGTCTGCTAGTCCAAGGTCTTCAAGGCTCAATCCTCAGCGGAGCGGATGCTGCTCGGGCTCTTAGCGTTGCCCGGGACTAAATCCCAGGGGTGATGCCCACATGAAGAAGATCACGAAGTCGGTCGAGAAGTTCCTCTCGGCCCGTAGCTGGACTTGGTGATTGCACCGGTCCCCGCCCGCCGGAAGTAGCAGCAGGAGGTGCGTGTGACGTCTATGCCGCTGAGGGCGCGCGCCTACTTCATCACGGTTGTGGGTGCTGCTGGTGGTGTTCTTTTCTTGGCGGCGGTCCACGTTCGCAGCCTGCCAAACTACGCACTCGAGATCCTTGTGCTCTCGGCGCTCACCGTCATCGGCGCTGCCTGGTCGGCGAGAGCTTCCAAGGCCTATGCGGAGAGCAGTCTGAGCAACGCTACGTTGCTGGCGGCTGCCTTCCTCGTTGGCCCGTGCTTTGGCGCCGTTACCGCGGTATCAACTGCAGTCACGAAGTCGACTGGCGATTCTTGGGTCCGCAAGTTGTTTAACACCGCTCAGGTTTCGCTTGCGACAGCCGCGGCCGGTTGGGTGGCGCAAGGGTCCCTATCGGCGGCACTGGCAGAAGGTCGCGTTATTGACTTCGTGCTGAGAGCGGCAGCGGCGGATTTCGTCTACTGTGCATGCAACGCCGTTCTCGTGGCAGGTATTGTAAGTCTAACGCGCGGCGTCGGCGTTGCGACGGTGCTGCGGTCGACGATGGCGCCACAAGCGCCGGCGTACCTTGCCTACGGGCTATACGGGTTGCTTCTTGCTGTCTTGTGGAAGGGCGTCGGTATTGGCCCCGCGTCCGCCATTCTCCTACTCGTGCCGCTCTGGCTCGCGCGCTGGGCGTATGCGCAGTACGCCGAGCAGCAGCTGGCCTACGACCGCACGATCCGCACCTTGGTCCAAGCGGTCGAGGTCAAGGATGCGTACACGCGCGGTCACTCTGAGCGAGTAGCGCAGGCGAGTGTCCTCATCGCTCAACAGCTCAGGATGGGCGAAGACAGGCTCGAGTCGCTCCGGTATGCCGGCATCCTCCACGATGTCGGCAAATTGGGCGTTCCGACCCGGTTGCTCCAGAAGACGGGACGCCTCAGCGACGACGAGTTCGACACGATCAAGCTGCATCCGCTGCGCGGCCTCGAGATGGTCCGCGGGATCGAGTTCCTGCAGGAGGCCTACGAGGGGATCCTGCACCACCACGAGCGCATCGACGGCCGCGGCTACCCCTTGGGCCTCAGCGGCACTGACATCCCTGAGTTCGCTCGCATCATCGGCGTGGCTGATGCCTTCGACGCCATGACGACGACCCGTTCCTATCGAAACGCTCGTCCCGTCGGGGAGGCCCTCTCCGAACTGCGGCGCTGCGCGGGCGAGCAATTCGACCCGGCGATGGTCGAGGCTCTCGAGGTGGCGGTCACGGAGCACGGCTGGGAGCCGGAGGTGGCGCTGGTCGACCTGCCGTCCACGACGTTGCCGCACCAGCCGACGGCGCGCGACCACGACGACCCGACGTTCACGACTGACCCGGATGCGCCCAGGGAGCTGCTGAAGTGACCGGCCGCAGCCTGCGCGACAGCACCGCCGTCGCTTTCCTCGTCCTGCTTGCAGCCGCCAGCAGCCTGACGTCGATCGTGCTCGTGGCCCAGCGCGGCGTGGCCCAGCCGCTCGTCGCTCTCGTGTTTGGGCTCGTGATCGCCGCCGGCGAAGTCGTGCGCGTGACGCTTCCGGGCAACCGGGACGCGGCGCCGCTGTCGAGTGCGGCGAGCCTCGCCTACGCGACCCTGCCCGCCTTCGCTGGCGGCCCTGCGTCGCACACCGCCTCACAGGTGGTCGCCGTGACGACGGCCGGTGTCGCGGTCGGCATGCTGCCGCACGTCATCGCCAGGCGTGCGCCGGCCCTCGACGTTCCTGCTCGTCGCCTGCTCGTCGTGACCCTCGCTGCGCTGGCGACCCGAGAGACGCCGCTGCTGGACTTCGCGCGGGAGCTCCCGCCGTGGGCGCGGGCGCTGGCGCTCGTGATCGTCATCATCGCGATGCTCGTCGTCGAGGCCGTGCTTGCGGCGATGGTGCGAGCCAGCGACGAGCACCGCCCCTTCGGCGCCACCGCCGTCGATGAGCTGCGATCGGCGGCCGGCATCGGCTCCGCAATCGGCTCGACCGCTGTCCTGCTGTCCCTGAGCGCCGACGTCATGAGCTACTGGGCGTTCCCCGTCCTGACGGTGCCGCTGCTGCTGACGCAGTTCGCCTTCCGCCGCTTCGCCGGCATCCGCGCGACCTACCTGCAGACCATCCGGTCGCTGGCTCGGATCACCGAGGTCGGCGGCTACACGGAGACCGGGCATGCGGCCCGCGTGGCGGCTCTCGCGCTCGCTGTCGGCCGCGACCTGGGTCTGAGCGAGAGCCAGCTTCTCGACCTCGAGTACGCCGCCCTCATGCACGACATCGGCCAGCTCAGCCTCGTCGAGCCGATCCCCGGGGGCACGACGGTCGTGACGGCGGCGCCGGAGCAGCGGCGCATCGCCAACAACGGCGCTGCGATCATCCGGCAGACCGGAGTGCTCGACCGGGTCGCGCACATCGTGGAACGGCAGTCCGAGCCCTATCGGCGCATCCACCAGGGCAGTGACCCCGACGTGCCCGTGGAGAGCCGCATCATCCGCGTCGCCAACGCCTTCGACGACCTGGTCGGAGAGAGCGGGGGACACACCGAACGGCTCCAGGCTCTGGAGCGGCTGCGGCTGTCGGTCGCCTTCGACTACGACCCGCTCGTCGTCGAGTCGCTCGCCCACGTCGTGGACCGGGCCGAGGAGCGTCGCGACCCGATCGTGCTCGCACCGACTCGGTAGCCTGCTGCCGTGAGCCAGGAACTGCAGGCGGAAATGGTCGCGAATGTCATGTCTGTCCTCGTTTCGCCGGGGCAGTCGGTCGCGAGCGGAGACACCCTCTTCCTCCTCGAATCCATGAAAATGGAGATTCCGGTGCTCGCCGAGCGCGATGCTGTGATCAGCGAAGTGCACGTGCACGAGGGCGATGTGGTGCAGGAGGGGGACGTCCTCGTGGTCTTCGCCTGACCGCACCCTCCTCGACCGCTCAAGAGGGGAACCATGGCGACCGAAGATCACCAGGTGAGTGAGCTCCAGCCTGAGCCGGGGACGGCAGCGCAGCTGCCGCAGTCGGTGCCGCCACAGTCCACGCAAGCAGCGCAGCCAGCAGAGCTGGCGCACACAGCACAGACAGCACAGCCGCCACAGTCCGTGCTGCCGTACCTACGTGCTCTCAGCGAGCTCGGCGGGTCGGACCTGCACTGCAAGGTGGGTGGCCCCCCTCGCGTGCGCATCGACGGTCGCCTGCGTCGTCTCCAGGCGCCGGAGCTGACCGAGGCCGACACCGAGTACATGGTGCAGGAGGTCCTGCGCGCTGACCTCGTCGCCGAGTTCGCCCGCACGCACGAGGCCGACTTCGCCTTCAACGCCCCCGGCGGCGGCCGCTACCGCGTCAACGCCTTCCGCGCCCGCGGCGGATGCGGATTGGTGTTCCGCCGCGTCTCCGTGGGCGCTCTGCCCCTCGGCGCGCTGGGACTGCCGCCGGTCATCGCGACGCTGGCCTCGGAGCCGCGCGGTCTCGTCCTCGTCACCGGCCCCACCGGCTCGGGCAAGACCACGACCCTCGCCGGCATGATCGACCACGTCAACACGACGAAGGAAGTCCACGTCGTCACGATCGAGGACCCCATCGAGATCATCCACGAGGACAAGCTCTCGATGATCAACCAGCGTGAGGTCCGGGTCGACACCGCCGACTTCTCCGTGGCCATGCGCGCGGCGATGCGGCAGGACCCTGACGTCATCCTCGTCGGCGAGATGCGCGACCAGGAGACCGTCAAGGCCGCCATCGCCGCCGCCGAGACCGGCCACTTCGTGATGTCCACGCTGCACACCACGGATGCGGCCGAGACGGTCACTCGCGTCATCGACTTCTTCCCCCCACACGAGCAGCAGCAGGTCCGCCTGTCGCTGGCGGGCGCGCTGCGCGGCATCATCTGCCAGCGCCTCGTGCCGCGCGCGGACGGCCAGGGCCGCTGCGTGGCCATGGAGGTCTGCGTCAACACCGGCCGTGTCGCCGACGCGATCGTCGACCCGGAGAAGACCTCGACGCTGTCGGACCTGGTCAAGGACGGTGCGTTCTACGGGATGCAGAGCTTCGACCAGCACCTCGTGACCCTGGTGCGCGACGGGGTCGTCACCCTCGACGACGCGATGGCGACCGCCTCCAACCCGCACGACCTCACCGTGGAGCTGCGCCGCCTCGGCCTGGTCGCCTGACCGCAGGCCGACCACCGGGGAGAGCCGGTGCGCGTAGCCGCGCGTGAGCGGGTAGGAGCAGCGGGTGCAGCTGCGCCGAATCACCCGCGCGACGGTCGCGCAGCTGCGCGGGCACGACCTGCTGCTGCTCGGCGCGGGGTCGACATTCTTCGTCCTGATGGCGCTGGTGCCGCTCACGCTGGTCGCCATCCGGCTGGCCAGTGCGGTGGGTGGACCCCGATTCCTGAACGACGCAGCGACGGCACTGGCCGCGCTGCTCCCTGACGCCCTGGGGGCTGGCGCAGTCGTCCGCTCGGCTGTCGAGCGTGGCTCCGACCTGTCACTGGCGACGCTGGCTATCGCCTTCGTCCCGGCGACGCTGTACGTCGAGGGGTTGCGCCGCGCTTTTGGTCGCATCGACGAGAAGGACACCGTGCCGGGATGGCGCAGCCGCGTCGTCGCCGTGCCCCCGTTGCTGCTGGCCCCGCTGGCTCTGCTGGTGCTGCTGGCGCTGGCCCCTTGGGAGCACTCGGTGGTGACCTCGCACGGACCCGGGGGAGTGCTGCTCGCCGGGTGGGTGTCGCTGACTGTGCTGTGGCTGCTGCTGACCCCGGCCGTCGTCTACCTCTACCGACTCCTGGGCCCGAGCCACCCGGGGTGGCGCGCCTCCGTGACGGGCGGGACGGTCGCTGCGGCGTTCGTCTCGGGGTTCCTGCACGGGTTCCTGGTGTTTCTCACCATCCCGGTAGACCTCGGCCGCCCCTTCGGTGGTCTTGTCACCGTAGGGGCGGCCGTGGTCGTCGGGCTCTGGGTCTGGGTGCTCGGGCTGATCGTGCTGGTCGGCTACGCGCTGACCGTCGCACTCGACCAGGGAGACCCGCGTGGTCGGATGCTAGGCGCCGACCGGTGACCCTGCAGGACCGCCGCGGTGCGGCGTGTCCAGGTCGGGCTCGCCGAGCTCCACACCGGCGTCGCCGGCGTCGGCCCGGTAGTCGCTCGGCCGCGTCTCGTCGGCGCCGGCCGGTGCCTTCACTGCCCGGAGGATGAAGGTGGCGACGATGGCGATGACGATGTTGAAGACGAAGGCCGTCAGGCCGATGTAGCCCTTCTGACCAATGAAGGGGATGTCCGAGACCGACCCGCCGAAGTGCTTGTTGGTGACGGGGTTGACGACGTTGTAGGCCGCGATCGTCCCGTAGATCATCCCGACTGCCCAGCCCAGCAGCAGCGCCCAGCGGTGGAACCACCGGGTGTAGAGGCCGCCGACGATGGCCGGGAAGGTCTGGAGGATCCAGATGCCGCCCAGCAGCTGGAAGTTGAGGGCGTTCTGCTTGTCGAGGAACAGGACGAAGGCGAGAGCCCCGACCTTGACCAGCAGCGAGATGAGCTTGGAGACCTTGGCCTCCTGGCTCGGGGTCGCGTCGCGGTTGAAGAAGTCGCGGTAGATGTTGCGGGTGAACAGGTTCGCCGCGGCGATGGACATGATCGCAGCCGGGACGAGCGCTCCGATGGCGATCGCGGCGAACGCGATGCCAGCGAACCACGACGGGAAGTTGTCCTCGAACAGCTGCGGCACGACGAGCTGCGGGTTCGCGATCCCGCTGGCGCCGATCGGCTTGGTGCCGGCCTTGATGGCCACGTAGCCCAGCAGCGCGAGCAGACCAAGCAGCAGCGAGTAGAGGGGCAGGATCGCGGCGTTGCGCCGGATGATGCTGCGGCTCTTGGTCGACAGTGCAGCGGTGATTGAGTGCGGGTACATGAACAGCGCCATCGCCGAGCCCAACGCGAGCGTCCAGTACGGGAAGTGCGCGGCGTCGCCCGGGATGAAGACGCCCGGAGGCTTGCCCGTCGTGGGGTTCGGAGTGGTCATCTTCGTCTCGGCTGCGTCGAAGATGCTCGACCAGCCACCGAACTTCGAGGGCAGGTAGACGATCGCCACGACGATGACCAGGTAGATCAGGCCATCCTTGACGAAGGCGATCAGCGCTGGGGCCCGCAGGCCGCTGCTGTAGGTGTAGGCAGCGAGGACCGCGAAGGCGATGAGCAGCGGCAGGTCCTTGAGGAACGTGTTGCTGCTGCCACCGAGGCCCATGACCTCGAGGACGGCCTGGATGCCGACGAGCTGCAGCGCGATGTACGGCATCGTCGCGAGGATGCCGGTCAGCGCGACCGCAAGGGACAGGCCGCGGCTGCCGTAGCGACCGCCGATGAAGTCGGCTGGCGTGACGTAGCCGTGCCGGTGCGAGACCGACCAGAGCCGGGCCATGAAGATGAAGATGATCGGGTAGAGCACGATCGTGTACGGCACGGCGAAGAAGCCGGAGACCGCACCCGTCGCCCACATCGCCGCGGGCACCGCCACGAACGTGTAGGCGGTGTACAGGTCACCGCCGAGCAGGAACCACGTCACCCACGTGCCGAAGCCGCGGCCGCCGAGACCCCACTCGTCGAGGCTCTCCATCTTCGCCCCGCCGGAGCGCCAGCGCGCGGCCTGGAAGCCCATCCACGTGACGGCGAGGAACAGGACGATGACGACGGCCAGCGCAACGCCGTTCACGCCGCTCATCGAGCGCTCCTCTCGTTGCGCCGCTCACGGCGCTTGCGCTCCTCGTTGCGCACGATGACGTACGCGATGCTGACGCAGCCGGCGGCGATGAACACCCACAGCAGCTGGTACCAGTAGAAGAACGGGAAGCCGAAGAGCCGAGGCTCGTCCTTGGCATACGAGCCCACCCACAGGGGCAGGATGATCGCGGCGGCGATGAGGACACCCGCGAGCACGATGGGCCCGTTGATGCCACCTCCAGCCGGTGGCTCGGACCTGCGGTCCGGAGCACTGCTCATGGTCGATCCTTCCGGGTCGAGACAGCAGTGACGATCGTCACCATCAGCAGAGTTGTGTGACCCGGCCGAGAGGTTTACCGGGGCGGGCAACTTTTTCGTGTGCCACGCTGCCGCTATGCGCGGCGGTCTCCTGTGACAGCCGCCGCTCTGACCTTCGCGCTGGTCGTCGCCGCGGTCAGCGCGGCGGGGTTCGTCGCCACCCGTCGGCCGAGCGCGGGTCTGCCCAGCCTCGAGGACTGGGCCACCGGAGGCCGCACGGCCGGCGCAGGTCTGACGTGGTGTCTGCTCGGCGGCACCGTCTTCACCGCCTACACCTTCGTGGCCGTGCCCGGTCTCGTCTACGGCGCGGGCGCGCTGGGCTTCTTCGCCCTGACCTACACCACGGTGCTCGTGCCGATCGCCTTCGTGCTGCTTCCGCGCATCCGGGCGGTCTGGGCCGCGCACGCGCTACTCACCCCGGCAGACTTCGTGCGGGCCCGCTTCGGGTCGCCGACGCTGGCTCTGGCCGTCGCCATGACGGGGATCCTCGCGACGATGCCCTACGTTGCCCTGCAGTTGGTCGGAGTGCGCGCCTCACTGATCGCCGTGGGGCTCTTCCCGACCGGTGCGGCCGGCGACCTCGTGCTCACCATCGTCTTCGGCATCCTGGCCCTGTCGACCTTCCGCAGCGGCATGCGCGCCCCCGCCGTCATCAGCGTGTTCAAGGCGGTCGGGCTGTTCGCGGTCATGGCCGTCGTCCTCGTCGTGGTCCTGCACCACGTCGGTGGCGGCGAGGGGCTGATGACGGGCGTGCGCGAGCGGCTCAGTCAGCCTGACGCCGTTGCCCGGGGCGCGGCAGTCGTCCTGCCCGCAGCCCAGCGCAGCGCCTACGTCAGCCTGGCCGTCGGGTCAGCGCTGGCGCTGCTGATGTACCCACACGTCCTGGCAGCTGCCGCCGTCGCGTCCAGCACCGATCGCCTGCGCCGCGCCTGTCTGGGGCTGCCCGCCTGGACGCTGCTGCTCGGCGCCTTCGCGGCGCTGGGGCTCGCCGCGCTCGCCGCCGACGTCGACGTGCCGCCGGGACACGGCGAGCTGGCGATGCCGCTGCTGGTCGCCCAGACGGGACCGTCCTGGCTGACCGGTGCGGTGCTCGCGGTCGTCGCGGTGGGCGCCCTCGTGCCGGCAGCCGTGATGTCGGTGGCGGTGGGGACCACGTTCGCCCGCAACATCTATGTGGAGTACCTGCAGCCGACCGCCACGCCGAAGCGACAGGAGAAGGTGGCCCGATCGGTGTCGCTCGCCGTGAAGGTGGCGGCGATCGCCTTCGTGCTCGGGCTTCAGAACAACGAGGCCATTGACCTGCAGCTGCTCGGCGGGGTGTGGGTGCTGCAGACGCTGCCTGCGGTCGGGGTGGGGCTGTTTACGGCCTGGCCGCACCGGCATGCGCTGCTCGCGGGCTGGGGGGTCGGGATGGCGCTCGGGACGGCCCTCGTCATTGGTGGGGGCTTCCGCAGCGTCGTGGACGCCCTGCCCGGCCGCGACACGCTGCCGATCTACGCCGCGCTGGTCGCGCTTCTCGGCAATATCGTCGTTGTCGCTGTGGCGACCCCGCTGCTGGGGTGGCTCGGCAACCGGCGGGGGTTCGCGGAGCTTTCGGTGCCCACGGTGCTGACCGTGGGACCTGACGAGCAGTGACCAGGAGTGACACGTGGACGACGCGTCCCTTGACCTGCGCGACCTCGAGCGCGAGACCGAGGTGGCGCGGCTGTTCGACGCCCACGCTCGGGAGCTCACCCGCCTCGCGGTCCTCCTCGGGGCCGGCGACGACGCCGAGGACATCGTGGCGGAAGCCTTCTGCGAGCTGCACCGTCGCTGGGCCCGCCTCCGCGACCGCAGCGCGGCGGTGTCCTACCTGCGCTCGACAGTGTGCAACCTGGCGCGGATGCGGCTGCGGCACCTGCAGGTCGTGCGGCGGCGGGAGACGACGGACGCCGCTCGCGACATCGAAAGTGCCGAGTACACCGTCTTGATGCGCGAGGAGCAGCGGCAGCTGGTGGCGGCGCTGGCCCGGCTGCCAGAGCGTCAGCGGGAGGCGCTCGTGCTGCGCTACTGGTTGGATCTGCGCGAGGTTGAGATCGCCGAAGCCATGGGCATCTCTGCCGGAGCAGTCAAGTCCCACATCTTCCGCGCGATGGGTGCGCTGGGACGGCTGCTGGACTCGCAGGAGGTTGCGCGGTGAACGACGCCGGTCCCGGGGGAGTGCCCGGCACCCACGAGGCGCAGGAGGCGCAGGTTCGAGAGGTCCTGGCGCTGCTCGCCTCGGAGGTCGAGCCTGCGCCAGGCGCCTTCCGGCGCGCGCAGCGCATGTGGCGCCGGCGCGAACGGCGACGCCGACTCCTGACCGCCGTCGTCCTGCTGGCCGTGCTGGCCGGCGCGGACGCCCTCGGGCTGTGGGCGCTGAACCGCGCCCACTCCACCGGTGTCATCTTCACCACCGACACCCAGCCGCCTGCCGCCCCAGCCGGCGGCGGCGCCGACCAGCTGCCGCAGGTGCCTCTGCCGTAGCTAGGACTCTGCCCGAGGGCGACCTGTCCGAGGGCGGACAGCAGACGAGCCGGCGCCCCGCGGGGCACCGGCTCGTGTCGGCAGGCTCTCGTCAGGCCTTCTTGGTCTCCGCGAAGATGGCCGCGATCTCGTCGATCTTCGCGAGCAGCTGGTCGGCGACGTTGACGTCCGTCGTGCCCTTGGCGCCGGAGGCACCGGCCAGCTTCGTCGCCTCGTTGAACAGCTGGTGCAGCTGGGGGTACTTCTCGAAGTGCTGCGGCTTGAAATAGTCCGTCCACAGCACCCAGAGGTGGTGCTTGACCAGCTGGGCACGCTCCTCCTTGATGAGGATGGCCCGGACACGGAACTCGAAGTCGTCGTTCGAGTTGTACTTCTCGATGATGGCCTTGACCGACTGGGCCTCGATGCGGGCCTGGGCGGGGTCGTAGACGCCGCAGGGGAGGTCGCAGTGTGCATGGACCGTGGTGCGGGGGGCGAACAGGCGCGAGAGCACGCGGTCTCCCTTCAGAGATGTGCGGTGATTGACTGCGCTCTCGACCCTACTCCCGGCCCCGCTGGGCGAGCATCCTGGAGGTCGGCGGCATGACGGCTCTGCAGCGAGTGCGGGCAGGCGCGGCGCAGCGGCGGTTCGGGACGGTCGCGGTGGAAGGTCGTTCGATGCTGCCCGCCTACGTCCCGGGCGACTGGCTGTTGGTGAGGTACGGCGCCGAGATCCGCCCCGGAGACGTCGTCCTCGCCGCGCGACCGGACCGCCCCGGCCTGGTGATTCTCAAGCGCGCGGTGCGTGCCACGGCGGACGGCTGGTGGCTGCTGGGAGACAACGCCAGCGAGTCCGACGACAGCCGCCTCTTTGGGTCGGTCCCGACTGAGGCCGTGCTGGGCCGCGTGCTGCTGCGGTACCGCCGCGGCGGCGGGGATAGGAGCGGTGCGGATCGGAAGGGCCGGTCGGACTAGCGGACCTCGGCTGCGGCGATGGGAGAAGGCGCCGGGGGAGCCGAGGGGGCCGAGGAGCCGGTGTCGTCCGGAGCCTCCCGGGACGGCGGCACCGTCGGCTGCCCGTCGCCCGCCGCGGCGCGCCTGCGTGCGCGGTAGGCGGCCACGTTGGCCCTGGTCGCGCACCGCTCGGAGCAGTAGCGGCGGGAGCGGTTGGTGCTGGTGTCGAGGTAGACGTTGCGACACGGGCTGGCCAGGCAGCGGCCGATGCGCTCCACGCCGTCGACGCTCAGGCGCGCGGCCAGTCCGATGACAGCGGCGGCGACCAGGTCGCTGGCAGGGTCGCCCTGCGGGGACCGCACATGCAGCCGCAGGCGGGAGCGTCCGCGCACGACCGACGCGATCACAGCAGTGTCGTCGAGCAGCGCGTTGAGCTCGCGAAGCCCGTCCTCGACCTGGCCGTCCACGAGGCAGTCGAACACCATCCGCAGGCGGCGGCGACCTTCGCGGGCGATCGCGAGGTGCGTCGGGGTGAGTCCGCCGGCAGGCACCGTCCGGTCCGGTGGCAGCAACGACGCAAGGTCCGACGGCACGCTGAGCGAGTCAACGCTGATACCTCCGCTGCTCGCGACGCCAACGGTGTTGACGAGCGCGACAGCCGCGTCCGCTTCTGAAGCGAGGTCCATGCGCACTCCTCTGGCGTTGGCCTCCAATTGTCATCAGTATGGCAAAGATCACCGGACTTGATCAGTCGAGCCGCATCGCGGTTGCTGTGAGCGGCGGTCAGCCCTCCTCTCGCAGCTGTCGCTGGCGCTCCAACAGCATGGCCAGCTGACTGGTTGCGCGCGTCAGGTGCGCGGCGATCTCCCGCTCGGCAGCGGCCATGTCGCCCGCCTCGAGGGCGAGCAGCAGACGCTCGTGCTCGGTGACCTGCTCGGGAGCGTCGTCGCGCAGCCGGTTCACCGCGGCCATGATCAGCCGGAGGTCCGCGGTCAGGGACTCGGCGGTGTCGAGCAGACGCCGACTGCCCAGCAGCCCGACGAGGCTGTTGTGAAACGCCAGGTGGGCCGAGGTGATCTGCGGGCGGTCACCGGCGGCGACCGCCTCCGCGTAGCGGTCGTAGCTGCGGCGAAGGGCCCGCATGGCCGAGGCAGTGGCCGTGGTGACGCTGCGGATGCCCATCACCTCGAGCAGGCGGCGGGCTTTGAAGATCTCGTCGATCTCGTCGTCGCTGAGACTCGTCACCTCCGCGCCGCGGTTGGGGACGCGTGTGACCAGCCCCTCCAGGGCGAGCATCTGCAGCGCCTCTCGCACCGTCGACCGTGCGACGCCGTGCTCCGCAGCCAGGGCGACCTCCCGAAGGGGATCCCCCGGTTCGAGCCGGCCCTCGAACATCGCCTCGCGCAGCACCTCGGCCAGGCGGATCGACGTCGAGCCGTGTTCGTGAACTTCGGGCACCCCTGCAGTCTGGCGTACCACGCCGGCGTCACGAATTGTCCGACACCGTCGGCTCGAGGCAACTGACGCGACGCGGTGCCCGTTCGCTCCACGCCCGCAGCAGCGAGGAGTATTGTCTGACAATCGCGGGCGGCACTCCTGCCGCCGGCTGCGGGACTGTGGTGATCCCGCCTTCTGATGGAAGGGTGCGACGTGGCGACTGGGTCGGCGAGCGGGGTCGGAACGGGTCTGACGTGGGGGCGGCGGTACGCGGTCTGCGAGCCCGAGCACTTCCGCGTCGACTACGCCATCAACCCGTGGATGGACGTCTCCGTCGCCGTCGACCGGGACCGGGCCCTCGACCAGTGGCACACGATGGTCGCGACGATCGAGCAGGCGGGCGGCACCACGCTGCGGATCCCGGGGCTGCCCGAGACGCCGGACATGGTCTACGCGATGAACCTCGGCATCGTTGACGGTGCCCGCGTGGCTGGCACGTCCTTCCGCTTCGCGGAGCGTCGTCCGGAGGCTGCGGCGGCCCGCAGCTGGTTCGCCGAGCAGGGCTTCGACGTGACGCGCATCGGGGACGACGCAACGGCGTTCGAGCCTGGGGACGCCTTCCTCTTCGGGGACGCGCTGCTGGTCTCAGCGGGTCCCCGCACGGATGTCGCCGCTCACCACCAGCTGGCGCGCGAGTTCGACGTGCGCGTGGCCACCGTGGAGGTCATCCACCCCGCCCTCTACCACCTCGACCTGAGCTTCTGCCCCCTTGACGAGCGCCGCGCGATCGTCGCGCCGAGTGCCTGGACGGCGGCCGGGCGTCGCGTCGTCGACAGCCTGGTGCCCGAGCCTCTGGTCCTTGACGACGACGAGGCTGCGACGTTCGCCGCCAACTCCGTCGTGGTCGACGGGACAGTCATCATGCCGGCGACCACACCGCTGCGCGTGGCCCGTCAGCTCGAGGCCTGGGGGTTCGCGGTGGCGCTGGTCGACGTCTCGGAGCTGCACAAGGGTGGCGGCTCTGTGCGCTGCATGACGCTGCCGCTCGACACCACCTTCGACACGGCCCGCGTGCCAGGCGGTCGCGTGCTGGACGCGCAGGGCGAGCGCCTGCCGGCAGGGGCTGCCGTGCCGAGTCAGCGAGAGCAGAACGCCGTAGCGGTGGAGCTCGCCGTCTGAGGCACCGACTTAGAGGACCTTGGACAGGAACGCGCGGGTGCGCTCCTCCTGCGGGTTGGTCAGGACGTCCCGGGGATGTCCTGACTCCACCACCACTCCGCCGTCCATGAAGACGAGCGCGTCGCCGACCTCGCGCGCGAAGCCCATCTCGTGGGTCACGACGATCATCGTCATCCCGCTCTCGGCGAGGTCGCGCATGACGTCGAGGACCTCACCGACCAGCTCGGGGTCGAGGGCGGAGGTCGGCTCGTCGAAGAGCATCAGTTTCGGCTGCATCGCCAGCGCGCGGGCGATGGCTACGCGCTGCTGCTGCCCGCCGGAGAGCTGGCTGGGGTACATGTCCCGGCGGTCGGACAGGCCGACGCGCTGCAGCAGCCGCTCGGCCCGTTCGCGCACCACGCCCTTGCTCTCGCCGCGGACGTGGACCGGGGCCTCCATGACGTTCTCGAGCGCCGTCATGTGGGGGAAGAGGTTGAACCGCTGGAACACCATGCCGATCTCGCGGCGCTGGTGGGCGACCTCGGACTCGCGCATCTCGTGCAGCTTGCCGCCGCGCTCCACGTAGCCCACCAGGTGACCGTCGACCGACAGCCGGCCGGCGTCGATCTTCTCGAGATGGTTGATGCAGCGCAGGAACGTCGACTTGCCCGACCCGGAGGGACCGAGCAGGCAGAAGACCTGTCCGCGCTGCACCTCGAGGTCGATGCCCTTGAGGACCTCGACGCTGCCGAAGCTCTTGTGAACCTGCTCGGCGCGGACCATCGGCCCGTCGGGATGTGTGCCGGCGCCGGCGTCGGAGGTGAAGACGTCAGTGGCCATGGGTGGCCCCCTCGGCGTTGGTGCTGGCGCTGAGCGTCATCCCGTCATCGGTGCGCAACCCGCCCCCGCGCGTGCCGAACCCGCGGGAGAAGCGCCGCTCGAGGAAGTACTGCCCCACCATCAGGATGCTGGACAGAGCGAGGTACCACAGGCAGGCAGCGACGAGCATCGGCGCGACCTGGAAGGTCCGGTTGCCGATGGCCTCGAGCTGGAAGAACAGCTCGTTGGTGACCGGGACGGCCAGCAGAAGGCTGGTGTCCTTCAGCATGGCGATCGTCTCGTTGCCCGTGGGCGGCACGATGATGCGCATCGCCTGTGGCAAGACGACACGGCGCAGGGTCATCATCCGGCTCATGCCCAGCGCCTGCGCCGCCTCCGTCTGGCCGCCGTCGACGGACGTCAGGCCGGCGCGGACGATCTCGGCCATGTAGGCGCCCTCGGACAGGCCCAGGCCGATAAGACCGGCCGTGAAGCCCTTACTGATCGTGTTGGCGTCCAGGCTGAAGAAGGTGACGTGTAGGAAGGGCAGCCCGAAGGTGTAGGGGTTGTAGAAGAGCCCGAGGCCGCCGCAGATGACGAGCAGCACGAAACGCGGGACCGCGCGGAAGAACCACACGTAGAGCCAGGCCGCGTAGCGCACGATCGGGTTGGGCGAGAGCCGCATGACGGCCATCACGACGCCCAGAACGATGCCGACGACCATCGCGAGGATCGTCATGATCAGGGTCGTCCGCACGCCCTCGAGGACGGGTGACCGGAACATGTTCTGGACCATGAAGGACCAGTTGAAGACCGGGTTGGTCACGAGCATGTTGACGAACATCGCGGCGAGCAACGCGATGACGGCGATGGCGACCCACCGCCCCGGGTGCCGCACCGGCACGGCCTGGATGGTCTCAGGCCGTGCCGGTGAGGCGGGTCCGCCCGGAACGCTCGTGGTTCGGACTGTCATGAGGAGAAGCCTCTGACCTTTCCCGCGGATTGGCTAGTGCCTCAGGAGGCCGACGGGTTGACCTCGGAGTTCTTGATGGCGCCCGCCTGCACGCCCCACTTCTCGAGCACCTGCTGGTAGGTGCCGTCCTGGATGAGCTCGTTGACGGCCTCGGAGATCGCCTTCGCGAAGTCGAGCTGGTCCTTCTTCACCACGTAGCCGTAGGGGGCTGCGTCGTAGACCTCGCCGATGAGCTGCAGCTGGCCGTTGGTCTGCTTCACGGCGTAAGCGGCGACGGGGGAGTCAGCCAGCATCGCGTCGTCCTTGCCGGACACGACGGAGGCGGTCGCCTGGTCCTGACCGGCGTACTGGTCGATGTTGATGGCGGGCTTGCCAGCATCCGTGCACTTCTTGCTGCGCGCCTGGATGTCGTCGACCTGGACCGTGCCCTTCTGGACCGCGACGTTCTTGCCGCACGCGGTGTCGGGGGTGATCGTGCTGCCCTTCTTCGCAGCCCACTGGGTGCCGGCGTTGAAGTAGCTCACCATGTTGGCGGCCTTCTCCCGCTCCGCATTGACGGTGAACGACGACACGCCCAGCTCGTACTTGCCCGAGTTGACACCCGTGATGATGGCGTCGAACGGGGCGGTCTGGAAGTTGGCCTTGAGGCCGAGCTTCTTGGCGACCTCGTTGAACAGGTCGATGTCGAAGCCGGTGATGGTCTTGCCGTCGGTGTCGAGGAACTCGCTCGGCGCATAGGTCGAGTCAGTGCCGATCGTGATGACGCCGTCCGACTTCACCGAGTCCGGGACCATGGCGGCGAGGTCGCTACCACCGGAGCTGGCGGCACCCGAGGCGGGTGCGGAGCCGGAACCTGCCGGCGCCGCCGACGAGGCGCCGCCGGCCGCACCGGTGTCGGTGGCGGTGCCGCTGCTGTCCGAGGAGCAGCCGGCGAGCGTGAGAGCGGCGAGAGTCGAGGCGATCGCGAGGCCCGCGAAGCGCCGGGTCGCGAGGGAGCTGGTGGACCTGGTGGACATGGTGTCTCCGACGGTGTCGAGGTCAACGGCGTCGCTGCAGTGCTCCTGAGGCGTGGTGGCGCCTCGCGCACGCGGACGAGCGAATCCTGCCATCCGACGCGCACGCTGCCGCGCAGGTGGGCGGCCTCTGCGCGGCATCGCTTCCCAGCCGAGACCAGATTGTGATCTGCAACCGGGACAGATCGCCGCGGACCTGCCCGGCGGCTAGGTTGCGACCATGCTCGCCGCCTACGCCGCTTCCCAGGACCCGCACGACCCGCTCGCCGGCCTCCAGGTCGGTGAGCGACCTGACCCCGAGCTGCCCGACGGTTGGACCAGAGTCCATGTCCGCGCCGCATCGCTCAACCACCACGACCTGTGGTCGCTGCGAGGGGTGGGACTGCCGGCCGACCGGTTGCCCATGGTGCTGGGGTGTGACGCCGCAGGCGTGGACGACGACGGCCACGAGGTGGTGGTGCACAGCGTGATCTCGACGCCGGGCTGGAGGGGCGACGAGACGCTCGACCCGCAGCGCAGCCTGCTCTCCGAGCGCTTCCAGGGGACGCTCGCCGAGCAGGTCGTGGTGCCGGCCGGGAACGTCGTCGCGAAGCCGGCCAGTCTGAGCTTCGAGGAAGCGGCCTGCCTTCCGACGGC
>JBQCDV010000111.1:0-8298 GCA_051960855.1 Actinomycetales bacterium
GGCCCCCCGCGCCGACGCCGGCTCCGTGGTCCTCCCGGCCGGGGCCAGCACGACCGGCTCGGGCGACGTCCTGCTGCTGCTGGGCGGCGAGGCCCCGCACCCCGACCGTGCTGTCGTCGTCGTCACCGTGTCGACCGGCTCCTGACTCCGGTCGCGAGCCCGCACGGGCTCAGACCCTCTCCCCGTCCGGCCTCCTCGCGTCGGGCCTCCTCCCCAACACGCCTCCTCGCGTCCGGCCTCCTGCCCGACACGCCTCGTCGCGTGAACGCTGATGGCTGCAGGACCGCCAGGAGGGCACACGCGAGGACGGTTCGTCGCCCGCGGCCCAGCTCTGGAGCTCCGAGTCACTCCCTGCGCCGGTCACGTGACGGTCAAGGCAACCGGATCGGTCACACAGGCGTCATAGCGTGTGACGAGCAGTGAGGGGGCCGGTCGCCGACCGGACGGCGCAGCTCGGCAGGCTCGGGGATGAGGAACGTGAAGCAGAGCAGTGACGGGACCCCGCCGCCGCCCACCGCGGGCTGGGCGAGTCGGGCTGCGACCTGGGCTCGACTGGCGCCACGCGGGGAGCCCACTGCCCCACGTCCCGGCGCCACCGCCGGACGACGTCGCCGCACCCCGGGTATCGCCGCTCTGGGCCTGCTGACATTGATCGCGAGTACGGGCTGTGCACCCCAGGCTCCGGCGAGCCACACGATGGAACGACCTAGCGGCAGCACCACACCCGCTGCGGCGCCGACAACTAGCCCCGGGACGAGTGCGGCCACGTCACCGACCAGGGCCAGCGCCACCGCCCCAGGGGGCACATCCGCGACCCCCAACGCCACCGGGCCCGCCGCGACACCGGAGCCCCCCAACGCCACCGGGCCCGCCGCGACACCCGAGCCCCCCAGCCCGGCCGGGCCCTCCACCGTGACCACGCCACCCCCCGCGTCGCCGCTCGGCACCATCAGCGTCAACGGTGTCGCCATTTCCGTCACGACCACGCAAACGGTCGCCTCGGCACTGCAGCTTGCCCGCGTCACCGTTCGGGCCGGACACCTGCTGTCGGCGTCCTCCCACCGCCAACTTCCCACAGTCGTCGCTCCGGCGACCTATCTCGTGAACGGCGCTGCCGCCACCCCCACCACCGTCGTCCCGCTGCGCGGCCTCGTGGTGGCCCACAGCGGAACCGACCGGGTCGAGCCGACGGAGCAGGTGACGCTGCCGGCGGCTCTCGCGCTCCCGACCGGCCTCTATACGGGTGGCTCCGTGGGGACCGACCTCGTCACACGCGGGGTCGTCTCGCACGACGTCGTCACTCGCACTCCGCAGCAACCGCCGTCTCCTGGCCACCTGCGGCACCCGGGCACGGTGGCGCTGACTTTCGACGACGGCCCCGATCCCCGCTGGACGCCTCAGGTGCTGGCCCTGCTCGGACAGCACCATGTCCACGCGACGTTCTGCCTCATCGGGAGCAAGGCGCAGCAGTACCCGCAGCTCGTCAAGGCGATCGTCGCCGGAGGACACCGCCTCTGCGACCACACGATGGACCACGACGAGCACCTCGCCCGCCGCCCGCTGCCGCAGATCCAGAAGGACATCCTCGAAGCGGCCCACGTCATCCAGCAGGCGGGGGGCGAGGCGCCGGTCTACTTCCGCGCTCCTGGCGGCAACTGGTCGCCCCAGCTCGACGCCGTCGCCGCACAGGCTCACCTGCAGAAGCTCAGCTGGAGCGTCGACACCAGGGACTGGCAACGTCCCGGCGTGCCGACGATCCTCGCGACGGTGTGGCACGAACTCCGGCCCGGCGGCATCGTCCTGTTGCACGACGGCGGCGGCCCGCGGCAGCAGAGCCTCGACGCACTGCGACAGCTCCTCGACGCCTTGCCCGCCGCCGGCTACAGCTATCGCCAACCCTGAGGCCACACCCTTCCCGAACGCCGCATCCACGGCGCGCGTGGCCGGCCCCGCACCCGCCGCCCTCACGCGCCGCCACCGCGCACGACGACGGCGAGCAGCTCAGCTGCGGCGTTCGGGCCTAGAGCGACAGCGCCGCACTCGGCAGCGTGAAGCCGACACTCGCCCCGCCCAACGGCGAGTCGGCGATCCGGATCTCACCACCGTGCGCAGCGGCGATCCGGCGGCAGGTGGCGAGACCGAGCCCGCTGCCTTCGACGCCGTCGTCGCGCCGCACGCGGGCGAAGGGCTCGAGCACCTTGGCGCGCTGGTCGGCCGGGATGCCCAGGCCGTTGTCGCTGACGCGGATGACCCAGCCCACGCCTTCGGCCTCAGCGGTGATCTCCACGACAGGAGCCCGGTCCGGGGAGCGGTACTTGAGGGCGTTGGCGACGAGGTTCTGCAGGAGGGCGCGCAGCTGGACAGCGTCCCCGTCGACCGTGGGCAGGTGCCGGACCTGGAGCTGTGCACCGGTCTCGGCGACGAGGCTGGAGAGGTCGTCGACGACGTCGTGAGCAACGGCCGTCAGGTCGGTCGGAGCCAGGTGCAGCGTGCCGCCGACCCGGGCATAGGTGAGCAGCTCCTCCAGCAGCTGGGCCATGCGGCCACTGGCGGCCAGGCCGGCGTGCACGAGGCGACTGAGCAGCGGGTCTCCGGCGATCGGAGGCAGGTCGGCAAGGGTCTCGTAGAAGCCCGTCACCGCCGTCAGCGGGTTGCGCAGGTCGTGGCTGACCTGGCCGGCGAACCACGACAGCTCGTCGTTGCTGCGCTCGAGCTCGTCGTGCACACGAGCGGCCTCGTCGAGAGCGGCGTCACGCTGAGCCAGCGCGAGCTGGAGCTGCCGCAGCGTGTGCTGCAACTCGACCATCGTGTCCTGCAGCTGGTAGCTGCGCCGCCGCAGCTCGAGGACCTCGACGACCTGGTCGGCCAGCGTCCCCATCGCCTTGACCTGCTGGGGGGAGAGCTCCCGCACCTCGTCGTCGAAGACGCACAGCGTGCCCACGACGACGTCGTCGTACATCCGCAGCTGGAAGGAGGCATAGAAGCGGACGTTGTCGATCTGGCCCGTGACAAAGGGGTTGTCGGCCCAGCGGTCGTCGTCGCGGGCGTCGGACAGCACGACCGGCTCGTCGAGCGTGACCGTGACCGCGCACATCGAGTCGCCGCGGTCGCAGACCGAGGGCGCGATGCCGTGGGCGATCACCTGGTGCTGGAAGTCGTTGTCGAGGAAGTTGACCGCGGCCTTCTCCGCCCCGCTCACGACCACCGCGAGGTCGCACAGCCGCTGCAGCTGAGCCACGGGCGGCTCGCGCAGGACGTGCAGCGAGGCGATGACCTCGTCGAGGGCCTCGTCGCGGACTGTCTCGGCGCCCCCCGCTCCGCACGCCCCGTTGGTCTCGACGCACTCGCTGGCCGACACCGCTCCTCCTCGACGTCCTGAGGGCTCAAGACGATGACCAACAGTTTGCCATCCGGCGAGGGTCGTAGTCCTGGTAGCCAGACACAATGCAGGCACAATTCGGCCGTGACCGCGTCGCAGCTCGTGCATCTCGCGGTCGCCGTCATCGTGCTCTTCCTGGCCGCCACCGCGGTCCTCCGCCTGGCGCACATACCGGTCGGCCGCGGCCCCCTGGTCTCGCTCGCGCGCGGCGCGGTCCAACTCGCCGCCGTCGGCCTACTGCTGCGCGGCGTCATCGCGGCCCCACCCGCGGTCGCGGTCGCCCTCGCGGTGATGGTCACGACCGCGTCGGTCACCACGGCCCGGCGGCTGCGCCGCTTCGACAGACCCGGCCCGAACGTCGTTGCTGCCATCCTCGCCGGCGCCTCGCTGGCCCTGGTCATCGTGTTCGGCACCGGGGCCCTGCCCTTCGAGCCCCGCTATCTGATCGCCCTGGGCGGCATCGTCATCGGCGGCACGATGACCGCTGGCACCCTCGCCGGTCGCCACCTGCTGGCCGGCATCGTCGCTCGCCGGGAGGAGGTCGAAGGCTGGCTCGCCCTGGGCGCCACCTCTCGCGAGGCTCTCCAGGACGTCGTGCGGCTGGCCGCCGCCGAAGCCCTCGTCCCCGGCCTGGACCAGACCCGCACCACCGGTCTGGTCACGCTGCCGGGAGCCTTCGTCGGCGCGCTGCTGGGCGGGGCCAACCCGCTCCAAGCCGCACGCTTCCAGCTCGTCGTTCTGGCGGGGTTGCTGTGTGCGCAGGCGACCACCGCGGTCGTGCTGACGTGGCTGCTGGGGGCACCCGCGCGGCTGCCGCTACCGACGGAGCGCTGAAGCGCCGCCTCGAAGGTGCACTCCCCGTGAGAGCCGCTCCCGCTACGAGCCCTGGCCCTGACCGCGGTTGCGGGCCGACACCTCGATGCCCTCGCTGACGTTGTCCACGAAGCAGGTCTTGTAGGCGCTGCCATCGCCGTAGCCCTCGACCACCGGGTGCCCGGTCAGCTCGAAGTGTGCGCGGGCGTGCTGACCCTGCGAGGAGTCGCTGCAGCCGAGGTGCCCGCAGCGCAGGCACAGCTGCAGACCCCGCGGGGTCATGCCGAGCTCCTCGCACTCCTGGCAGGTGCCCCCGCGAGGGGCAGCACCGGCCGGCGACGCGTCGATGTGGGGGCAGGTAGGCATAGGAGGGTGGTTCCCGGGCTGCCGCGGCTGACACTCCGGCGCGGCACTCGCCCCCACTTGTGGGCAGGCTGAGCGCGTGCGAGACCGCTGGTACAAACAAGCCATCGTGTACAGCCTCGACGTCGCGACGTTCCAGGACAGCAACGGCGACGGCATCGGGGACCTGCCGGGACTCATCAGCCGGCTCGACTACCTCGCCCGCCTCGGCGTCACGTGCCTCTGGCTCAACCCGATCCATCCCAGCCCCAACCGGGATGACCGCTACGACGTCGCGGACTACTACGCCATCGACCCCGTGCTGGGCTCGCTCGGCGACTTCGCCCAGCTGCTGCACCTGGCCGACAACCTCGGGATCCGCGTCCTCATGGACCTGGTCGCGAACCACACCAGTGACCAGCACCCGTGGTTCCAGTCGGCGAAGTTGGACCCCGAGTCCCCCTACCGGGACTGGTACGTCTGGAGCGAGACCGAGCCGCCGGACCGCTACGAGGGCATGGTCTTCCCGGGGCAGCAGGATGAGACGTGGACGTGGTTGGAGGAGGCCGGTGCCTTCTACTACCACCGGTTCTACGACTACCAGCCGGACCTCAACTGGGCGAACCCGCAGGTCCGGGACGAGTTCCGCAAGATCATGGGCTTCTGGCTGCAGCTCGGCGTCGCCGGCTTCCGCGTCGACGCGGCGCCGTTCGTCATCGAGATCACCCACGGCGACGGCCGGCCGCCCACCAGGCACTTCGACATCCTCGACGACTGGTCGCACTTCGTGTCCTGGCGCCGCGGTGACGCCGTCCTGCTCGCAGAGGCGAACGTCAGCGAGCACCAGGTCGGCGACTACTTCGTCAGTCAGGGTGGCAGCGGCCAGCGGTTCCACATGCTGTTCGCCTTCCTGCTCAACGCCCGCGTCTTCCTCGCGCTGGCCCGGCAGAACCCCGAGCCGATCGTCGAGTCACTCGGCGAGCTGCCGGAGCTGCCGGAGCACGCCCAGTGGGCGACGTTCCTGCGCAACCACGACGAGCTCGACCTGTCGCGGCTGACGACCGAGCAGCGGGCGGAGGTCTTCCGCGCCTTCGGCCCCAAGCCCGACATGCAGCTCTACGGTCGCGGCTTGCGGCGGCGGATGGCGACCATGCTCGGAGGTGACCAGCGGCGGATCCGGATGGCCTACTCGCTGCAGTTCACGCTGCCGGGGACTCCCGTGCTGCGCTACGGCGAGGAGCTCGGGATGGGGGAGGACCTCTCGCTACCGGGACGCAACGCCATCCGTACCGGCATGCAGTGGAGTGACGGGCCGGGCGCCGGCTTCACCAGTGCCGAGGGCGCCGCGCAGGCGGGTGCGATGCCGGTCATCACCCGTGGCCCCTTTGGCGCGAAGCAGGTCAATGCCGACCTCGAGAGCCAGTCCAGTGCCTCGCTGCTGGGGTGGTTCGAGCGGATGCTCGTGCGGCTGCGGGAGTGCCCCGAGATCGGCAGCGGGCGCATCTCGGCTGTCGACGTGCCCCTGCCGCCCGGCGTCCTCGTGCACCGGGCTGCGAGCGAGGACGGCGAGATGCTCTTCCTGCACAACCTCGGCCCGGACGACACCGTCGTCGACCTCGGCGTGGAGCCGCTCGGCCTCACGGTCAAAGAGGGGATGCGGCTGCCGGTCTTCGACGACATCGCCCCCGGCGAGCAGGGCTACGGCATCCCGTCGCGCGACCTCACGGGGCTGGAGCTCCGGGGCTACGGCTACCGGTGGATCCGGCTGCGACGGTCGGCGACCGTCACGTCGTACTGACCCCCCGTCCCTCCCGAGCCGTCACGCCTGCAGCACCACCACCGGAGTCGTCGTCGGCTGCCGTGAGCCGCCGGCCGGCTCCACCGTGACCCCGACGGCGTCGCCGGACCGGACGTCGCGGACCAGCGTCGAGGTCATCCCACTGCCGGTCCCCAGCAAGCCGACCGAACGCGCCTGGCCGTCCCGGATCACCCACAGCTGGTAGGTCTTGTCCGACGCGAGGCCGGCGAGGTCGCTGGCCAGCACCACCGCTTCGCCGTTCGCGGCGATGACGGACGCCTGCCCCCCTCCCGTGACGTCAGCGGTGCGGACGGTGTGGTCGGGTGCGGCCAGGACGCGGCTGATGCTGGCCGCGATCGCCTGCTGCTGGTCGAGTTGCTGGTGCTGCCCGACGAGGGCGATCCCCTCACCGCCGGCGAGGATGACGAGGGCCGCGGCTGCGGCCGTGAGGGGGCTGCGCCACCAGCTCCTGCGGCGGCGGTCGAGCGGGACGACGACAGCGGTGGGGGTGACGGAGGCGTCCGCGCCCGCCGCCGAAGTCCCACGCGCGTCATCCGCCGCACCATGCGCGCCATCGCGCTCGGCCGCTCCAGCCTGCCCGCCACTACGCTCGCCCGCCCCGGCCTGGCCACCGACCACCGGCGGCAGCTGCCGCGTCTGACGGATCGCAGCGAGGACCGCGGCCTTCATCGCGGACGGCGGGACGACCTCCTCGGCGTCCCCGAGGCGGGCCGCCGTCGCCTGCAGCTCGCGCACCTCGGACTGGCAGGCAGGGCAGGAGGCAAGATGCTGCTCGAACTCCGTGCGTTCGTCACCCTCGAGGGCGTTGACGGCGTAGACCCCCGTCAGGGTGTGGATATCGGGGCTCATGCCGTGACTCCCATGCAGTCGCGCAGCCGAATCAGGCCGTCGCGCACCCGTGTCTTGACCGTGCCCAGCGGCACGTCCAGCAGCGCGGCGACCTCGGTCTGCGTGTAGCCGCCGTAGTAGGCGAGCCGCAGCGACTCGCGCTGCAGATCGGTCAGGCCGTCCAGGCAGCGGCGCACCTGCTCGTGCTCAAGCCGCGTCGTCACCTCGTCAGCCACGTGGTCGTACTCCGCGCCCGCCGCGTCGCGGATCCCGATCCGGGCGTCACGCTCCGTCGACGCCTGCGCCGACCGGACCCGGTCCACCGCGCGCCGGTGGGCGATGGTCAGGATCCATGTCAGCGGAGCACCCTTGGTCTCGTCATATCGGGTGGCCTGCCGCCACACCTCGACGAGCACCTCCTGCGCGACCTCCTCGGACTGGGCCGGGTCGCGCAGCACCCGCCGCACCAGGCCGAGCACCTGCCCGGCGCAGCGGTCGTACAGCTGCTCGAACGCCGCCTCGTCGCCCCTCGCCGTCCGCCGCACCAGCTCGGCGAGGGCCGAGGCTGGGTCGGAGTCGGGCACGCCGCCGTCGACGACACGCAGTTGCAGTCCATCAGCGGAAGGAGTCACGGCTGACACCGCCTCGACCGCTGTGCCGCCGCTGTCGGATGGGGCGAGGTGGGAGCCGACGTCAGATCCTGCGGCGCCCTGCGAGCTCGCTCCGTCAGCTCCGTCAGCTCCGCCAGCTCCGTCCGCTCCGTCCGCTCCGTCAGCTCCGGCGCCACGTTGAGACATGCCGCCATTGTGCGGGGCAGGGGAACTCGTCGTGCCGTTGCGGCGAAGGGCGTGGCGCTCACACCCTGTCTTCGGTCCATCGGGGGCCTCGGATTGCTCCGGCTCCGGCTCCGACTCACAGCCCTGTCCCGCTCCCACACCCGCGGCGACTCCGCCTCACAGCCCTGTCCCGCTCCCACACCCGCGGCGACTCCGCCTCACAGCCCTGTCCCGCTCCCACACCCGCGGCGACCCCGTCCCACTGTTCAGTTCCTTGCGCTACTGCGCGAGAACTTGCACAGCGAGAGGACCTCCTCTGCTGCTTCCACAGCGCACCACCT
>JBQCDV010000112.1:0-15084 GCA_051960855.1 Actinomycetales bacterium
TCGACAGCAGCTGCCGGATCAGGTCCTGCCCCTCGGCGCTGCGCAGGTTGCAGGTCACCGACTTCTTGTTCCGAGCGACGACCGGCCACCACAGCGACTTCCCGTGCGGCTTCTCGCGGCCCCACTCGCGCATCGGGTCGCCCTTGCCGGGGTCCTCGACCTTGATGACCTCGGCGCCGAAGTCGCCGAGCAGCTGCCCGCAGAACGGGCCTGCCAACAGCTGGCCGAACTCGACGACCCGCAGGTCGTCAAGGGGAAGGGAAGGCGCCGGGGATGCTGTCACTGCTCGTCCTCCGTCTCGTCACGAACGTCGCTGCTCCGCTGGCCGCCGGCGCCCGGGCTCGCGCCGGTGGTGGCCCGGCCGGTGGGGAGCGGGCCGGTGGGGAGCATGGTGGTGCGGGCGTTGAAGAGGTGGGCGCGCATGACCGCCTCCGCCCACAGGCCGTCGCCGACCTCCGCGGCTGCGACGATCTCCTCGTGGTGCAGCAGGCTGCGCTGCAGCGCCTCCGGGCTGTAGTCGTGGAAGTTCTGCGACACGACCGCGGCGTGGGTGACCGCGCGCAGCGCCGACGCGAGAGCTGCGTTGCCGGCGGCGTCGATGAGCAGGCTGTGGAAGCGGCGGTTGAGCTCGAACACCCGCCCGAGGTCCTGCGAGCGTCCGGGGCGCCCCGCTCGCCGCATCGCCCGAGCAAGGTCGTCCAGCTCCACGCGGTCCGCGGTCGTGAGCCGCTCGACGGCCTGCCGCACCGCCAGAGGCTCCAGGGCGAGGCGGATGTCGAAGATCTCGCGCAGCTCACTCGCGCTCCAGCTGGCGACGCGGGCGCCCCGGTTGGGCTGCAACTCCACGAGCCCTTCGGCGGCCAGTCGGGAGAGGGCCTCCCGGATCGGCGTGCGGCTGACGGCCAGGCGGGTGGCGAGCTCCATCTCTCCCAGGCGGGTCCCCGAGCTCAGCGCGCCGGAGAGGATCTCCTCACGCAGCGCCTCAGCGGCCTGCTCTGCGGCCTGCCGCATCTGCGCCTCCCTGATGTCTCACGATCGCCGTGTCACCCCGGTCGCCGTCCTCGGTGAGATTGCATGCAATGTGCTCCTCGTCACTGCCGTTGGCAAGAGTCCACTCGCGACTTTTTCGCAGGGTAAGTAGCGAAAGACCGCGTCGTTCCTCACGTCTGCTGAGGGAGTTGCATGCAATGCGCGGCAGGTGTAGGAGGTCGTCATGGACCCGAACGCCGCTGTCCCTGCCCCTGCCCTGCAGATCGTGGAGGTGTCACCTCGCGATGGGCTGCAGAACGAGAAGGCGCTCGTCACCACAGACGACAAGCTGCGGCTGGTGGAGGCTCTGGTCGCCTCCGGCGTGCGGCGGATCGAGGCGACGAGTTTCGTCTCGCCCACCCGGGTGCCGCAGATGGCCGACGCCGAGGCCGTCTCGGCCCGGTTGCCGCGCGACCAGGGAGTGTCGTGGATCGGCCTGGTGCTCAACGAGCGCGGCCTCGACCGGGCACTGGCGGCCGGCCTGGATGAGGCGAACGTCGTCGTGGTCGCGACCGAGACGTTCAGCCAGCGCAACCAGGGGGTCGGCGTCGCCGACGGCATCGCGGCGTGGTCGCGGATCGCGGCCCGGGCACGGCAGGCAGGCCTGCGAACCACGGTCACCGTCGCGGCGTCGTTCGGCTGTCCCTTCGAGGGGCAGGTGAGCGCTGAGCGCATCCGGACGATCCTCGAGCAGTGCGTGCAGGCGCAGCCTGACGAGGTCGCCCTCGCGGACACCATCGGCTGCGGCGTACCCGCCCAGGTGCGTGAGCTCGCGGATGTCGCAGCGGACGTGGCGCCGGGCGTGCCACTGCGCTGGCACTTCCACAACACCCGCAACACCGGCTACGCGAACGCCCTTGTTGCAGCCGAGGACGCCGCCCGACGGGGCATCCCCGTCGCGCTCGACGCCAGCGCGGGCGGAATCGGAGGCTGCCCGTTCGCTCCGCGCGCGACCGGCAACATCGCCACCGAGGACCTCGTCTACCTGCTGGAGCGCAGCGGGCTTCGGACCGGTGTCGACCTTGCGCCGCTGCTGCCGCTGGAGCCTTGGCTGGGCGAGCTGCTCGGGCACCAGGTGCCGGGTCAGCTGGCGCGGGCGGGCGTCTTTCCCGGTTCAGCGTCCGACTCCTCGGGCCTCTCCGCGGCGACGGCCTAGATTGCCCTCGTGACCAGCGTTGCCCCGCTTCCCAGCCACAGCCAGATCCACCGCGCCCCCAAGGCCCTCCTGCACGACCACCTCGACGGTGGGCTGCGGCCGGAGACGATCGTCGAGCTCGCCGAGGAGACGGGCTACCAGGGCTTGCCGACGACCGATCCGGCGGCCCTGGGTCGGTGGTTCGTCGACGCCGCCAGCAGCGGATCCCTCGAGCGCTATCTCGAGACCTTCGACCACACCGTCGGGGTCATGCAGACGCAGGAGGCGCTCTACCGGGTCGCCGCCGAGTGTGCCGAGGACCTCGCGGACGACGGTGTCATCTACGCGGAGGTGCGCTACGCGCCGGAGCAGCACCTGCAGCGGGGGCTGACGCTGCCGCAGGTCGTCGAGGCGGTCAATGCGGGCTTCCGCGAGGGGGAGAGGCGCGCTGCGGCGGCCGGGAGGAGCATCGTCGTTCGCGCGCTGCTCACGGCGATGCGGCACCAGGCGCGCTCGATGGAGATCGCCGAGCTGGTCGTGCGCTACCGCGACCACGGCGTCGTGGGGTTCGACATCGCAGGGGCGGAGGCCGGCTACCCGCCTACTCGTCATCTTGACGCTTTCGAGTACCTGCACCGGGAGAACGCCCACTTCACCATCCACGCTGGCGAAGCCTTCGGGCTGCCCTCGATCTGGCAGGCGCTGCAGTGGTGCGGTGCCGACCGGCTCGGCCACGCCGTGCGCCTCGTCGACGACATCACGACGCTGTCCGACGGCTCGGCACGACTGGGCCGGCTGTCCGCCTACGTGCGCGACACTCGGGTGCCGCTGGAGATGTGCCCCTCGTCGAATGTGCAGACGGGCGCCGCAGAGTCCATCTCCACTCATCCGATCGGGCTGCTGACCGCGCTGCGCTTCCGGGTCACCGTCAACACTGACAACCGCCTCATGAGCGCGACGTCGATGACGACCGAGATGGCCAAGCTCGTGCACGCCTTCGGCTACGGCTTCGCCGACCTCCGGTGGTTCACGGTCAACGCCCTGAAGTCGAGCTTCCTGCCCTTCGACGAGCGGCTCGCCCTCATCAACACGGTGGTGAAGCCGGCCTACGAGCGCCTCGAAGCCGAGGTGTGATGCCGCGCGCTAGGTTGGCCCCGCTGATCGCTGACTGACCACTGACTGAGCACGTACTAGCACTGACCACTGACCGCCGAGACTGCAGGAGAGAAACCGTGAGCACTGACGCCCTGACGTTGCGCGCCGCCGTCGTGCGTCGCAGCACGCTCGCCGTCGAGACCGCCCTGGTGCTGGGCAGCGTCGCCCTGATCGCACTGTGCGCGCAGATCGCGATCCCGACGCCGCTGTCGCCGGCGCCGTTCACGCTGCAGACCTTCGCGGTCCTCTCCGTCGCGGCCGCGCTCGGCAGCGTCCGGGGCGCGCTGTCGACCCTGCTGTATGTCGCCGTAGGCGCCGCCGGCGCTCCCGTCTTCGCTGGCGCGTCCTCCGGCACGCACGTCCTGTTCGGCGCCACCGGTGGCTACCTGATCGGCATGGTCGTCGCGGCCTCGGTGGTCGGCTGGCTCTCGGAGCGCTTCGCCATGGACCGCCGGCTGCGGACCTCGGTGCTCGCGATGGCAGCAAGCGACGGCATCCTGCTGCTCATCGGTACCGCGTGGCTCGCCCAGGTGCTGCACATCGACGCCTGGCATGCCTTCCTGCTCGGCACCTGGCCATTCCTCCTCGTGGAGGCGCTGAAGGTCGCGGCGGCCGCCGGTCTGCTGCCTAGCGTGTGGGCGATGCTGCGTCGTCTGGAGCAGCGCCTCTAGGGCCGTGAGCGCTGTCTCGAGCAGCGCCGTGAGCGCCGTCTCCGGCGCCGTGGCTGAGCAGTCGGATGCGGTGCTCGGCCTCGGCGACTGAGACCGGGCGGCCACCGAGCGCGACCTGACGGCGGACGATTGCCGGCTCGGCGCGACGGAGCGCCCATCCCCGGCGCAGCAGCGTGAGCGGAGGCTTGCGTCGCTCCGCGAGATCCCGCGTCAGCCGCCGAGCGAAGGTGACCCAGGGGCTGTGTGTGAGGATCAGGGCGTCGGCGAGGATGCCGGCGTCGCGGGCCGGGCCGACCAGCTCTGCGGCGAAGATGCCCTCGGCGATGACCAGCGGAGAGCGGCGGGCGTCGAGGCAGGCCGCCCCGACTGTGCGTGACGTCGGGATGTCGTAGACGGGAACCTCTACCCGACCGGTGCGGGCCACCTCGACGAGGGCGGCGAGCGCCCGCTGAGCGTCCCAGGTGCGCGGGTCGTCCCAGTCGACGATGCCCAGGGTCTCGGGGAGGCCGGGCTCGTCGCCGTCGCGGTAGAAGTCGTCCAGCGCGATCGTGGGCAGTCCCAGCCGGCGCACCAGGCGCGTCTTGCCGGAGCCCGACGGTCCGGTGAGCAGCACGACGCGGCAGTGCAGGTCCACGAAGGGCCATCCTCCCATGCCCCGAGCTGACCCCGGTGGCCGCGCTGGTCGGCGCCGCCTCCGTGACGGCGCCGACTCGAGCGCTGCTCAGCCCTGGCGCTGCTGCGACCGCTCGCGCAGGTCCACTTCCGAGTCGGCGTCGGCCTCAGAGTCGGCCCCGCCCTTCCCCTCGCCCTCCTGAGCGGTCAGCGGAGTGGCGATGTCCTCCAGCGAGGCGCTCTCCGCCCGGACGCCGAAGGCCACCTCGGCGAAGCCACCCAGAGCCATCACGACGGACCCGATGACGAATGCCACGGCCACCCACGCGAGGCTGTTGGTGGCGATCAGGTGGCTGAAGATGAGCGGGCCGGTGATGCCGCCGACCGCGGTGCCGAGCGCGTAGAAGAAGGCGATAGCCAGGGCACGCGTCTCCATCGGGAAGATCTCGCTGACCGTCAGGTAGGCCGCACTCGCACCGGCCGAGGCGAGGAAGAACGTCACGACGATGCCGAGCAGGAACGTCCAGCGGTTGAGCACTCCCTGCCACAGCAGCCACGCCAGGACGAGGCCGGCGACCGCCGAGGCGAGATAGGTCAGCGTGATCATCGGCTTGCGGCCCCACGTGTCGAACAGCCGCCCGAGGAGCACAGGCCCGAGGAAGTTGCCGATCGCGAAGACGATGATGAAGAACGGCACGAAGCCCGAGGAGACGTGGAAGAAGGTCGTGAACGCGCCGCCGAGGTTGAACGTGATGCCGTTGTAGATGAAGGCCTGGCCGACGAAGAGAGCGACGCCGAGGATGGCCCGCTTGGGGTACTTGCCGAAGGCCGTCTTCGCGATCGTGCGGAAGGGGATCGACGCGCGCTGACGGACGGTGATCTCGTCGTCGGGCTGGTCGAGCTGCTGCCCGGTCTCGTCGGTGACGCCCTGCTCGATGTCGCCGACGATGCGCTCGGCCTCGTCCTCCTTGCCGTGGATAAACAGCCAGCGCGGGCTTTCCGGGACGTGCCGGCGGACGATGAGGATGCCGAGACCGAGGACGACGCCGAGGCCGAAGGCGAGCCGCCAGCCCAGGTCCTTCGGGAAGATGCCGGTGTCGAGCAGGACCAGGACGAGCGCCGAGCCACCGGCCGAGCCGAGCCAGTACGACCCGTTGATGATCAGGTCGATGCGACCTCGCAGCCGCGCGGGGATCAGCTCGTCGATCGCACTGTTGATCGCGGCGTACTCACCGCCGATGCCCATCCCGGTGACGAACCGCGTGAGGAAGAAGTACCAGGGAGTCCAGGCGAAGGCGGTCGCCGCCGTCGCCACGAGGTAGATCCCGAGCGTGAGCAGGAAGAGCTTCTTGCGCCCGAAGCGGTCGGTCAGCTGCCCGAAGAGCAAGGCTCCGACGCACGCGCCGGCGACGTAGAACGCCGCCGCGGTGCCGATCTGCGCCGTGCTGATATCGATGCCACTGCCGTTCTCCGTCATGCGCGGCGCGACGGAGCCGACCACCGTGACCTCGAGGCCGTCGAGGATCCAGACGGCGCCGAGCCCGATGAGCACCAGCCAGTGGAATTTGCTCCACGGGAGTCGGTCGAGGCGGGCGGGTATGCGGGTGCTGATGGTCCCCGAGTCAGCAGTCATGGATTCCGTCATGACCCGAGATGCTTGCTGTCACGCATGCTCTTGGATGACGGTTGTGTGACAAAGGGCAGACTCGAGTTGCCTCAGACGCCCATCGGGTGCCACACGGTCTTGGTCTCGAGGACCGCCAGCAGCCGCTCTAGGCTGGGGGCAGCCACGAAGTCCTCGGGCGCGTCGGCCGGCCGGGGCCGCAGCACCCGCTTGAGGTTGTCCGCAGCAGCCCGCTCGAGCTCCACCGCCAGGTCGGTCGATGCTCCCGTCAGGTCGATGGCGTTGACGTCGAGGTGCGAGGCGAGCCACGGGGCGACCTCGGCGGTGCGGCCGGTGAGCACGTTGACGACCCCACCCGGAACGTCGCTGGTGGCCAGCACCTCGGTGAGCGTCACCGCGGGCAGGGGGCGCTGCTCACTGGCCAGCAGGACCGCGGTGCAGCCGGTGGCAAGGACCGGGGCAAGGACGGAGACCAGCCCCAGCAGCGAGGACTCCTGCGGAGCCAGCACCGCGACCACGCCGGTCGGCTCGGGCACGGAGAAGTCGAAGTAGGGACCGGCGACAGGGTTGGTGCCTCCGGCGACGGCGGCGAGCTTGTCGGTCCATCCGGCGTACCAGACCCACCGGTCGATCGCGGCGCCGACGACGTCGAGCGCGGCCTCCGGCTCCAGGCCCTCAGCGGCGGCGACCTCCTCGGCGAACTGCCCGGCGCGGCCCTCCATCAGCTCGGCCACCCGGTAGAGCACCTGGCCGCGGTTGTAGGCCGTGGCCTGCGACCACTTCCCGAACGCCGCCCGCGCGGCCACGACCGCATCGCGAGCGTCCTTGCGCGAGGCCTGCGCCGCGTTGGCGAGGAAGTCGCCGTCGGCGTCGACGACCTCGTAGGAGCGACCGGACTCGCTGCGCGGGAAAGCGCCGCCGATGAAGAGCTTGTAGGTCTTGCGGACGGCCAGCCGGCTCATCGGGTGGCTCCCTTCGCTCCTGCGCCCGCCGCAGCGGCGTCGTTCGGGATGGGGGCGGGGGAGAGGTAGGGCAGCAGGCCGTGCCGCCCACCCTCGCGGCCGTAGCCAGACTCCTTGTAGCCGCCGAAGGGGCTGGTCGGGTCGAACCGGTTGAAGGTGTTGGCCCACACGACGCCGGCGCGCAGCTGGTTGGCGACCCAGAGGATCCGTGAGCCCTTCTCCGACCAGACGCCGGCGGAGAGTCCGTAGGGGGTGTTGTTGGCCTTCTCGACGGCTTCGGCAGGAGTGCGGAAGGTGAGCACCGCCAGCACCGGCCCAAAGACCTCCTCGCGCGCGATGCGGTGCGCCTGTGTCACGCCCGTGAAGACCGTCGGCGGGAACCAGAAGCCCTGCTGCGGCAGCTGGCACGCCGGTGACCAGCGGGCGGCGCCCTCGCTGTCGCCGGCGTCGGTGAGTTCGCGGATCCGGGCGAGCTGGGCGGCGGAGTTGATGGCGCCGATGTCGGTGTTCTTGTCCATCGGGTCACCCAGCCGCAGCGTGGCCAGCCGCCGCTGCAGCGAGTCCATCACCTGGTCGTAGACGCTCTCCTGCACCAGCAGTCGCGACCCCGCGCAGCAGACATGCCCCTGGTTGAAGAAGATGCCGGTGACGATGCCCTCGACGGCCTGGTCGATGGGCGCGTCGTCGAAGACGATGTTGGCGCCCTTGCCGCCCAGCTCGAGCGTGACTTTCGAACGGCGCCCTGCGACTTCCCGAGCGATCGCCTTGCCGACCTCCGTCGACCCCGTGAACGCGATCTTGTCCACGTCGGGATGCTCGACGAGCAGCCGTCCGGTGTCGCCGGCGCCCGTGAGGATGTTGACGACACCGGGCGGCAGGTCAGCCTGCTGGCAGATCTCGGCGAAGAGCAGCGCGGTCAGCGGCGTGGTCTCGGCCGGCTTGAGCACGACGGTGTTGCCGGTCGCGAGGGCCGGGGCGATCTTCCACGCCAGCATGAGCAGCGGGAAGTTCCACGGGATGATCTGCGCGGCCACGCCGAGGGAGCGGGGGTCGCCCCCCAGGCCGGCATGGTCGAGCTTGTCGGCCCAGCCGGCGTAGTAGAAGAAGTGCGCGGCGACCAGCGGCAGGTCGACGTCCCGCGACTCCTTGATGGGCTTGCCGTTGTCCAGGGTCTCGGCGACGGCCAGCTCGCGGGACCGCTCCTGGATGAGGCGGGCGATGCGGAAGAGGTACTTCCCGCGCTCAGCGCCCGGCAGCTTGGACCACACCTGCTCATAGGCGCGGCGGGCGGCGGTGACGGCGCGGTCGACGTCGTCGGCTCCGGCCTCGGCGACCTCGGTCAGCACCTCCTCGGTCGCGGGGTTGATGCTCTTGAAGGCCTGGCCGCTCTGGGCCTCGCTGAACTGACCGTCGATGAAGAGGCCGTAGCTGGAGGCGATGTCCACCACCGAGCGGGACTCGGGGGCGGGGGCGTAGTCGAAGGCACTCACGGGATCGTCCTGTCGCTTGCCGTCAGTCTGCGGTCAGTCGGGCTAGTCAAGGGTCACGTAGTCGGGGCCGGAGTAGACGCCCGTGCGCAGCTTCTGCCGCTGCAGCAGCAGGTCGTTGAGCAGGCTCGAGGCGCCGAAGCGGAACCAGTCGGCGTCCAGCCAGTCCTCGCCTACCGTCTCGTTGACGAGAACCAGCTGCTTGATGGCGTCCTTGGTGGTGCGGATGCCGCCGGCGGGCTTGACGCCGATCTGTCGCCCGGTCGCCTCGCGGAAGTCGCGGACGGCCTCGAGCATGACCAGCAGCACCGGCGCCGTGGCCGCGGGAGAGATCTTGCCGGTCGACGTCTTGATGAAGTCCGCGCCGCCGAGCATCGCCAGCCACGAGGCGCGGCGGACGTTGTCGTAGGTGGCCAGCTCGCCCGTCTCGAGGATCACCTTCAGATGCGCGTCGCCGCAGGCCTGCTTGACCGCCTGGATCTGCTCGAGGACAGTGCCGTACCTGCCCGACAGGAAGGCTCCGCGGTCGATGACCATGTCGACCTCGTCCGCACCCGCCTCGACGGCGAACCGGGTGTCGGCGAGCTTGACCTCGAGGTTCGCTCGGCCGGAGGGGAAGACCGTGGCCACACTCGCGACCTTGACGGTGCTGCCGCGTAGCGCCTGCTTGGCCGTGGCGACGAGGTCGGGGTAGACGCACACCGCGGCGACGGGCGGGCAGGACGGGTCGGTCGGGTCGGGACGCTGCGCCTTCGCCGACAGCGCCCGCACCTTGCCCTCGGTGTCGGCGCCCTCGAGCGTCGTGAGATCGACCATCCGGATGGCCAGGTCGATGGCGTAGGCCTTGGCGGTCGTTTTGATCGAGCGGGTGGCCAGCGCTGCGGCCCTCGCCTCCGCGCCCACCTGGTCCACGCCGGGCAGCCCGTGCAGGAACCGCGTGAGCGAGGCCTCGGAGGAGGTCACGTCGCTTGTCGCGAGCGCCGCGGCGGCGGAAGTCGTGGTCACCGCCGGAGTCTACGGCGGCTGCCGACGTCGCAGGGGACGCGCGCCTGAGCCGCGCCCGACGTCAGGGAGACTGCGCGGGTGGCACCAGAACGCTTCCGCTCGCTCGGCGCGGTCGTCCTCTCCTACGCCTGGTACGTCGTCGCCGTCTTTGTCGTCATCGACGAGATCCGGCTGGCCCAGCGCGGCCAGGGTGGCGACGGGCGAGAGGTCTTCCTGCGCTTGGCCGTCGTCGCCTTCGTCACCGCGGTCGTGGTCGCGCTCGCCCACCGCCCCGTGCTGCTCGCCAACGACCGGGGGCTCACCGTGCGCAACGTCGTTCGGGATGTCCATATCCCCTGGGCGCGCGTCGACGGCTTCTCGACCAAGTGGTCGCTCGCGGTCCTGCTTGACACCGAGCCGAAGGTGCCGGTCTGGGCCGTCGCAGTGAAGCGCCCCTCCGCGCGCCGCAGCCGCCGGACGCCGTTCGCCGACCGGGTCGGGGTGCCCGTCGAGCGACCCCAGCTCGAGGGTCCCGTCACGACCCGGCTCAGTGAGCGGCTGGCGGCTTACCGGCTCAGCGGTCCGTCCCCGTCGGAGGCCGAGCGGCCCGTCGAACGGCGCATCGTGTGGCCGGTCGTCGTGGCCTTGGTCCTCACTGCGTTGGCTCTCGTCGTTGCGGTGATCCTCTCGGCGGCACGCTGACCCCCTGTGCACCGGATGGCTCTGACCTCTCTCCGGCCTCTTTGACCGATTTTGCGCGATCTGCCTCCGGCGGCTGTCACCGACCCTAAGGGCGCGACCAGCTACGGCTACGGCAGCGACGCCAACGGGACCACGACTGTCGATGAGGCGGGAGAGCCGACGGGGCAGGAGTACGACGGCGGTCAGCGGGCAGGCCGACCCCGGTGCGTGGTTGGCGTGGTCGCAGACGGAAGACGTCCTGGGGCGGGTGCGCAAGGAGTGGACGCTGGCGCACCCCTTCACCGACGGAGCCGACGCCACCGCCGACATCGGGGGATGGGCTCTCCTGCGACCGGGCCTACCGCTACGACGGCGCCGGAAGCTTGGTCACGGTCAACGACCGCACCGCGGCCGCGACCGGCGGCGTGGTCGACGACCCCTCCACCGACACCACCGGATGGCGATGGGCCAGAAAGAAGGGCCACTGGGCCAGCCACCACGAGCTTGACATTGCATTGACCGCCCTTACCTTGGTCCCCGGCCTCGGAGAGGTCGCTCCTGCGGCGATGGTGGCGCGCTTCGCGCGGCTTGCGCAGGTGACGGAGAGATGGGGAAGGTTCAAATCTCACCTACATAGCGGGCAGGGCGTTCTTAGAATCGGTAGTGGCCGAACTTCCTTCGGGCGTCAAAGGAAGTATTGGGAGAAGTTGGGGCCAGTTAAGCGCCAGTTTGCAAGATTCCACGGTCACTTCGAGCGAAGGTATGGCGGAGTGGACTTCCATACGCGTCAACGCTCCTACAACTGGACATGGTGGAAGCGGGGATAGGAGTGCAACGAGAACAAGCTGTTGACGTCATTCGCTCGTCGCTCCGGCGTGACGGCAGAGATGATGTGGATGCGCGTGTGGCGGGCGATCGTGAGATCCGTCTCTCGAAATTGGGCGAACTTCGTTGGGTGGAGATTGTCCTCTACAACGACGGTGCCTTCGAGCTGCGGGATAGCGACTACTACAGCATGATGTATTTTGAGTACGAAACGGCGCAACAGCCCCAGGCGGTCGGCTTGCTGGTGCAACTCGCGGTCAGGATACTGGACGGCGACTTCGAGGCACGATCCCACTCCTTCTTATTTCGCCAGAAGCGGGAGAGATTTGTGACTTATCAAGGCGAACGATATTGGCTTACTCGTAGTGAGCGCGGGCGCGCATGACCTCTGGGAATGCCGTCGGCATCGGTGGTAGCACGGCCAACACGCAGCTTGCTGACCGTGGCCCCCGGCATGGACTCATACAGGTCGACGGACTCGCCGGGCGATCGCACGGAGGTGTTCCGACGCCGCATTATAGGTTTCAGCCGAGGAGCGCGATGAGCAGGCATGGGTGGGGAAAGTCCAGCCGGGAAGTCTACGCGATGACGCACGCTCACCGCCGCATGGTGGCACGGTTCCTTCGATGAGCATCGGCAACGACTGGGATGAGGGGTTTTTGCAAGATTCCGAATTAGCGGATCTGCGGGCGGATAGGTTCCTGTACCGCGGCCAGCTCTTTCACGCCGTCGAGTTGCACGATGCTGATCGAGAGTTGGTGCTAAGAGATGCGTTCGCCAACTGGCCTTGACGAGCGGATTGCACAATGGGAAGTCGAGCGCCGGCGTGAAGCGATGCACAGCCGCCTTTGCTCGCGACTCAATTCACTCCTACAAGCCGAGCGCCTCGGACAGATCCGTCCGCATCGCCTCGAGGACCTCGCGGGCCCGCTGACGGGCGGCAGGGACATCGCCGTTCGGGACGTCGTCGACGACCTCGAGGTAGGCCTTCAGCTTCGGCTCCGTGCCGGACGGTCGGACGATGACCCGGGCGCCGCCGGCGAGGCGGTAGCGCAGGCCGTCGGTCGGGGGGAGGCCGTTGACCCCCTGGCTCAGGTCCTCGACCTCCTCGATGTCGCGACCGCCCAGCGTGGCCGGCGGCTCGTCGCGCAGCCGGGCCATCGCCGTGCCGATCTGGCTCAGGTCTGAGACACGGATCGACAGCTGGTCGGTGACGTGCAGCCCGTACTCGGCCATCAGCTGGTCGAGGCGCTCGAGCACGGAGATGCCCTCGGCCTGCAGGGACCCGACGAGCTCGGCGATGACGAGTGCGGCGCTGACGCCGTCCTTGTCCTTGACGACGCTCGGGTCGACGTCGTAGCCGAGTGCCTCCTCGTAGCCGAAGGCAAGCCCGTCGATCCGGCCCAGCCACTTGAAGCCGGTGAGGGTCTCCTGGTGCGGGATGCCGTGCTTGGCGGCGATCCGGGCCAGCATCGAGGAGGACACGATGGAGTTGGCGAAGATGCCGCCCTCGGGGACGCCCCGGCGGGCCAGGTAGTCGCCCAGCAGGATCCCGACCTCGTCACCCCGCAGCATCCGCCAGCCTGCGTCGGCCTGGGGGTCCGGCACGGCGACCGCGGCACGGTCGGCGTCGGGGTCGTTGGCGATGATGAGCTGAGCGTTGTCCTCGCGCGCAGCCGCGAAGGCGAGGTCGAGCGCGCCGGGCTCCTCGGGGTTGGGGAAGGACACCGTCGGGAAGTCGGGGTCGGGCTCGGCCTGGCGCGGCACGACCGAGAAGTGCTGGGCTCCGACGCGGCGGAAGGCCTCCGCGACGACCTCGCCGCCCACGCCGTGCATGGGCGTGTAGACGATCCGCAGGTCGCGGATCAGCTCGGGCTGCCGGACCGAGGCGATCGTGCGCTCGAGGTAGGCGTTGAGCACCTCGTCGTCGAGGGTCTGCCAGCCCTCGTCCGCCCGTGGTACGCCGAGGACGGGGCCCACCTCGTCGATGGCCGCGCTGATCTCGGTGTCGGCCGGCGGCACGATCTGCGCGCCGGTGCCGAGGTAGACCTTGTAGCCGTTGTCCTGCGGCGGGTTGTGGCTGGCGGTGACCATGACGCCGGCATCGACGCCGAGGTAGCGCACCGCGAAGGCCAGCACCGGGGTGGGCAGCGGTCGCGGGAGGACCATGGCCCGGATGCCAGCGGCCGCCGCGACCGCGCAGGTGTCCTCGGCGAAGACGTCGCTGTTGTGGCGGGCGTCGTAGCCCACCACGATCGCCTCACCGCCGTGCTGCTTGAGGTAGGTCATGAGGCCAGCGGCGGCGGAGATGACGACGCTGCGGTTCATCCGGTTGGGACCGGCCCCGAGCGCGCCGCGCAGACCGGCGGTGCCGAACTCGAGCCGCCCGCGGAAGCGGTCGCTCAGCTCCGCCAGCGCCTGGTTGGCAGCGGCGCCGCCGCTCTCCGCCTGCTCCACGAGCCGCTGGAGCTCGGCCTGGGTGACGGGGTCTGGGTCGTCGGCCATCCACGCCCGGGCCAGGTCGATCACGTCGGGGGCAACGTCGGTCATCGCAGTGTCCTCACAGTCCTACGTTCGCCAGCAGGGGGCGGGGCTACACGTCGACATGGCGGTCTCAGACGAGCGGTAGCAGGCGACCCAGCAGGTCGCCCA
Source organism: Actinomycetales bacterium (assembly GCA_051960855.1). Lineage (GTDB taxonomy): Bacteria > Actinomycetota > Actinomycetes > JAJZTN01 > JAJZTN01 > JBQCDV01. Next base: position 13,818 of record JBQCDV010000112.1, read on the forward strand.
TGCGTGTGGCCGCGGCCTTGCCGGCCGCAAGGACCTCGGCGTGGTTGAGCGGCTCGCCCGTCATGCCCGCGGCGGCGTTGGTGACGAGCGACAGCCCGAGCACCTCGGCTCCCGCCGCGCGGGCGGCGATCGCTTCCAGCGTCGTCGACATGCCGACGAGGTCGGCACCCAGCGTCCGCAGCATCCCGATCTCGGCCGGCGTCTCGTAGTGCGGGCCCGGCAGCTGGGCGTAGACGCCCTCGTCGAGGTCCGGCTCGATCGACCGGGCGAGGTCGCGCAGGCGCTGGGAGTAGAGATCGGTCAGGTCGACGAACTGCGCGCCCTCCAGGGGGCTGCGGCCGGTCAGGTTGAGGTGGTCGCTGATGAGGACTGGAGTGCCAGGCGCCCACTCCGGCCGCAGGCCGCCGCAGCCGTTGGTCAGCACCACGACGCGGGCGCCGGCTGCCGCCGCCGTGCGGACGGCGTGGGCGACCGCGGCGACGCCCCGACCCTCGTAGAGGTGGGTCCGACCCAGGAGGACGAGAGCGCGGCGCTCGCTCCCGTCGTCGGCACGGAGGCGCACCGAGCGAGCGCGTCCGGCGTGGCCCTCGACAGCCGGCGGCGCGAAGCCGGGCAGGTCGGTGACGGGGAAGTCGGCCGCGGTCTCCCCGATGAGGTCGACCGCGGGTACCCAGCCGGAGCCGAGCACCACCGCGACGTCGTGGTGGTCGACACCGGTGAGGGCCCGGAGCCGGTCGGCGGCCTCCTGGGCGGCAAGATCGGGAGTCACGCGACCGACCCTAGTCGGCGTGGCCTCCGCCGGTCTTGTCACGGCAGCCGCGCCGGGGATCGCTCGCGCCCGCCGTCGCGGCGTCGTTCGGGCAGGTGCTTGTCAGCTGCCGTCGGTGGAGCGGCAGGGCCGGTGCCGGAGCGCCGAGACGTAGTCGTCGGGCGCACCCGCCAACTCGGCCGCCTCGGCGACCATCCCGAGATACCGCGCCGAGGGCAGACCGCCCTCGTAGGCCTGCAGCACATAGAGCCAAGCGAGCCGCTCGCCCTCGAGGGTGTGCACCCGCACGCGGACCTTGCTGTAGAGGCCCGACTCCGCGCCCTCCCACTGGTCGAGGGCGCGTTCGTCCAGCGGCGAGATGTCGTAGAGCACGACGAACGTCTGCTCGAACGGGTCCTCCACGACCGTCGCCAGGGCCCCCTCCCAGCCGAGGTCCTCGCCGCCGAAGGTGAGCCGCCAGCCCAGCAGCCACCCCGTGCCCGCCTGTGGGGAGTGGGG
>JBQCDV010000113.1:0-3646 GCA_051960855.1 Actinomycetales bacterium
CTCGTCTTCGACAGCCTGCGTCGGCACGGCGGCTGAGGCGGGAGCACAATCTCGACGAGATCCACCAGCAGCGCCGTTCGGAAAGAAGGCACCTCAGCATGGCCATTGCCACGACCAACCCAGCGACCGGTGAGACGGTCAAGACGTTCGACGCGTACGACGACGCCGAGGTCGACCGCCGGATCGCCGACGCGGACAAGGCGTTCCGCCAGCTGCGCACGACGACGTTCGAGCAGCGCGCCGAGTGGATGCGCAAGGCCGCGGACCTGCTCGAGGCGGAGGCCGACGACATCGCCTCGACGATGACGCTCGAGATGGGTAAGACCGTCAAGGCCGCCAAGGCTGAGGCGCTGAAGTGTGTGAAGGGCATGCGCTTCTACGCCGAGCACGCACAGGCGATGCTGGCGCCGGTCACGCACGACGCGAGTGAGGTGGGCGCGTCGAAGGCGATGACGGTGTGGCAGCCGATCGGCACCGTGCTCGCGATCATGCCGTGGAACTTCCCGCTGTGGCAGGCCGTCCGCTTCGCCGCGCCTGCGCTGATGGCCGGCAACACCGGGCTGCTCAAGCACGCCAGCAACGTGCCGCAGTCGGCGCTCTACCTCGGGAAGCTCTTTGCCCGCGCTGGCTTCCCCGCCGGCGCCTTCCAGACCCTGCTGATCGGCAGCGCTGAGATCCCGCGGATCCTCGAGGACGACCGCGTGAAGGCGGCAACGCTGACGGGCTCCGAGGCCGCGGGCCGCTCGGTCGCGGAGATCGCGGGCAAGCACCTGAAGAAGACCGTTCTCGAGCTCGGCGGCTCCGACCCCTTCGTCGTCATGCCGTCAGCAGACCTGGAGAAGGCCGCCGAGGTCGCCACCACCGCCCGCTGCCAGAACAACGGCCAGAGCTGCATCGCCGCGAAGCGGTTCATCGTGCACACCGACGTCTACGACGAGTTCGCGCGGCTGTTCGTCCAGAAGATGTCGGCGCTCAAGGTCGGCGACCCGATGGACGAGGGCACCGATGTCGGGCCGCTCGCCACCGAGCAGGGCCGCACCGACGTCGAGGAGCAGGTCGCGGACGCCGCGAGCAAGGGCGCGGACATCCTCTGCGGCGGCCAGGCTCCCTCAGGCGAAGGCTGGTACTACCCCCCGACGGTCGTGGCGGGCCTGACCACGGACATGCGGATGTGGTCGGAGGAGGTCTTCGGGCCGGTCGCCGGTCTCTACCGCGTGGACAGCTACGAGGCGGCGATCGAGGTCGCGAATGACACCACCTTCGGACTGGGGTCCAACGCCTGGACGCAGGACGAGGCCGAGCAGCAGGCCTTCATCCGCGACCTCGAGGCCGGTCAGGTTTTCATCAACGGCATGACGGCCTCGTATCCGCCACTGCCCTTCGGTGGGGTCAAGAACTCCGGGTATGGCCGGGAGCTGTCCGACCTCGGGATCAAGGAGTTCTGCAACGCGAAGGCGGTGTGGGTGGGCTGAGCGGCGCCTACCCTCGGGGCATGTGCCGCAGCATCAAGACGCTCCGCCCGCCCTATGTCGACGAGGCGACGGAGGCCGACGCGCGGGCTGCGGCCCTGCAGTACGTGCGGAAGATCAGCGGCTTCCGGGCGCCGAGCCGCGCCAACGCGGCGGCGTTCGAGGCTGCCGTGGAGGAGATCACCGCGGTCACCGTGCGACTGCTCGGCGACCTCTCGGTGCCAGCCCCGCGAGACCGCAAGGATGCATCGGCCTACCCCACCCCTAAGGGAGGGCAGGCCGATGCATAGCGGGGTCTCGCTAGCTCGCGGGGTCTCCTGAGAGCACGAGAACGACACGGGTGGCGCCGTCCGGCGTTATGCGCACCGGCACACCCCAGTCCTGCTGGTGCATGTGGCACGCGGGGAACTCGATGCCCGGGTCGTCGTCGCAGGAGGCAGCGGCGGCGGCGACGTGGAGCACGCCGTCGCCGACGGCCTGGTCGACGACGATGCTCCGCCGTAGCTCCGTCGTTCGGCCCTCGCCGTCGCGCAGCAGGGCACTTGGCGTCGAGCTGACGAGAAGTCGAGTGGAGGGGCCGTACCGGTCGTCGAGCTTCTGGCCCGCCGGGGGCTCGAAGACCACCACCAGCTCGATCTCGCCCGGCGCGATATCGGTGACAGGCCGTTGCGTCCGAGAGGCGAACTCCTCGACAGGCACTGCGGCGGCACCGAGCGGTATCCGGGTCAGCCGGTGCGCGGAGGACTCGACGACCACGAGGGTGTCTCCGTCGACCACGGCGCCACTGGGCTCGCGGAGCCCGGTCGCCATGGTCGACACCTGCTGCGTCGACGGGTCGTACCGCCGGACGGCGTCGTTGTAGGTGTCGCAGATCGCCACGCTGCCGTCGGGGAGTGCGGTCACGCCGAGTGGATGCTGCAGCAGCGCCTGCTTTGCGTCACCGTCACGCAAACCGAAGTCGAAGAGCCCGGTCCCCACCTGCGTCTCGATGACCAGGCCGTCCTCGCGCCGCACGAGGCTGCGCAGCGACGACGTCTCGGCGTCGGCCAGCCACACCCGGTCACCCGTCGCGGACAGCCCGGACGTCTGGGCGAACCACGCCTCGCGCGCCGGTCCGTCGACGAGACCCTCGTTGGTGGTGCCGGCCAGGACGGTGAGCGACGGCTCCACCGGGTCGAAGGACCAGAGCTGGTGGATGCCCGCCATCGCCACCACGACCTCGTGGATCAGCGGCGACCAGGCGACGTCCCACGGCGTCGACAGCGGGACCACCGGGTCGGACGCACTCGGCTTCGGGTCCCCCTGCATCCACTGGCGGCCGACGCCGGCGACCGTCCGGACCGACCCGTCGGCCAGCCGGACGCCACGCAGCGCGTGGTTGACGCTGTCGGCGACCACGACGTCGTACCCCACCCAGCTCGCCACCTCCGGCGGCAGCAAGGTCAGACCCTGAGGCTCCGAGAACGACGCTGTCCCGGCGTCCCCGTCGTCGAACCCCCGGGTCCCCGAGCCGATGGTGCGCACCACGGTCTCGAGGTCTGCGGCCAGCTCGACGAGCCGGTGGTTGCGGGTGTCGCTGACGAGGAACGTGCCGCCGGGCAGCGCGACGACCTTGCCGGGGTAGCGCAGCGTCGTGGGCTGCGGCACCGGGGGCACGTAGGGCGAGTCGCCGCGCCGCAGGGTGCCCTTCGCCTCGTGCTCGGCGACGAGCTCGCCGATCAGCACGTCCAGTGCGTGCGCGTGCCCCTCGCCGGAGTACTGCGCGGCGATGTAGCCCTCCGGGTCGACCACGGTCAGCGTCGGCCACGCCTTGACCGCGTAGGCCTGCCAGGTCGTCAGGTCCGGGTCATCGAGCACCGGGTGCTCGACCTCGTAGCGCTCGACCGCGTCAACGACGGCATCGTGCTCGGCCTCGTGCTCGAACTTCGGCGAGTGGACGCCGACCGTGACGAGCACATCGCCGTACTTCTCCTCGAGCGGTCGCAGCTCGTCGAGGACGTGGAGACAGTTGACACAGCAGAAGGTCCAGAAGTCCAGGAGGACGATCCGCCCGCGCAGGTCTGTCAGCGACAGGGCCTCCCCGCCGGTGTTGAGCCAGCCGCCACGGCCGTGAAGGTCCGGTGCCTTGATCCGGGCCCGACGGATCTCCTGCGCCACGTCACACCTCTCGCCGTTGG
>JBQCDV010000114.1:0-41799 GCA_051960855.1 Actinomycetales bacterium
CGCGTAAGGGAACCCACTAGAACCACACCGGGGCACTAGCTCCTTTGAACCCGCACTCGCGCACCCCGGGGGGGGCCGGCCCAACCGCGCCGCCCCCCTCCGACGTGCCTGCCGCGGGACATCGCGCCGCGCACCGACTTCTCGCACCGCGCCCGCGCCGCGTCGCTCAGCCCCGGGCTTGTCGCAATGCCACGGCGCTGAACGCCTCAGGCACCTGCCGACGATGCGGCCGGACCACGAGGGCTGCCCGGACGCAGGCGCGGCTGGGCTGTCAGCCGGGGCATGTTTCTCCCCGTTGACCGGTCACGCGATGAGCTCGGCGCTCTCGGCGATGCTGGGGTTCTGGTTCGCCAGGATGTCGAGGTCGGGAAGGGCGTCGACGATCTCCATCGTTCGGATGCTGACGGTGACGATGCGGGCGAGCAGGTCGAGGATGTAGCGCGGGTCGCCAACCTCCCGGGCCCAGTCGTTGGGGTCATTGACGATCCCCGACGCCTTGTCAGGCTTGACCTGGTAGCGCTCCAGGATCCACTCGACCGCTGAGCGGGACCCCAGCATGTACCGGTGCGCCTGCTCGGGGACGCCGGTCACGGTGATCCGGTCGTTGACGACGACGGTGGACCGGTCCGTCTTCAACCCGGCGGCCTTCTGCTCCGGCGTGGGCTTGCCGAAGCGCATCCTCTCCACCCGGTAGTAGGCGTAGCGGTCCCCGCCGGGCGCCGGTGCGGCGTCCAAGCCGCCCAGCGGGTACGCCTCCACGGTCTCGTAGCCCACGTGCAGGGCGGCCAGCTCCCGGCCCGCGGCGATGTACGGCGCCGGGTCGGCGACCAGCGGGATCCGTGGCAGCGCCCGCTTCAGGTCGGCGGCGTACCGGCTGCGGTAGTCCGTGGAGTGCAGCAGCCCGTAGCAGTAGTAGAAGACGTCGTCTTTCGTGAGCCCGGCAGCCGGGTAAGCGGCGGTGAACCTGTCGAGGGCAGCGTCGGTGATGTTGTCGACGCGACTGTACCCATCGACCACGTCTCCGCCGGGCTCGTCGAAGTCCAGCGTCCCGTCGTCGCCGACCCGTTGCCAGGTCCATCGCGAGTAGAACTGACCGTTTGAGCCGGCGCCGGTCACGTGCAGATCGGGGAGAACGTCGAGCGCGACCCCCGAGAACGGCACAGCTGAGCCGGTGCCCACGAGGTAGAAGCCGATGTTGTCGTGCTCCGGGGTGGGGAACATCCGCGGCAACTGGTAGACGGTGTTGTTCCAGCGGCGGTCGCTGTACACCCACTGCTTCGTGAACGGTCGGTACATCGACCGGACAACGGCCTCCGGGCGATAGGTGTAGCGCACCCCGCGGGCGACGTCCGCGAGCGGGACCCGGTCCCAGCTGATGCGGGTGGGATCGCGGTCCGGGTCGTTCCCGGCAGCCACGCGCTCTACCTGCGTGTTGTAGAAGGCCAGGGTGGCCCGGGTGTTGGACTCGAGCACCTGTCGCGACATGTTGTAGTTCCAGGCGTCGCGGTTGGTCTTCAGACCCCCGGAGTAGATCTTGAACACCGCCGGCCCACCCTCGCGGTCAGCAACGGGCAGGTAGGTGGCGAAGTCGTCGCTGCGAATGGTGAGCCAGTCGCCGTGCTCGTTCGGGGTGAGTTCGACCGCGTCAAGGCCGGCGAGGGACCCGGCTGCGGTGATCGCGGCGAGCTTGGCGTCTCGGTCGAGGTAGTCGCCGATGTCGGTGTAGCGCAGCACCGCCCCTCCGCCGGGCCGGACCTGGTCAGGGTCGCGAACCAGCACGGTGATCGCGACGGTGGCCCGGGATCCGGCATCGAAGACGCTGCCCCCCTCCTGTCGGCGAAGTTCGCCTGCGGTGCGTGCGTTGCCGCGCAGGTTGTAGACGTGGATGGCGGTGAACTCCTCGGCCAGGGTCTGCCGGAGCCCGTCAGCGGTGTTGGCGTCGAGGAAGCCGCCGTTGGTGACGAAGGCGATCACGCCGCGGTCGCGGATCCGCAGGGTCGCCCACTTGATCGCCCGAATGTAGGAGTCGTAGAGGCTGTTCTTCAGCGTGGCAGTCGACCGGGCGGCGTAGGTGTCCCGGATGGCGGTGTCGATGCTGGGGTACGCGGTGTTGGCGTTGTTGTCGTTCGCCGAGTCCTGACCGACCGAGTAGGGCGGGTTGCCGACGATGACGGTGATCGGCAGGGCGCGCTGGCGTTCGATGCGGGCGTTGTTGGTGGGGAAGATGTCCAGGTCGTCTCGGTCGCCGTCCTCGTAGGACTGGAAGGTGTCGGTGAGCACCAGCCCGGGGAACGGCTCGTAGTCCGCCGCCGAGCCCAGGGAGCCGGTGACGATGTCCTGGTAGGTGGTCTCGATGTTGACCGCGGCGATGTAGTAGGCCAGCAGCAGCATCTCGTTGGCGTGCAGCTCATTGGCGTACTTGCGGGCCAGGTCCTGCGGCTGGATGAGACCGAGCTGCAGCAGCCGCACGATGAAGGTGCCGGTGCCGGCGAACCCGTCCAGGACGTGCACGCCCTCGTCGGTGAGTCCCTGGCCGAAGTGCTCGCGCAGCACCTCATCAGCCGACCGGAGGATGAAGTCGACGATCTCCACGGGGGTGTAGACGATGCCGAGCCGGTCGACGGTCTTCTTGAACGCGGTGGCGAAGAAGGTGTCGTAGAGCTGGACGATGAGCCGCTGCCGGCCCTCGGCGGTGTCGACCCCGGCGACCCGCATCCGCACCGAGTCGTAGAACTTCTCCAGCGAGGAGTTCTCGTCGTCCAGCGCGTGCTCGTCCAGGGCGGCGAGCATCCGCTCCATGGTCTGGGCGACCGGGTTGGTGGCGGCGAAGTCGTAGCCGCCGAACAGCGCGTCGAACACCGGGCGGGTGATCAGGTGCTGGGCGAGCATCTCGACGGCCTCGGTGCCGGTGATGCCGTCGTTCAGGTTGCCGCGCAGCCCGTCGAGGAACCGGTCGAACTCGGCCGTCACCGTCGGGTTGCCGCCGCCCAGCAGCGCGGTGATGCGGGTCATGTGCCGGGCGGCGATGTCCGCGACGTCGGCGGCCCACTGCTCCCAGTACTTCCGGCTGCCGACCTTGGCGACGATGCGGGCGTAGATCGCCTCGCGCCACTCATCGAGCTGGGCCAAAGTCAGCGGCAGCATCGGCTGGCCGTACCGGCCGTCCCCGGCACCGTGACCGTCTCCGTCGCCGGGGGTGGGCACACCGATGACGTTGATCCGGTCGTCGCGGGCGCTGGTCAGCTCGATGCGATTGACCATGGCGTTGAACCGCTCGTCGTGGGCGCGCAGCGCCTGCAGCACCTCCCACACCGCGGCGTACCGCTTGTTGTCCCGCAGCGCTTGCTCCGGGCTCGTCCCGGCCGGGACCCCGACCGGCAGGATGATGTAGCCGTACTGCTTTCCCGGCGCCTTGCGCATCACCCGCCCGACGGACTGCACGATGTCCACGACCGACTTGCGCGGGGCGAGGAACATCACCGCGTCCAGCGCCGGGACGTCCACCCCCTCGGACAGGCAGCGGGCGTTGGTGAGGATGCGGCAGGTCCCGTCTGGGACCTCGGCGCGCAGCCAGTCCAGGCGGGCGTTGCGCTCCAGGGCGTTGAAGGTGCCGTCGACGTGCTGGATCTCGCAGGCCAGCGGCGGCTCGGTCTGGCCGGTGAGGGCCTCGTTGTAGGTCCGCACCGTCGAGGTGAACAGCGCCTGCACGGTGCGGCTGTCGGCGATGGTGCCGGCGAACGCGACCGCGCGGCGCATCGGCTGCGGGTCGGTGTCGAAGGGGTGCTCGAGGTCGCCGCGCTTGGCCAGCCCGTTCCAGCAGCCGATGATCTTCGCGGCGTCGTCGAGCTTGAGCTCGCCGTCCTCGGCCAGCTGCACCTGGAAGGTGCGGGCCACGGCGGTCTCGTCGACGGCGAGCACGAGGACCTTGTAGTCGGTGAGCAGGTCGCGGGCGACGGCCTCGCCGAACCCGAGGCGGTGCAGCTCGGGGCCGTAGACGGTCTCGTCGTCCATGGAGGCGAGCACGGCGTTGGCCTCCCCCGCCTTCGCCTTCGATGAGTCGTCGTAGATCCGCGGGGTGGCGGTCATGTACAGCCGCTTGGCCGTCGGCAGGTAGGTGTCGTCGTGGACGCGGACGAACGACGACTCGTCCTCCCCGGCCAGGGTCGCGCCGGTGGTGCGGTGGGCCTCGTCGCACAGGGTGAGGTCGAACCCGTCGATGCCGGCGGCCTGCCGGGCGCGGGCGACGACGTCCAGGGACTGGTAGGTGCTGAACACCACCGTCATCGCGGCGGTGTCGGCCGCGGCGAACGCCAGGCGTCGGGCGAGCACGTCGACGTCGGTGGTCGCCGGCAGCGCCAGGTCGACCGCGGAGATGTCCTCCCCGGTGCGCGTGGCCTTGCGGTCCGAGCACACCGCGAGCGGCGCGAGCGGGAGGACGGCTTCGGTGGCCCACTCCCTCAGCGACTGGCTGAGCAGGCTGATCGAGGGCACCAGGAACAGCACCGTGCCGCCGGCGCCGACCTGTCGTTCGGCCAGCCGCAGCGAGGTGAACGTCTTGCCTGTGCCGCAGGCCATGATCAGCTTGCCGCGGTCGTGGGTCTCGAAGCCGCGCAGGACGTCGGCCAGCGCCGTGGACTGGTGCGGCCGCAGCTGCTTGCCCGGCCGGGTGGTGAGCTGCTGAGGGTGCTCGAGGGAGAACTGCGACCAGTCCACCGGGGACGCGGCCAGGTCCGACACCCCGAGCCTGCGGACCGGGATCTGCTGCCCAGCGATGGCGCTCTCGGCATTGGCGTTCCACCTGTCGGTGGTGGAGACGATCAGCCGCTCGGTGAACCCGTGCTTGCCGGAGGCGGCGAGGAACGAGTCGATGTCGGGCTTGGCGATCGTGGTGCCCGGGGCGAAGAACTTGCACTGGATCGCCACGGTGCCGCCGGTGAGGCGGTCGGCGGCCACCAGGTCGATGCCGGTGTCGGGCTTGCCGTCGCGGCCCGGCCACTGCCGCCACAGCCACACGTCGCTGAACTGCTCGGCGTAGACCGGGTCGGTCCGCAGGAACGCCTGGATCAGCAACTCCAGCTTGCGGCCCTTGTCCGCCTCCGAGCTCGCCGCTGCCCGCAGCTCGTCCAGCACGTCATGGATCGTCGCCCCCACGGGAGCCGATCCTGCCTCATCCACCACCGCCGTTCGGGACGAACGGCGGTGTTTCGCTCTCGAACGCTCAGGGGCGGCGGCGGCGTCCGCGCCGGGTCAGCCGCTGCGGCCACGTGAGCCCGCCTCCGGGTGGGCCGAGCGCCTCGGGTCGGCCGGCGAGCCGGGAGGCGCGGCGGGAGGGTCTGGGTGGGTGGCGGCCGCGGGAATGGCCGTCGGCGACTCTTCCAGTTTGGCGCGGACCTGCTCGTGGGTTTTGTCCGTGGTGCCGTAGTAGTAGCGCTCCACGGTGGCCATGTCCTCCCACCCGCCCTGGGCGAACAACTCAGCCTTGGTGTAGTGCCAGTTGTCCACTGCGGTGCAGGCGTAGCGGTCCCGGAGGCTGTGCAGGGTGAACCGCTGGTGCCGCCGGGTCCGCCCGTTGGCGTGCGTGATCGTCGTCACCGGTGCCCAGTCGTCGGCGAACTTCGCCAACGCGCGGACCCACACCTTTCCCCGCAGGTTGCTGTGCCACCAGACCTGCCCCTCAGGAGAGGGGAAGTACAGGGCCAGCGGGTTGGTCCCCGCCTTCTGCTCCTTCAGGGCGGCCTCGCCGCGGGCGCCGAGCCACGCGCGCAGGTCGAACCCCGTCGGATTCTTGCCCCTCGACGGGATCACGACGTCGCGGACCTTGTCGGCCTTGGGCAACTCGCTGCTGCGCCCGCCCTCCTCGCTGGTCTGCCAGCGCACCTGTACCTCCCAGGCGGTGAGGTCGACGAGGTTGCCGAGGCGGGCATCGGCCACGGCCGGGTCCGCGGTGAGCATGATGCCCTCGGAGAAGCGCAGACCGGTAGCGGCGAAGGTCTGCACGAGGCCTTCGCTGTGTGCGTCGATTTCGCCGCAGGCGGTTGCCCAGGCGTTGACCTGTGCGAAGGTCAGCACGCTGCCCCGTGGCACGGCGCTGCGCGAGGTGCCGGCGAGGCGGGCCAGGTCCTTCAGCGGCTTCGGCTCCTTCCAGCCGTCGGGCGCTCGCCACTCTGCCTTGTCGCACATCGCGACCTGCTCCGGGCGCACGTAGTCGTGGCGTTCTCCCCAGGTGAGCAGGTGCCTGTAGCGGTTCTTCAGGAACTTTCCACGCTTGCTGGTTCCGGCGCTCTGCACGCCCTTCCGGAGGTGCTCGACGTCCAGATCGGCGCAGACCACCCCTTCGGTTTCTCTCCGGAGCCCTGCCAGGTCGCGGCGCCTGTCGTTGAAGGTGGTGGTGTCCCAGCCGCCGGCCAGGTGCTGCTGGAGGTAGTCCTCGATCAGCGTGGCGACGCTGGACTCCGCCCGCGGCTGGGTGCGTCGGCGGACGGTCTCGACGGCGGCGAGTACCGCGGCGTGCAGCTGGTCCAGGCTACGTCCGCCGCTGAGCTCGCCGCGTCCTGCGGGCGTGGTGTAGAGCACGCGCCAGGTGGCCCGGGTACCGCGCGGCGGGTGGATGACCACCGGCCAGTCCTGCAGTTCGACGGGGCACTTCTCGCTCAGCGCGGTTTCGTACCGTTCGCGGGTGGCCTGGTCCGGCGGCACCGGAGTGCGCCGCGGCGCGCCGCTCATGCCGTCCGCCGCGCGGGCCGGAGCTGCATCGTCAGCGGCTGACCGGGCCGGCTCGGGGTGGTGCCGGGGCGGGGCCTCGGGGGCGCGGTGCGGCGGGGTCGCCCGGGGCGCCAGGTGCGCATGAAGGCGCGGACCTCGTCGGCGTGCCACAGCCGGTCGCCGTCGCCGACGGGGGCGGGGAACTGCGGGTGCAGCGCGATGGCGAAGGCCCAGCTGCGCTGGCGCCCGGCCAGGTGGGCGATGTGCTGCCAGGTCCACAGCTCGTCGTTGAGGTCGGCTGCCGCGATCGCGGCGCGGTCGGTGTCGTGTCGGCTCATGGCCAGACCGGTCCGGGGCCGCACCGGGGCCGCAACCTCCGCATCCCGGCGGCGCGACCTAGTGGCAGAAGTGTGGCAACGCCGCACCAGTACGAGGTGGGTCATCGACGGCTCTCCCTGCGTCTGTGCAGGTCAGAGCCATCGCTGACGTCGGAGCCGCCTAAGGGAATCGAACCCTTGACCTACGCATTACGAGTGCGTCGCTCTGGCCGACTGAGCTAAGGCGGCAGCGCCCGAAGGCACCCGGGAAGTGTACAGGGGCCTAACCGCAGCGGGTGCCGTCCTTCGGCGGCGTGCCCTCGAGCAGGTAGCGGTCGACGGCGCTGTCGATGCAGGGGCTCCCCCGCCGGTAGGCCGTGTGACCGTCGCCGTTGTAGGTCAGCAGCACACCCGAGTCGAGCTGGTGGGCGAGGCCGACGGCCCACTGGTAGGGCGTCGCGGGGTCGCGGATCGTGCCGACCACGACGATCGGCGGCGCGCCCGGCGCGGCGACCGCGTGCGGCTGCATCTCCGGGGGCACCGGCCAGTAGTGGCAGGGCAGGGACGACCATGCGATGTAGTCCCCGAAGACGGGAGACGCCTTCTCGAATTCCCCCTTCTGCTGCTCGACCTGCTGCGGGCCATTGGGCTCGGGCTTGTCGAGGCAGTTGACCGCGTAGATGACGTCGTTCTGGTTGCTCGAGTAGGTGCCGTCGGGCTCCCGGTCGGCGTAGGCGTCGGCCAGCACCAGCAGCGCCGAGCCGTCGCCGCGCAGGCCGAGGGACAGCGCCGTCCGCAGCTGCGGCCAGAAACCCTCGTCGTACATCGCGAAGACGATGCCGAGGACCCCGAGTGCCTGGGTGAGCTTGCGTCCCTCGTCGTCGTCGGTGGGCAGCGGCGCTCGGTCCAGCCGGGCCAGAAAGCCCTCCAGCTGCAACCGCATCTGGTCCTCGCTGCCGCGGAAGGGGCAGTCGGAGCGTGTCCCGCAGTCCTTGAGGAAGGAGCTCAGCGCGAGCTCGAAGCCCTTCGCCTGCCCGAGGTTGACCTCCTCGCTAGTGCTGCGGGGGTCGAGGGCGCCGTCGAGCACCATCCGCCCGATGTGGGTCGGGAAGAGGTCGCCGTAGATGGCGCCGATGAAGGTGCCGTAGGACTTGCCCAGGTAGTGCAGCTTGCTGTCGCCGAGGACGGCCCGCAGGACATCGAGGTCCCGAACGACGTCCCGCGTCCCCACGTGGGCGAGCAGCTCGCCGTTGCGGGCGTCGCACCGCTGCCCCAGCTGCTGGGACGCGTCGATGAGCTGCTGCTCCTCAGCAGGAGTGTCCGGCGATCCGTCCGCGGCGAGGTAGGCGTCGGTCTGCTTGTCCGTCAGACATCGGATGGGGTCGCTGTGCGCGACGCCACGGGGGTCGAAGCCGACAATGTCGTAGCGGGCGCGGACGTCCGCCGAGACGATCTGCGTGGCGTAGGCGGCGTACTGGACGCCGGAGCCGCCGGGACCACCGGGGTTGACGATGAGCGAGCCGATGCGGTGTGCCGGATTGCTGGCGCGCAGCCGGTTGACGTAGACGCGGGTGGTGGGCCCGTCCGGCTTGGCGTAGTCGATGGGCACCGTCAGCCACGCGCAGCCGAAGTCACTGCCGCCGCCGTCCTCGCCACAGGGCTGCCAGGCCAGCTTCTGCGAGTAGAAGCGCGCCAGCTTGGGGTCCTTGGCGGGATCGCCGGCATCACCCGACCCGGCCGTGGTCGAGGCGCCGGAGGCACTCGGCATGGCAGCCGGGCTGCTGCTGGCCGTCGACACGTTGGATCCGCCCGGGCCGCCGCTGTGGTCGGTCTGGGCGCCGCCGCCCGTGCACGCGGACAGGGCGAGGGTGGCGCCGAGCGCTGACGCGACCGCCAGCCGACTCCGAGACAACAACCGCATGAAGGTCCTCACGCACAGGGCCAGCCGGACGTTCCCATCGTAGGCGGGACGACGGGCCGTCCGCGGGAGCAGTCACAGGCTATGGACGGACAGCCGGGGTCAGGCCCACCGAGCGCGCAGGGCCAGCGCCATGTCCTCCAGTGCCAGCTGCGGCGACACGTTGGCCAGCAGCGCCTCGCGCGCCCGCAGGATCGCCTCGATCCGACCGAGGGTCTGCTCAGGGGTCGACGCCCGCGCCAGCTGCTGCAGCTGCGGTCGCATCTCCTCGTTCACGAGGACGACGGCGTCGCCCAACTGGAGCGAGAGCACGTCCCGGTAGAGCGCTGCGAGATCGGTCAGTGACCGGTCCAGGACGTCGCGCTTGACCCGCGTCGCCCGCTGCTTCTGCTGTCTCTCGAGGTCCTTGAGCGCCGCCCGGGACTGCCCCGACATCGCGCGGCCGGTGGTCCCCTCGCCCAGCGCGCGGCCCATCTCGGCCATCTCCGCAGCGTCGAGCGGCTCGGTGATCGCGGCGGCCTCCTCGTTGGCGGCCTCGAGCAGGTCACCGGCAGCGATCACGGCTTCCGACACCCCACCGACCGCGAACGGCAGTCGCAGCACGTCGGCGCGGCGCATCCGTGCGTCCTCGTCGAGCGACAGGCGGCGGGCACGACCGATGTGACCCTGAGCGGCACGCGCCGCGAACGCCGCCATCGCCGGGTCGACTCCGTCCCGTCGGACCAGGACCTCGGCGACCGCCGGCGCGGACGGCGTGCGGAGATGCACGTGACGGCACCGGGACCGGATCGTGGGAAGGACGTCCTCCAGGGCCGGAGCGCACAGCACCCACACCGTGCGAGCGGCCGGCTCCTCGATGGCCTTGAGCAGAGCGTTGGCGGCCGGCTCGCTCAACCGGTCCGCGTCCTCGACCACGATGACCTGCCAGCGCCGCATCGCCGGGTGCCGCGCGGCGTGCAGGACCAGCTCTCGGGTGCGGTCGACCCCGATCGACAGGGTCTCCGTGGAGAACAGCTCGACGTCGGGGTGACTGCCGACCAGCGAGGTGCGGCAGAGCTGGCACTCGCCACAGCCACCGGACTCGCACTGCAGAGCAGCGGCAAACGCCCTCGCCGCATTGGAGCGCCCCGAACCGGGCGGCCCCGTGAGCAGCCAAGCGTGGGTCATGGCGGCACCGGTGCCGCCCCCAAGCCTCTCCTGAGCACTGGCCACCGCCGAGGACAGCACGGCGACGACGTCCGGCTGTCCGACGACGTCGTTCCAGACGCTCATGACTGGTAGCCGTCAGGGGCGGCCGCCCGCCCGGCGAGGTAGCGCGCCGACGACCTCTCGGCGAGGGCGCGCCCCACCACCTGGCGCAGCCGCGACTGCACGCCCTCCACGGGGCCGACTGCGTCGACGACCCGCCAGCCAGCGGCGTCGGCGGCGGCCATCCGCAGGAAAGCCTGGCGGACGGTGCGGTGGAACTGCAGCGGCTCGGCCTCCAGACGGTCCGTCGGGTCGGGGGCGCGGGAGAGCCCCTCCTCCGGGTCGATGTCGAGCAGCACCGTGAGGTCGGGCCGCAGACCCTGCACCGCCCACAGCGACAGCGCCTCGACCTCGTCAGCGCCGAGCTCGCGTCCCTGCCCCTGGTACGCGACCGAACTGGCGAGGTAGCGGTCGGTGATGACGACGCGCCCCTGCTCGAGAGCGGGCAGCACGGTCGTCGCCACGTGCTCGGCTCGGTCGGCGGCGTAGAGCAGCGCCTCGGCACGCGGCGTGGGGTCGGGCCCGTCAAGCCGCAGGACCGCCTCGCGCAGCTGCTCACCGAGCCGGGTGCCGCCCGGCTCGCGGGTCACCAGCACGTCGTGTCCCTCAGCCGTCAGCCACTGCGCCAGCAGCTGCGCCTGCGTCGACTTCCCCGCGCCCTCACCGCCCTCGAGGGCGAGGAAGAACCCGGGCAGCACGACGTCTGAACGCCGCCCGACTGGCAGCGCCAGCTGCCCCTGCTGACCTGTCGACACGAGCGTCACCCTAACCGCGCCCTCTGACAGGGTCAGCCGGCGGCAGCCGGCGTCAGGCACCATCAGTCCTCGTGCACCGACGACTGGAACTGCCCGACGACGGCCTGCCGATGGACGAGGAGACAGCCGACCGGATGTGGCGGCCGTGGACGCCGCAGCAGATCCGCGACGAGCTGCGGGACTGCCCGGCGGAGTGGATGGTCGCGGGGGGCTGGGCGCTGGACCTCTTCCTCGAGCAGGCGGGAGCAGCGGACGCGTCGCGAGCTCACGAGGACCTCGAGATCGCCGTGCCCGCGCAGCAGTTCTCACTGGTCCGCAACCGGCTCGCCCCCGGGCGGCAGTGGGTCGTGCCGGTCGAGTCCCGGGTGCGTGCCCTCGACGAGACCACGTCACAGGATGCGCACCAGACGTGGCTGTGGGACGAGGCGACGGCAGCCTTCGTGCTGGACGTGTTCCGCGAGCCAGGCCTGGCGGACGGGGACGTACCGGTCAGCCCGGACGAGACGACGTGGGTGTGCCGGCGAGACGACCGGCTCCGGCTGCCGATGAGCCAGGTCCGGCGCTGGTCGGCTGACGGGATTCCCTACACGGCGCCCGAGGTCGTGCTGCTGTTCAAGGCCAAGCACCGCCGCCCCAAGGACGAACTCGACCTCGCCCGCACGGTCCCGGCCCTGGACGACGCCGCTCGTGGATGGCTGCGGGACGCGCTCACGCTCGTGCATCCGGCTCGAGGTCCCCACGAAACCGGCCACCCCTGGCTGCGCCGGTTCTGAGCGGGGCGAGCCGCTCTGCCGGCTAGCGGAGCAGCTCCTCGATGGCTGCCACGAGCGCGGGATGCGGCAGGCACGTCTCGCCTCCGAGTCTCGCGGCGTGCTCCTGCCACCAGCGCAGGGCAGCGGCGGCGGCCTCACGGTTGCGCTCGTAGCCCGGCGCGAGCTGTGTGAGCAACGCGGGCGCCAGCGGCGACGGCCCAGCCGAGGACGCCTCCCGCGCCACCGACAGGCGGCGTTCGAGCCCTCGCTCGGGTGCGAAGGGATCCTGGCGCCTACCGGGCAGCGCCGCGGTGATCTCGAGGAAGTCGAGCATCCGATCGAGCGCGTGCACCTGGATCAGGCGCATCGCGCTGAGCCGCTCACCCCGAGCGTCGCGGTGCAGCCCGATGTAGAGGTTCGTGAGCGCCTCGTGCAGCTGGAACGCGGCCGCGTCGGCTCCCGTGTCGAGCGCGGGCACCGGCCGGCGCGGAATCCCCAGGTCGGCCGGCGCGTCCGGTCTCGTCCACACCACCCGCGGCCGGTGGTAGCTCGCCGCCCTCAGCTCGGCAAGAGTGAACACCGCGTACTCGGCGTAGACCCCGTCGGTGAAGAGGACCTTCCGTCCGTCCGCTGTGTTGACGAAGTCGAAGGCCACCTCGTGCGCCTGCTCCAGCCAGTCGATGCTGGCCAGGTACGACGGCTTCGCCTCATCCTCGACGACCGCAAAGAAGTCAAGGTCGGAGTGCTCGTCCAGTCGGTCGGCGACGTCCTCGCCGACCGAGCCGACGGCGACGAGGGCAATCGCATCGCCTCGCCTGGACAGCACCCGCGCGATCGCGTCGAGCCGCTCGTGCAGCAGCCTGACGCGGTCGGCCGGTGTCATGTGGAGCGGGCCCCCGCGGCCGACTTCTTCGCCGCCGACTTCTTCGCAGGCGCCTTCTTGGCGGGCGCGCGTTTCGTGGTCTTCTTGGACGTCGGCTCCTTCGACCGCTTGTCGGCCAACAGCTCCGCGGCCCGGTCGAGCGTGACGGTCATCGGGTCGTCGCCCTTGCGCAGGGTCGCGTTGGTCTCCCCATCGGTGACATAGGGACCGAAGCGCCCCTCCTTCACCACGATCGGCTTGCCGGTGACCGGGTCGTCGCCCACCTCGCGCAGCGGTGGTGCGGCAGCCTTACGGCCCCGCTGCTTCGGCTGGGCGTAGATCTGCAGCGCGTCCTCGAGGGAGATGGTGAAGATCTGCTCCTCGGACTCCAGCGACCGCGAGTCGGTCCCCTTCTTCAGATAGGGCCCGTAGCGGCCGTTCTGCGCGGTGATCTCCTGGCCGTCGCCGGGGTCGACGCCGACCACGCGAGGCAGCGACATCAGCCGCAGAGCGTCCTCGAGGGTGACGGTGTCCAGGGACATGGACTTCAGCAGCGAGCCCGTCCGGGGCTTCGCCGACTTCGGCGCTCCCTCCTCCAAGACCTCGGTCACGTAGGGGCCGAAGCGGCCGCTGCGGGCGACGATCGCCCGTCCCGTCTCCGGGTCGGCGCCCAGCTCGCGGTCGCCGGAGGGAGCGGCGAGCAGCTCCTCGGCGCGCTCGAGGGTGAGCTCGTCGGGCGCGAGGTCCTCCGGCAGGGGTGCGCGCTGGGGCTCGCCGCCGTCGCCGCTGTCGCGCTCCAGGTAGGGGCCGTAACGTCCGACGCGGACGACGATGCCGTTGCCGACGGGGATGGTGTTGACCTCGCGGGCGTCGATGTCGCCGAGGTTCTCGACCAGCATCTTCAGCCCACCGAGCTCGTCTCGCGACGTGCCGTCACCGCTGCCGGGGCCGCCGCCGCTGAGCAGGGCGCCCGCCGGCTGGGGCCCGCCGAAGTAGAACCTCGTCAGCCACGCCACTCGGTCCTCGTCACCGTTGGCGATCCGGTCGAGGTCCTCCTCCATCCCGGCGGTGAAGTCGTAGTCGATGAGGCCGCCGAAGTGCTCCTCCAGCAGGCCGATCACCGAGAACGCCAGCCACGTCGGGACCAGCGCGGTCCCCTTCTTGAACACGTAGCCGCGGTCGAGGATGACGCCGAGTGTGGACGCGTAGGTGGAGGGCCGCCCGATGCCGCGCTCCTCGAGCGCCTTGACCAGCGTCGCCTCGGTGTAGCGGGCCGGCGGTGAGGTCTCGTGCCCCTGCGCCTGCAGTGAGTCGGCGCGCACGTCGTCGCCCTGCCGCAGCAACGGCAGACGCCGTTCGCGCTCCTGCCCCTCGGCGTCCCGGGTGTCCTCGTCCACCCCCTCCTCGTAGGCGGCGAGGAAGCCGCGGAAGGTGATGACCGTCCCGGAGGCGGAGAACTCGGTGTCGCGCCCGTCGCGGGCCGTCGCTCCCAGCCGCACGGTGGCGGTCTGCCCGCGGGCGTCGGCCATCTGCGAGGCGACGGTGCGCTTCCAGATCAGGTCGTAGAGGGCGAAGTCGTCGCCCTTGAGCTCCCCGGCCACCTGGCCGGGCGTGCGGAACATGTCGCCGGCGGGGCGGATCGCCTCGTGCGCCTCCTGCGCGTTCTTGACCTTGCGCTCGTAGCGGCGCGGCACGTCGGGCACGAACTCTGCGCCGTACAGCTCCCGCGCCTGGGTGCGAGCAGCGTTAAGCGCCGCCTCGGACAGCGTGGTCGAGTCGGTGCGCATGTAGGTGATGTAGCCGCCCTCGTAGAGCCGCTGCGCCACGCGCATCGTCACCTGGCTGGAGAAGCGCAGCTTGCGACTGGCCTCCTGCTGCAGTGTGGAGGTGATGAACGGCGCAGCGGGCCGGCGCGAGTACGGCCGCTCCTCCAGCGCCCGAACGACGAAGCTCGCGTCCTCGAGCCCGTCCGCCAACCCTCGCGCCGTGGCCTCGTCCAGGTGCACCACCTGGCGACCGGCGAGCAGGCGGCCGTCGTCGCCGAAGTCGCGCCCCGTCGCGACGCGGGTGCCGTCGAGAGCCACCAGCCGGGCCTCGAACGCCGTCGTGTCGGCCCCGGTCCCCGCGAAGTTCCCGAGCAGGTCCCAGTAGGAGGCGGCCCGGAAGGCGATTCGCTCCCGCTCACGCTCGACGACGAGTCGGGTGGCGACGCTCTGGACGCGGCCGGCCGACAGACCCGCGCGCACCTTGCGCCAGAGGACCGGCGAGACCTCGTAGCCGTAGAGCCGGTCGAGGATGCGCCGGGTCTCCTGCGCGTCGACCAGCCGAGTGTCCAGGTCACGGGTGTCGGTGACGGCGCGTCGGATCGCTTCGGGGGTGATCTCGTGGAAGACCATCCGCCGCACCGGAATGCGCGGCTTGAGCACTTCGCGCAGATGCCAGGCGATCGCCTCGCCCTCGCGGTCCTCGTCTGTTGCGAGGAGCAGCTCGTCGGCGTCCTTGAGCTTGGCCTTGAGCTCGGCGACCTTCTTCTTCTTGTCGGCGTCGACGACGTAGTAGGGCTCGAAGCCGTTGTCGACGTCGACCGCGAACTTGCCGAAGCGGCCCTTCTTCTCGGCCGGTGGCAGCTCGGAGGGCTGCGGCAGGTCGCGGATGTGGCCGACGCTCGCCTCCACCTCGTAGCCCGGCCCGAGGTAGCCCTTGATCGTCTTCGCCTTCGCGGGCGACTCGACGATCACGAGACGGCGGGTGCCGTCCGGGGCTGGTCGGGTGGTGGCCACACGTGCTCCTGTTCGAGGAAGGGCAGATCCGAGGGGCAAAGGTCAGCGGGCACACGGTATCCCCCGCCGCCACTACGGCTCGTCGGCCGGCACCAGCAGGCCGAGCTCGACCAGCTCCCGGACCTCGGGCACCACCTCGTCACGCACCGCGCCCACCGGCACCTCGAGCACCTCGGCCACGGCGTCGCAGAGCACCCCGAGCGGCAGGGATCCGTCGCAGGCACCGACGACGGCGGCCACCGCAGTCGAGGCCCGTGCCGCACGCAGCATCCCGCGGGCGCCCCTCAGGACGAGATGCTCGGGATCCTCCGCGCCGGGCCGTCCGACCTGCTCGAGCCGGACATGGTCTGGCACGAGCAGGCGAGCAGCCAGCAGGCTCTCGCCCGGGTGACGCCGAAGCCAGGCGACCCGGTCCAGCAGCGCGGAGACCTCGGCTCCGAGCGGTTGCTCGACTGCATGCGGCCACTCCTCGAGGCGTCGCCACGGCTCCCCCTGCGTAGCGCGCAGCACCACCCAGCCGAAGCCGACCGCCTCAACTTCGGCCTCGCGGAACGCCTGCAACCACTGCTCATAGCGCTGCCGGTAGCGGGGCGAACCCCGCTCGCCGGAGTCCCGCAGCCAGAG
This sequence comes from Actinomycetales bacterium, assembly GCA_051960855.1. Taxonomy (GTDB): domain Bacteria; phylum Actinomycetota; class Actinomycetes; order JAJZTN01; family JAJZTN01; genus JBQCDV01. Next base: position 15,959 of record JBQCDV010000114.1, read on the forward strand.
GCTGACGTACTCCGTCGGGTCCTGCACCTCCCGCTCGACCACCCACGCGTCGACGCCCTCCGGCAGCCAGCCCGCGACCCGCTCCTGCCACGGCTCGCCGCGCCGGTGCAGCCAGTTGCCCAGCATCACGGCCACCCCGCCAACCTCACCGCCATCGCCGTCCGCGCCGCCCGTCCCCGTCGCCGGGGTGAGGACGGACGGCAGGTCACGGACGAGCTCGGCGGTCACGCCGTCGAAGTCACGTCCCGAGTCCCGGTAGGTGTGGGTTGCCGCACCCGGGGGCGACACCACAAACGGCGGGTTGGACACGACGAGGTCGAACCGCTCCCCCGCCACTGGCGCGAGCAGGTCGCCCAGCCGCAGGTCGGCCTGGACACCGCTGAGCGCCAGGCCGTAGCCGGCCACCTGCAGCGCCCGAGGGAGCACGTCGGTCGCGACGACGTGGCGCGCGTGCCGAGACAGATGCAGGGCCTGAACGCCGCAGCCCGTCCCCACGTCCAGTGCGCGCTGCACCGGCCGTCGGGGGACGAGCTGGGCAAGGGTCAGCGACGCCCCTCCGATGCCCAGCACGTGGTCTCCGGGTAGCTCACGGTCGACTCCGTCAAGGCCGGTCCCCAGGTCCGAGACCACCCACCACGGGGCCTCGTCTCCCGCAGTGCCATCTTCCGCCGTGCCATCTCCGGCGGTGCCATCTCCGGCAGTGCCATCTCCCGGACTGTCCTCGCCGTAGGGCCGGACGTCCAACGTGGCGCGGCAGATCTCCGAGGCCACCTCGACCAGGCCGAGAGCGCGAGCAGCGTCCAGCGGCAGTGCCGCAGCGGCGGCGTCCACGGGGACGGGCAGCTGAAGGGCGAAGAGCCGCACCAGGGTGGCGAGCCGCTCGGCCGCCACGGGCGGCGTCCTGGTCGCGAGCTCCGCCGGCACGGTCTCAGCCCGCAACAGGGCGCCGCTCGCCTCCGGTCCGAGCAGGCGGGCGACCGCGTCGACGGTGTAGGAGGCGTCCAGCAGCGCCTCGCGGACCCGTCTCAGGTCGTGGAGCTCAGAGTCGACGTCGCTTCCCACGACCCCACCCTGGCAGACCGGTCTGACAACGTCTCCGGAGACCGCGGCCGGCGGTGGCACGAGACGGCGACGCCCGCCGGCCTCCACGTGCACGCGGGGCACACGAGGAGACGGCGGGCGCCGTTCGGGAGTCGGGTTGTCAGGCGGCAGCGCGCTCCGCAGCGGGCTCGGAGCCGATCGAGACCGGGCGGCGCTTCGAGAAGACGACGGCGACGACGATGATCGCGACCGCGACGAGCGCGATGAGGACCCGCAGACCGGTGTTGGCGGAGTCGCCGACCGACAGGGACACGACGGCGGGAGCGACCAGCACCGACACCAGGTTCATGACCTTGATGAGCGGGTTGATGGCCGGACCTGCGGTGTCCTTGAAGGGGTCGCCGACCGTGTCGCCGATGACGGTGGCGGCGTGCGCCTCGGAACCCTTGCCGCCGTGGACCCCGTCCTCGACGAGCTTCTTGGCGTTATCCCAGGCGCCACCCGAGTTGGCCAGGAAGATCGCCATCAGCGTGCCCGTGCCGATGGCACCGGCGAGGTAGCCGGCCAGCGGCCCGACGCCGAGGCCGAAGCCGACAGCGATCGGCGCCATGACGGCGAGCAGGCCGGGCGTGGCGAGCTCCCGCAGGGAGTCGCGGGTGCAGATGTCGACAACGCGGCCGTACTCCGGGCGCTCGGTGCCGTCCATGATCCCCGGGTGCGTGGCGAACTGGTTGCGCACCTCGAAGACCACCGCCCCAGCAGCGCGCGAGACGGCGTTGATGGCGAGGCCGGAGAAGAGGAACACGACGGCCGCACCGATGATCACGCCGACGAGGACGTTGGGTGCGCTGACGGTCGTGAGGAAGCCGGTGCCGGCGTCGGCCAGCGAGGTGCCGGCCTTGCCGAGGGCGGTGGTCACGGCGTCGTTGTAGGAGCCGAAGAGCGCGGTCGCCGCGAGGACGGCGGTCGCGATCGCGATGCCCTTGGTGATGGCCTTCGTGGTGTTGCCGACCGCGTCGAGCTCGGTGAGGATCTGGGCGCCCTCGCCGTGGACGTCGCCGGACATCTCCGCGATGCCCTGGGCGTTGTCGGAGACCGGTCCGAAGGTGTCCATCGCGACGATGACACCGACAGTGGTGAGCAGGCCACAGCCCGCAAGCGCGACAGCGAACAGCGCCACGGTGACGGAACCGCTGCCCAGGAGGAAGGCGCCGAAGACGGCCGCCCCGATGACGATGGCGGTGAAGACCGCCGACTCCAGGCCCAGCGAGATGCCCGAGAGGATGACCGTGGCCGGGCCGGTGAGCGAGGTGCGCGCGACGTCGATCGTCGGGCGCTTGTCGGTGCCGGTGTAGTAGCCGGTGAGCCAGAGGATGACGGCGGCGAGCACGATGCCGATGAGCACGGCGATGATCGCGATCACGCGGGGGTTGCCGTCGGCCTGAGCGGCGGCGGGCCCAAGGTCGGCGAAGCTGCCGGGCAGGACCACGAGGGCGGCGATGATGCACAGCACCGCGGAGACAGCTGCCGAGATGTAGAAGCCGCGGTTGATGGCCTTCAGGCCGCTCTCGCCGTTGCGCGGCTCGGTGATGAAGACGCCGAGCACGGCGGTGATAGCGCCGAGGGCCGGCACGACGAGCGGGAAGACGAGGCCGAGCTCGCCGAAGGCGGCCTTGCCGAGGATGAGGGCGGCAACGAGGGTCACCGCGTAGGACTCGAAGAGGTCAGCGGCCATGCCGGCGCAGTCGCCCACGTTGTCACCGACGTTGTCGGCGATCGTCGCGGCGTTGCGCGGGTCGTCCTCGGGGATGCCAGCCTCGACCTTGCCGACCAGGTCCGCGCCGACATCGGCGGCCTTGGTGAAGATGCCGCCGCCGACACGCATGAACATCGCGAGCATCGCGGCGCCGAAGCCGAAGCCCTCGAGCACGCTCGGCGCGTCCGACCGGTAGATCAGCACGACGACGGCCGCACCGAGCAGGCCCAGACCGACTGTCGCCATGCCGACCGTGCCACCGGTACGGAACGCGACGCGGGTCGCCGGCAGGATGCCGTCGGTGCGCGCCGCGGCCGCGACCCGCAGGTTCGCGCGAGTGGCCAACCACATGCCCATGTAGCCGATCGCCGCGCTGAACAGCGCTCCGACGACAAAGAAGATGGAGCGCCCCACGCGGATACCCGCATCGCCGGGCAGCAGGAACAGCAGGAGGAAGACCAGGATGACGAAGCCGCCGAGGGTGCGGAACTGCCGGCTCAGATAGGCCGACGCGCCCTCCTGGACCGCGGTCGCGATGGTCTTCATGTTCTCGGTGCCCTCGCTGAAGGCGAGGACCTCACGGCGGAAGAGCACGGCCATGCCGAGCGCGGCGAGCGCGATGACCGCGACGACCACGACGTAGGCGACATGGCCACCGCTCAGGGTGATGTCTGTGGTGCCACTGCCTTTGACGGCAGCGACGATGGTGCCGGACACAGCGTCCTCCTCGACGGGGGTTCCGACGCCGCCGCACCAACGACCGCGGTCGACGTCGAGGGGTTCACGCCGCGACACAGGGCACGGCGCGCCGGAGTCTAGGGGACGCGAGGGGATGAACGCCGAACAGGGGCGCCGCCCGGCGGGGCGGCACCCCTGCGGTTCAGGGTGGGGTCAGGAGGCGAGACCGGCCGGCCACGACATCCGGACCCGGCCGCCGGAGTCGTCGGAGTCGACATCGACCTGCTCGACGAGACCGCTGATGACTGCCAGCCCGACGTCGTCGGGAAGGTCGGCGGTGGCGCTCAGCGGAGCGGCCTGCGCGGCCGGCGCCGCAGCTGCGCCTGCTCCGGTGAGGTCGGGCACCGCATCGGCGGGCTGGCCGAGGCTGGCGCCGCTCGGTGCGTGGTCGACGACGGTGACGCTGAACGCGTTGTCGTCGTCGCTGAGCTGCAACAGCACCGCCTCCTGCGGCTGGTGCTGCTGGTGCAGCTCGACGGCACGCGAGCAGGCCTCGCCGACAGCGAGGCGCACCTCGTCGAGGACCTCCTCGTCGAGACCGGCCTTGCGAGCCATGGCCACGGCGACAAGCCGGGCCGTGCGGACGTGAGCCGGGAGCGCGCTGAAGCGCAGTTCGACGGTAGGCATCAGCGCACGTCGGCCGAGGGTGAGAAGAGGGTCACAGCACAGGCCACGGTCACTCGGCCGCGAGCGCCTCATCCACCGTGTCGTGGATGGGGAAGACCTTGGTGAGACCGGTGATGCGGAAGATCTTGAGGATGCGCTCCTGGGAGCACACGAGGCGCAGCGAGCCGTCGTGAGCGCGGACCCGCTTGAGGCCTCCGACCAGGACCCCCAGCCCCGTCGAGTCGAGGAAGTCGACGTTCTGCATGTCGACGATCAGGTGGTACTGCCCGTCGGCGACGAGGTCCACGAGCTGCTCGCGCAACTTGGGCGCGGTGTAGACGTCGATCTCACCGCCGACCTCGACGATGGTGCGGTCACCCTCCGTGCGGGACGACAGCGACAGGTCCACAGGTTCCTCCAGCATGCTCGCGTACAGCGACTCGGGCTCGGGCTTACTCGTGCTCGGGCTCCACCTACCGAACGCCGCCGACTGGCGACGCCCCCCGATGGCGGCTCGGTGGCATTGAACCACCGGCGCCCGCACCCCAGCGCGCCGGGCGTCGGGGCGATCTTCGGTCTCCCCCGTCGGCGACTGCCGGAAACGATCTTCCTTCTCGGTTGCGAGACTGGTCACGATGTCCACCCGCTCCGCCGACGAGCTGCTCGCCGCCCTCGTCGCGACGTCCGAACGGCGCCCGCGTCTGCTGCACGTCTCGGAACGGCCGGGCCGAGCGGGGCGACGGGCTCCGTGGCCGGCATGGCTGGACCCGCAGCTGGAGGAGGCGTGGCGGCGGCTCGGGATCGCCGAGCCGTGGGAGCACCAGGTCCGTGCCGCTGACCTCGCGCACAGCGGACGGTCGGTGGTCCTCGCGACGGGGACGGCGTCAGGGAAGTCGTTGGGCTATCTGATGCCCGCCTTGACGGCCGCCCTGGACGGTCGCAGCGCGCCGACCGGACGGGGAGCGACGGTCCTCTACGTGTCCCCTACCAAAGCGCTGGCTGCCGACCAGCTCGCCCGGCTGCAGCGGCTCGCGGTGCGCGGACTGCGCGTGGCGACCTATGACGGCGACACACCCGAGGACGAGCGCCGCGCGGTCCGCGATCACGGGCACTACGTACTGACCAACCCCGACATGCTGCACCTCGGGATCCTCGGCGCCCACGAGCGATGGGCGTCGTTCCTGCGCGCGCTGCGGTTCGTCGTCATCGACGAATGCCACGTCTATCGCGGCGTCTTCGGGTCCCACGTCGCAGCGGTGCTGCGTCGGCTCCGCCGCGTGGCGCACCGGTACGGCAGCGACCCGGTCTTCGTGCTCGCCTCCGCCACGGTCTCCGAGCCGGACGTGTCCGGCCGGCGCCTCACCGGCGTCGACGTGGTTCCGGTCACCGACGACACCTCCACCCGTGGTCGCGCAGTGCTCGCTCTCTGGGAGCCGCCCCTCACCGCGCTGCGCGGCGAGCACGACGCCCCTGTCCGCCGGAGCGCGACCGCCGAGACGGCCGACCTGCTCACCGACCTGACCGTCGAGGGGGCGCGGAGCCTCGCCTTCGTTCGCTCACGTCGCGCCGCGGAGGCGGTGGCGATCACGGCCCGACGGCACCTCTCCGAGGTCGACCCTCACCTCGGCGACGCCGTCGCTGCCTACCGGGCGGGCTACCTGCCGGAGGAGCGGCGGCGGCTCGAGGAGGAGCTGCGGTCCGGACGGCGCCTCGCGCTCGCGACGACGAACGCCCTCGAGCTAGGCGTGGACGTCTCCGGACTCGACGCCGTGCTGCTGGCGGGGTACCCAGGGACACGGACTGCCTTTTGGCAGCAGGTCGGGAGGGCGGGACGCTCGGGCCAGGACGCCCTTGGCGTGCTGGTCGCCCGGGACGACCCGCTCGACACCTATCTCGTGCACCACCCTGAGGCGCTGCTCGACCGACCCGTCGAGGCGACCGTGCTCGACCCCGACAACCCCTACGTCCTGGCTCCGCACCTGGCGGCGGCGGCCGCCGAGCTGCCGCTGACCGAGGCTGACCTGCCGCTCTTCGGGCCTGCCGCTCCGGAGGTGGTCGAGCAGCTCGAGCGCGGCGGCTTGCTGCGGCGCCGGCCGACCGGCTGGTACTGGACCCGCCACGACCGGGCACACGACCTCGCCGACCTGCGCGGCACCGGCGGTGGCCCCGTCCGCGTCGTCGAAGCCACTACTGGACGCCTGCTCGGCACGGTCGACCGCGCCGCCTCCCACAGCACGGTCCACCGGGGCGCCGTCTACCTGCACCAGGGCGAGACCTACCTCGTGCGCAGCCTCGACGTCGACGACGGCGTCGCCTTCGTCGACCTGTCCCCGGAGCTGGACTGGACGACGACGGCCCGCGAGGTGAACGACGTTCGCGTGCTGGACGTCAGCGACGAGCGGCCCTGGGGACCGGTGCCGCTGCGGCTCGGCGTCGTGCAGGTCACGAGCCAGGTGGTCGGCTTCCTGCGTCGGCGGGTGGGCACGGGCGAGGTGCTGGGCGAGGAGCCACTCGACCTGCCCGCACGGACGCTGCGCACCGTCGCCGTCTGGTGGACCGCCACCGAGGAGCAGCTGGCACGCGCCCAGCTGGACGCGGCAGAGGTTCCAGGCGCCGCGCATGCGGCCGAGCACGCGTCGATCGGGCTGCTGCCGCTGTTTGCGACGTGCGACCGCTGGGACGTCGGCGGCCTCTCCACCGCCCTGCACCCGGACACCGGCCTGTGCACGGTTTTCGTCCACGACGGCCACCCGGGAGGCGCCGGGTTCGCCGAGCGCGGTTACCGGACGGCCGAGCAGTGGCTGACCGCCACGCTCGCCACCATCCGCGACTGCGAGTGCCCCGATGGCTGTCCCTCGTGCGTCCAGTCGCCGAAGTGCGGCAACGGCAACGACCCTCTCGACAAGGCGGGTGCCGGGCGGCTGCTGGCGGTGGTGCTCCAGGACGCCCTTCCGAGGCAGGAGGCGTAGCGGGGAGATCGCGCGGGAAAGGTGCCCTCCACGTGCGGGTCCATGAGCCGTCGAATGCGACTGCTGGGCCGCTAAGGAGGCAACATGATCATTCTCGGGCTGATTCTCATTGCGGTCGCCGCGGCCTTCGCCATCGGCGTCCTGGTCGACAACACCACGACCACGACGCTGTCAGTGTTCACCACGCGGACGGATCTGCCGCTCGTCGTCGTCTTCATTCTCGGGGCGGCGGCGCTCGCCGTGCTGGTCATCGGCATCGTCCTCGTCCGCGCAGGCACCTCGCACGCGGTGCGGCGGCGCAAGGAGCTCCACACGCTTCGCAAGGAGAACAAGGAGCGCGAGCAGCTGGCCAACCGGGAGCACGACACCGCGGAGCACGAGCACGAGGTGGCCTCCGCCGAGCGGCGCCGCGCGGTGGCCGACGAGACCACGGCGCGCGAGGGCCGCGGCCGAGCCGACGCGGCTGCGGTCACCCGGCCGGGCGACCCGGAGATCGACGGCGTGAGCCCGCGACGCGATCCAGACGAGACGATCGACCTTCGGGGCCAGCGCACGCGACACGTGGAGTAGCAGGGGGCTCACCCCCCTGGCGCCCGCGCCGCCTCGGCCCAGTCGGGAAGTGTGACGCCAGCCCTGCTCTGCGCCCGGACCTGAGGCAGCGCCGACCCCGACGCCGCGAAGGGCAGGCCGGGCAGTGTCGCCACCAGCCCGACGTCGACGGACCCCAGACCGCTGTGGCACGCCTCGACGTCACCCGTCCGTGCCGCCGCGACTACGGCGCGTGCGGCCGCGCAGGCATCTCCTCCGGAACCCAACGCCGTTGCTCCGGCGAGCGCGGCCGCGTCCGAAACGGCTTGCAGACGGTGGCGAGCGGCCGCAGTGAGGGAGGCGCCCGCGGCACCCAGGGCGACGATGAGCAGGAGCCCGGCAGCGGCGACGACCAGGACGACGGAACCGCGCTCGCGGTGAGACGGGTTCACCTGCCATCTCCGCCGGCGGGCGTCAGCGCGACGGTCGTGGAAGAGACGGTGACGCCGGGCAACGTCAGAGGGCCGAGCGCAGGCGGCCGCAGTTGGGCACGGACCTCGACGCTCACAAGCTCACCCCCGCCTTGTCCGCCTGCAGCGAGAACCGCACCGGCAGTCCCAGCGGAGTTGACCGTGATCGACGCGCCCTTCGGGGCGACATGGCGGGCCACAGCTGCAGCAACCGCTGTCGTCTCACCCCGGCCGATAGCGCGCGCTGCCTCTCCGGCAGCATCGGTGCATCTCACCTGCGCACCGACCAGCGAGAGGACCCAGGCGAGGGCGGCGACGACCACCACGAGCCCAGGCAGGGCGACGGCGAGCTCGACGACGGCACCACCGCGGTCGTCGTGACTTGTGGATCTCCCCGGCCGCTCGACCCAGGCTCCCCGACTCATGTCCTCACAGCCCTTCCCATTCCGTCTGATCCCTTCTTCCGTGGGCGGCGTGGGGCCGGCAACCTCAGCCGCCCCACGCCCCTGCCCCAGTCGAGCTCTGCTCAGAACGCGAGCGTGAGCGCCTTGCGGATGAGGTCGGAGAGCAGCGAGACGACGGTGTCGCTGGTCAGCAGCTTGATCAGGACGCCACCGAAGCCGCAGGCAGCGACGGTTCCGATCGCGTACTCCGCGGTGGTCATCCCCGCGTCATGGGACACGAGCGCAAGGCGGCGACCGATGCCGGCACTGGCGCCGCGATCGGTCGCAGCGTCCGTGTCGGCCGTCCGCGCGCTCGTCTCGTCCGCCTCGGCGCGAAGCGGGGAGACGCCGCCCGCGACGTCGACGGAATCTGCGGCGTGGACCAGGGCGAGAGCTGATGCGGTCATAGGTCTTCCTTTCTCTGCCGGCGTCCGGCCGGCCGCGGTCGCCCACGAGCGGGGCTCCTCTGACACTGCTGGGCGCCGCTCATCGCGCCCAGGGCGTGCGGCCGAGCTGTGGATCGAGCAGGGGCGAGGAGGGTGTCTGTGGGAACTGCGGCACGACGGGGGTGGGACGTGGAGCCGGACGCAGTGGGACGTGGAGCCGGACCCAGTCGGACGCGCTAGGACAGAAAGGCCAGCACGGGGCCGACGAGCGTGGCAATGGCCGGCACCACCCCGAGGAGCAGGAAGGCCGGGAGGAAGCAGAGACCCAGCGGCAGCGTCGCGAGCGACGAGACGGTGCCTGCACGAGAGCGGACCTCGTTGATCCGCAGCTCCCGGCGGTGGCGCGACTCAGCAAGCAAGGCCGGGACGGGGGAGGCACCGCCGGTGGCCGCACGAGTCATGACCCGAGCGAGCACCACGAGCGATGGCTCCTCCCGCACCGCAGACCATGCCCGCTCGGGGTCGACGCCCAGTTCCAGCCGGTGCACGACCTCGGCGAGAGCCTGCGCGTGCTCGGCAGCGGCCAGCGCGCTGGCACACCGGACTGCCTGCGCGCCTGTGGCGCCTGACCCGAGGGCTGCCGCAAGGACGTCCAGCAGCAGCGGATCGACGGGAACGACGCTGCGGTGGCCGTGTCGGCTGGCGACGGCGAGCCCCAGCAGAGCCGGGGTCGCCACCAGCGCGAGCAGCGGCGCCAGTGGCCAGGGCACGACGACGAGCATCGCGCCGCCCGCGACCAGAGCCAGCATCACGGCCAGCCGACGCGAAGGCTGCTGCTTCGTCCGCCTGGGCGCTCCGACGCGCACCTCCTGGGCGAGCCAGGTGAGGACGACGGAACGGGTCAGCGAAGGACGGGAGGTGATGACAACAGCGAGCAGCACCGCCCCGGCCGCAAGGCAGGCGAGGGGCCAGGCCGGGTTGGACGTCGACACGCCTGCGCGGAGCGCGATAGTCACGGCGCGACCCGTCGCAGCAAGGCACGCAGCCAGCAGAGCCCCGCGGCCTCGAGCAATCCGCCCAGCCCTAGACACCCCCATCCGACGGGCGTTCCGACGAGGAAGCTCACCGGTGAGCCGCCCAGCAGCGCGCCGAGGAGAAGGCCAACAGCAGGAAGCGCTGCCACGACCGCCGCCGAGGACTTCACTCCAGCCAGGGCAGCTCGGACCTCCGCCTCGAGGCGTAGGTCGTCCTGCAGCGCCGTTGCGAGTTGACGAAGAACGGAGGTGAGGCCGCTTCCGGAGGAGGCGCTCGCCACCCACACGACTCGCAGCGCTGTCAGGGCTCTGCCGCTGTCCCTGTCGCTGTCGCTGTCGCTGTCCCTGTGCCTGTCCGTGTCGCTGTCCCAGTCGCTGTCGCTGTTCCTGTCGCTGTCGCTGCCGCTGTCCCAGCCGCTGCCGGTGCCGGTGCCGCCAGGACGGTCATCGCCGGCATCAGCGAGCAACGCGACGAGCGCCTCGCGGAGAGCGCCTTCGGACTCCGCGGCCACAGCAGCGAGGGCCACGGGCGGAGGGGAGCCGGCATCAAGCTCAGCAGCGAGCGCGTGGCAGGCCGCTGCCAGGGCCGCTGGCTGGCAGCGCTGTCGGCGCTGGCCGCAGATCCTGCCCGGAAGCAGCGCGAGTGCGCCGCGCGGCCGACGTGTCCCTGCCGTCTCGTGTGCTGCCGCAACCGCTCGCGGCTCCGCACATTCGCCCGGCAGCTCGTGCGAGCCGACCGACCGCGGCAGCACGAAGGCGGCCGCCCCCGCTGCCACCCCGGCGAGAGCCGCGAGCAAGGCAGCGGTGGATGAGCCGGTCACGGCGTCGCCGCCGTCACGTCGGGACGGCCAGGCTCCCCCAGCCACTCCGGCGGCCGTACACCGCGTGCTCGCAGCAAGTCGGCCAGAGTCGTGGAGGCTGCTCCGAGGTGCACCTCCAGATCGGGCGAGGAGGACGTCTCCTGCTGCCGCAACACCGTCTCGACGGTCACGAGGTCTCCCTGGCGGCGCGGGTACGCCACTTCGGCAAGGACCCGCCGCCCGGCGCGGCGCTGCACGTGCAGGATCACCTGGACGCCGGCCTCGAGCTGCGCATGAGTCGCCGCTCGGGTGAGGCCGGTGCGCAGCGCAAGCGCCTCGAACCGGGTGGGTAACTCCCCTGGAGCGTTGGCGTGGACGGTGGTGGCGCCCCCGTCATGCCCGGTGTTCAGCGCGGCGAGCAGGTCGAGGATCTCCTCGCCGCGGACCTCGCCCACCACGAGACGGTCGGGACGCATGCGCAGTGCCTGCCGAACGAGATCTCGCAAGGTGACCTCACCGGCGCCCTCGACGTTCGCGGCGCGCGCCTGCAGTCGCACGACGTGGCGGTGGTCGGGAGTGAGCTCGGGGGCGTCCTCGACCAGGACGATGCGCTCGGCAGCGGAGACGTGCCCGAGCAGGGCGGCGAGCAGGGTGGTCTTTCCCGACCCCGTCCCGCCGGTCACCACGACGCTCAGGCGAGCCTCGACGATCGCCTCGAGCACCGCTCGCACCGCGGGGGTGAACGCTCCCATCTCCTCGAGGTCACGCAACCCGAGGGCGCGACGGGGCGGCACCCGCAGCGAGATCACCGTCCCTGGCTGGCTGACGGGCGGCAGCACCGCGTGCAGACGAACGCCGCCCGGCAGCTGTCCGTCTACCCACGGCATCGCGTCGTCGAGACGGCGTCCGCATCGCGTCGCCAATCTCACCGCGAGGCCTCTCACGCGGGACTCGTCTCCGACGGAGAGTCCGACCCGGCGCAGCCCCTGCCCGTCGTCGGTCCACACCTGCCCGTCAGCGTTGACCAGCACGTCCGTCACACCCTCGCGTTCGACGAACTCCTGCAACGGGCCGAGGCCGGCGGTCTCGACCTGCAGGCGGGCGACGAGCGCGGCGAGCCGCTCGTCGTCGAGAGCCGCGGCGCGCCGCCCCAACGCGGCGGACACGGAGGCGCGGCTCGCGACCTCACCGCGGGCGACGAGCCAGCCGGCGAGCTCGGCTGCGAGTGGCTCCAGCGTCTCGTCGAGGGGGGTCACGGCGCGAAGCTCTCCCCCGGCTGAGCAGCTGCAGGCTGCGGGAACGGCCCCGGCTCCGCCGCCGTGGGGACCAGCTGGGTGAGCAGCTCGACAACCGCTCGTCGGTAGCGGGACCGGCGAGACAGCCGGAGCTCGCCCCGCCCCAGCACGGCGAGTCCGGCGTCATGCGGGAGCTCGGACAGCAGCGGCACGTCCAGAGTCGCTGCGATGACGTCGGCGTCCCATGCGTGACCGACGTGCCGCACCACTGCCTCCCAGTCAGCAACGGCGCCGGGGCCGGCGTCGCTCTGGGTGGCACCCTCCGAGCGGGCCAGCGACCACGGGTCGGTGCTTCCCGCCATGGTGCGAGCCGCCGACAGGACGGCGGGCACGGTTGCCGGGGTCACCAGCAGCCGACGGTCGCAGCAGTCAAGCACCGCCCGCGCCGCAGGCTCGAGACGGCGCGGCAAGTCGACCACCACGAGTCGGCGCGGGCGCGCCAGCGCCTCGACCACGGCAAGGGCGGCTTCCGCCGTGACGGGGACCGCGGCGCGCTCGAACGTCAGCAGGGGCAGCCCGGCGGCCGTGGGCAGGCTCGCGACGAGCCGCGCTCCCGACAGCCGCCCCTGGGCGTGGGCGAGATCGGTCCAGCGCAGCCCCGGCTCGAGGCACGCGTCCAGCGTCACGTCGATTCCCGCACCCCAGCCGTCCAGGTCGACGAGGGCAGCGTCGCGACCCTCGTCCTGCGCGACCCGGGCGAGGGTGGCGGACAGCGTGGTCGCGCCCGCCCCGCCGCAGCCTCCCATCACCCCCACGACGACCCCTTCCCGCGGGCCCTGCTCGCCCCACGTCTGGCCGCCGTCGCGCTGCCGCTGTCTGCGCACCCGCCTCGCCTCGCTCTCCGTGCCGTCGTCGCGACGGTCGCGGCCGACAGGAGCAGGGTGACGACGGCGAGGGCATGGGGGAACGCCGTTCGAGCCGGGTGTGGACAGGCAGCGCACCTCGGCTGGGCTGTGGACACCGGCTGCCGGACCGGCCGGAACGAGCGCGAGAGCGAGCGCGAGAGCGAGAGCCGAGGAGAGGGCCCACAAAGGGACGACCCCCGCCAGGGGGGGGAGGGCGGGGGTCGTCGCACGGTCCGATCCAGGGGGGGAGGGATCGGTCCCGGCAGGGCGCCCACGGGGGTTGGGCGCAGCGACCATGCTGTACCCCCCGCGCAGCCGGGGCAAACGCTCGTCCCCAGCCTCGGGGTTGAGCGACCTATGCTCGGAGGGTGATCGAGGAAGGCGTGAGCTCCCGCCGCGAGGCCGCCTTCTTCGACCTCGACAAGACGATCATCGCCCGTTCGAGCACGCTCGCCTTCTCGCGCCCCTTCTACCGCGGCGGTCTGCTCAACCGCCGGGCCGTGCTGAAGAGCGCCTACGCGCAGTTCATGTACCTCGTCGGCGGCGCGGACCACGACCAGATGGAGAAGATGCGCGCCTACCTGTCCGCGATGTGCGCGGGGTGGGATGTGCAGCAGGTGCAGGACATCGTCGGCGAGACGCTGCATGACCTGATCGACCCGCTCGTCTACGACGAGGCAGTCACCCTCATCGAGCAGCACCATGCAGCCGGCCGGGACGTCGTTATCGTCTCGACCTCCGGCGCCGAGGTCGTTGAGCCGATCGGTCAGATGCTCGGCGCCGACCACACCATCGCGACGCGGATGGTGATCGAGGACGGGCACTACACGGGCGAGATCGCGTACTACGCCTACGGCCCGACCAAGGCGGAGGCGATCCGCGCACTCGCTGCGCACGAGGGCTACGACCTGTCGCGCAGCTACGCCTACAGCGACTCCGCGACTGACCTGCCGATGCTCGAGGCCGTCGGGCACCCCACCGCCGTCAACCCCGACCGCATGCTGCGCAGAGAGGCGTCGGCACGCGGCTGGGAGATCCGCGACTTCAGCAACCGAGTCCCCCTGCGCGAGCGAGTGCGCGACGTCCGGCTGCCCACACGCCCTGCACTGACGGCAGCCGCCATGGGGGCCGGTGCGGCGACTGCGGGACTGGTCTGGCTCGCCGCTCGCCACCGCGCGGGTCGCCGCTGACGACTGACCCGCGGGGGCGGTCGTGCCACCTTCGCGTGCTGGCTCCCCGCATTCGAGCGATAGTGGGGTCAGGCGCCGGACCGAGGAGGTGAGGACATGGACCTCCTCGACGCACCCGACGACCAGCCGTCCGGCTGGCGTCGCCTCCGTGGGCGCCCTCCGCTCGACGACAGCGACCCCGGGTCCCCGACCCGGGGCGAGCCGGAGGACCTGGACGACCTAGACGACCGGCACGAGCCCCACGAGCCCCACGAGCCGGACAGGAAACACGGGGCCCACCAGCACCGCCGCCTCGTCCTCATGGGAGCGGTGGCGGCAGCGGTCGGCACCGCGCTGGGGATGTACCTGCTGGGTCGGCGCGACGGCGCGCAGGTCGCGACCGCAGCGGCCCAGCAGAGGCTCACGGTGATCGTCGCCTCGGACCGTGACGGCGGCATGGCCTACGACAGCAACGACGGCCGGAACGGCGACCGGATGGTCGCGCCCGTCGCCCTGACCGTTGTCAACGCCGGCGCCCCGGTCACCGTCACGGGGCTGCGCACCGAGACCCCCGGCCTGGAGTTCCTGCCGCTCGGCTCCCCGCTCGTGCTCGATCGCGGGCACAGCGTGCAGATGGCCGCGCACCTCGCGATGGCGTGCAACCGCGAGAAGCGGCCCGACGCGAGCCGGTCGTCCGCCGTCCTGCTCGTCCGCGATGACCAGGGCGAGGAGCGCGAGCTGCCGGTCGATCTCGCGGGCGCGCTCGACTACGCCGTCGCCAGTTCCCCCGACTGCGACGACCAGACTCCGCTGGTCGCCCCCGTCGTCCGCAGCTGGCGGCGGCTGCCCGCTCCCCAACAGGGCATCGCCACGGTGCTGGAGCTGCACAACCTCACCGACCGCGACGTCGTCCTGCATCTGACCGCTCCGCAGCTGCAGATCCGGACGGCGACGGCAGCCAACGAGTTCCGCGTGCCGGCCAGCACCACGATCAGCGTCGAGGCGCGGCTGGCGATGCCCGACTGCTCCGCCAACCTTGTGAGCGTCCTCTCCGGCCTCACCTTCGAGACCGGTCTGGTGATGTCGTCGGGCAGCTACTCGCCCCGATGGGGTGGTC
Source organism: Actinomycetales bacterium (assembly GCA_051960855.1). Classification (GTDB taxonomy): domain Bacteria; phylum Actinomycetota; class Actinomycetes; order JAJZTN01; family JAJZTN01; genus JBQCDV01. The sequence continues at coordinate 31,156 of JBQCDV010000114.1, forward strand.
AGCTCGACCTACCCAACGACGCGGCCGTCGCGCTGCTCGCCACCTGCGGCCCGCCGCCTGCGACCCCCACATCGTCGAACGCCGCTGGAGCTCGCTGATGTCCGTCTTCGGCGGCCCCGCATCCGGGCGCGGGTCTCGCCGCTCTCCCCGACAGGAGCTCCTCGACGGCGTCGAGGGGCCCGCGGCGACGTGGCTGTCGGAGGACAGCGAGGACCTCGAGCTGGCTGCGGACGACCGCGACCGTGGAGAGACGCCGCACTCCGGCGGACGCCGGACGGCAATGATCGCGGCAGTCGCGGGGCTCCTCGTGGGAGCTATGGTCACATTTATCGTCACGCAGACGGTAAGCGAGAGGGCGGCTGAGCGGAAGGTGGCCGTCGTCCTGGCGTCGCCCGGCGCGGAGAGCGCCGTCCTGTCCCTGGCAGAGCGACCCGACCGCGACCATCCGGTCGTCGACGTGGCCCTGCGGCTGCACAACAGGGGCGCGCCTGTGACCTTCGAGTCGCTGTCGTCTCGCGCTGCCGCCATCGACGTCCGGTCGGCTCGCGTCGTCAGCGGCTCCACCACGATCGCCAGCGGCTCCTCGGCATTGCTGACCGTAGCTCTGGCCGTCACATGCCCCAGCGATGACAACGACAGCTCCGTCACCCTGCAGCTGCGAAACGCCGCGGACGAGAGCGTCGAGGTCCCGACTGATCTCCCGGAGGGACTGGTGCGATCGGCTCGCTCCTACGCCTGCCTGGGTGTCCCTGGTCCCGTCGGCGGAGTGTCTGTCCGCTACGCCACCGGCGTGGCCCAGCTGCCGGCCACAGTTGTCCTGCGCCTCGACGTGCACAGCGCCAGCGATGCACCGGTGTGGGTCGTCGAGGGAGCCTCCAGCGGCCTCGACGACGTCACCGTGCAGGGCACGCCGATCCGGGTGTCTCCCGGTCAGACCGCACGCGTGACGGCCGTCGTCAAGCTCGAGGCCTGCCCCCTGCAGTCGGGCGTCGCTCCCCCGCAGCTGACCCTTCGCGTCACGGCGACGCCACCGGTGCACGGACGAGTCACGGATGCCTTCGACATTCGCGTGCCCTCGGACCTGCCGCTCATCACGACCTACCTGCAAGCGGCCGAGGAGACCTGTCTGCGCCGGGCGCAGCAGTAACAGCGAGCCGCCGGCCAGTGACGCTAGCCGGCCGCCGACGCGATCTCGTCAGCACGACGAGAAGCGACGACAGCGGCGTTCGCGAAGTACCGCAGCCACTGCCCCATTCCCTCGGGCGTCCCGGACGCATACGCGGCGAGGCCCACGGTGTAGGCAGATGCGCCGAGGTCGACGTGCCCGGCGTTCAAGGGCACCACTCCCCGTGGGTCCCCGCCCTTGGCCCGCAGCACCACCTCCGCCGCGCCCCGGGCAACCAGCCCGGAGTCCCCGACGAAGGCGTCGGTTGTGTGCAGCTCTCCGTGTACGACGGCCGCGACGACGAGAGCCGGGGACCGAGTGGCGCCCAGCGTCTCGAGCAGGAGGTCGAGACGCGAGACGACCTCGGCGTCGGGCCGGGGGCGGCCGAGCGCCTCTGCCGGGACGGCATCAGCAGCGGCGGCCAGATGCAGACGCCCCAGGACGTACCGCGGCGAGGTGGCCCAGCTCGGTCCTCCGCCTGCGGCGTCGCCACGGGCGGCAACCGCAACCTCCTCCCCGACGCGCAGTGCTGCCCGCACCTCCGGCGGCAGCTCCTGACCGTCGCGCACGTGAGCACGGAGCTCGTCGATGTCGAGCTCTGACCCGCAGCCGAGCGCGGCCGAGGCGACAGCATCCTCGAAGGCGACCTCGCGCAGCACCCGGTCCGCCTGCCGTCGCAGACTCCGGTGCCACTGCACCGCGTCGATCGCCGACTGCGCCGACGCGACGGCGTCGGCGACCCCAGGCAGACCCACGAGCGGCGCCAGGGGGTCATCCGATGCGCGTGTTGGGTGGACCACCCGCGCGACCCTAGCGAGCGCCGCTACGGTCGCAGGGTGCGACTGCGTGACCGGCTGGGACGTCACCGTGCGCTCGGGACGCCCGCCGACCGGGCGACGTACGCGACCCTGCACACCGCCTCTCTCGCGGCACCGGCCCTGCGCGGTGGTCTCACCACGAACGGCGCTGCCCGTGCCGCCCCTCATCTGCGAGCCCTCCTCGGGACACCCGCGCTCGCCATGACAGACACGGCGCGGCTCGTCGTGTGGGACGGGACCGCCGAGCACCACGCCGGGGACGTCCTCACCCACGCCGCCTCGGCCCTGTCGACAGGTCGCTCGGAGGTCCTCGGCCACACCGCCGTTGCCTGCGCCGACCCGTCCTGCCCCGTGCGCGCCGCTGTCGTCGCACCGCTCGTGGTCGAGGAGAACGTCGTCGGCGCACTCGTCGGCTACGCCCCGGTCGTCGTGGCCGGGCAGGCCCGAGCGGTGTCCGAGCTCGCGCGGTGGGTGTCAGGACAGCTGGAGCTCGCCGAGCTCGACCGATCGCGGGCTCGCGCGGCCGAAGCGGAAGTCCGTGCCCTACGCGCGCAGATCAGCCCGCACTTCATCTACAACGCCCTGACGGCGATCGCCAGCTTCGTGCGCACCGATCCCGAACGCGCCCGCGAGCTGCTGCTGGAATTCGCCGACTTCACCCGGTACTCCTTTCGCCGGCACGGCGACTACACGACGCTCGCCGAGGAGCTGCGCTCGATCGACCGCTACCTGCTGCTGGAGCGCGCCCGCTTCGGCCAGCGGCTGCAGGTGACGTTGCAGATCGCCCCGGAGGTGCTTCCCGTGGCCGTGCCCTTCCTCTGTCTGCAGCCCCTCGTCGAGAACGCCGTCCGCCATGGCCTGGAGGGCCGGCCCGGGCCGGGCCATGTCAGCATCAGCGCCGAGGATGCCGGCGGCGACGCGGTGATCAGCGTCGAGGACGACGGCATCGGCATCGACCCCGAGCTGGTGAGGAGCGCGCTGGCTGGCGCACCAGACGTGGACAGCGTGGGGCTCGCGAACGTCGACGCGCGGCTGCGCCAGACCTTCGGCGACGCCTACGGGCTCGTCGTCGAGACGGCTCCCGGCGCCGGCACCAAGGTGGTCGTCCGCGTGCCGAAGTTCGCGCCCGGCGTCGACGCCCGCCCGTCCCCCAGCGCCGTTCCCTAGGCAGCGACACCCCTCGGCTTGCCATCGTCGAACGACGTCCGCGGGCCTACCCTCGGCGTCATGCTGCGCGCCCTGGTCGTCGATGACGAGCGGCCCGCCGTCGAGGAGCTCGACTGGCTGCTGCGCCGCGACGGCCGAGTCGCAGAGGTGCGTACGGCTGAGGACGCCCGCAGCGCACTGCGTGCGCTGGAGGACGATGACGTGGACGTCGTCTTCCTCGACGTCCGGATGCCGGGACTCGACGGACTCGAGCTCGCCCGGGTGCTGCGGAGGTTCCGGACGCCGCCCGCGGTCGTCTTCGTCACCGCGTACGAGGAGCATGCCGTCGCCGCCTTCGAGCTCGACGCGGTCGACTACCTGCTCAAGCCGGTCCGGCCGGAGCGCCTGGCCGAGGCGGTGCGCCGGGTCATCGACGCACGCCGGGACGGCAGCGACGGGGGCACCGCCGTCCCGGGCGACGAGACGGTCGTGGTGGAGCTCGGCGGCGTCACCCGCTTCGTGCAGCGCTCTCAGGTCACCTGGGTCGAGGCGCAGGGCGACTACGCCCGACTGCATACCGACAGCGAGAGCCACCTCGTGCGGATACCGCTCGCGGTGCTCGAGGAGCGGTGGCGCGCCGCGGGCTTCGTCCGCATCCATCGGAGCACCCTCGTCTGCGTCACCGCGATCGAGGAGCTGCGCCTCGAGTCGGGCCGCTGCGTCGTGACGGTGTCGGGGCAGCGGCTGCAGGTCGCTCGCCGTCACACCCGTGAGCTGCGCGACCTGCTGGTGCGCGGCGCGACCGACCAGCCCACGACTGGAGCACCGGCGTGAGCGAGGCTGACCGGCCCCGACGCCTGCGTGTCACGTCGCCGCACACGTCGACAGGAGCGGCACGGCAACCGCGACGGGCCGCTGCTGCCACAGCCCGCGTGGAGATCGCGGAGGAGACGTCGCTGGGACGCGTCTACGTCGACGCCCTCGTCCGCACGCAGCTGCGGCTGGCCCTGCTGGCCTGCGCGGGGCTGGCCGTCGGGCTGGGCGCGGTGCCCGTGCTCTTCCTGCTCGTCCCAGCCGTCGGGCAGGTGTCGGTGCTGGGCCTTCCCCTGCCGTGGCTGCTGCTCGGCGTGCTCGTCTACCCGGCACTCGTCCTCGCGGCCTGGTGGCACGTGCGAGCGGCGGAGCGGGCCGAGCGGCACTTCCGCGATCTCGTCGGCCCCCGCTGAGGTCTGGAGCGGCCGATGCCTGCAGCCGTCGCCAGCACGGTCACCAGCACCGTCACCAGCGCCGTCGCCGTCGCGCTGGTCGCGGTGGTGACCGCCCTGCTCGGCGGTCTCGCGCTGCGGCTGTCGCGCACCACCAGCGACTTCTATGTGGCCTCCCGTGCGGTCAGCCCCCTGCTCAACGCGAGCGCGATCGGCGGTGAGTACCTGTCCGCCGCGTCGTTCCTGGGGGTGGCGGGTCTGGTCCTCACCGGCGGCGTCGACATGCTCTGGTACCCAGTGGGCTACACCGCCGGCTATCTGGTGCTGCTCGTACTCGTCGCCGCACCGCTGCGCCGGTCCGGCGCCTACACGCTGCCGGACTTCGCCGCGCTACGGCTGGGCTCCAACGCGGTCCGCACAGCGGCCACCTGGCTCGTTGTCCTCATCGGGTGGCTCTACCTGGTGCCGCAGCTGCAGGGCGCGGGCCTGACGCTGCACCAGATGGTGGGGACGCCGACCTGGGTCGGCGGGCTCGTCGTCATCGCGGTCGTCCTGGTCCCGGTCCTAGCCGGCGGCATGCGGTCCATCACCTTCGCGCAGGCGTTCCAGTTCTGGCTCAAGCTGACCGCGCTGGCGGTGCCCGCGTGTGTCCTGCTGGCGGTCTGGCGGGTGCACGACGGCGCCGGCCCCGACACCGCCGCCCTCCCCGCGAGCTGGGTCCAGCCATTCCGCGGCACCGGCGGAAACGGCAGAAGCCTCTACGCCACCTACTCGCTCGTCCTGGCGACTCTGCTCGGGACGATGGGTCTGCCCCATGTGCTCGTCCGCTTCTACACCAACCCCGACGGCCGAGACGCGCGACGGACCACCCGTCTCGTGCTCGTGCTGCTGTCCTGCTTCTACGTGTGGCCGCCGGTCTTCGGAGCGCTCGGCCGGATCTACGCCCCCGAGCTGGCACAGCACGACGCGGACGCGGTGACGCTGCTGCTGCCGGAGCGTGTCATCGGCGGCACCGGCGGCGTCCTGCTGGGTGCGCTCGTCACCGCCGGCGCGTTCGCCGCGTTCCTGTCGACCTCGTCAGGGCTCACGGTGTCCGTAGCGGGCGTGCTGAGCAGAGCCGCTCGCCCCGCGCGTGCTGCGGGCGAGACGCGTGCGGGGGTGCGCGACTTCCGCGTCGCTGCCGTAGCGGCCGTCGTGGTGCCCTACGCGCTCGCAGTCGCCGGTGCCCGAGTCCCCCTCGCCGCGATGGTCGGGCTCGCGTTCGCCGTCGCCGCGTCGTCGTTCTGTCCGCTGTTGATCCTCGGGATCTGGTGGCGCCGACTCACCCCAGAGGGCGCGCTGGCCGGACTGGTCACCGGCGGCGGCCTCGCTGGCCTCGCCGTGGCCATCACCGCGGCGGGTCAGGCAGGAGACGGGTGGGCCGGGACGCTGCTCGCTCAGCCCGCCGCCTGGACCGTGCCGATCGCCTTCGCCGTGATGGTCGTCGTGTCCCTGGCCACGCCGACGCGAGTTCCCGCCGACGTCAACCGCGTGCTGACGCGCCTCCACACACCGGACGACCTCGGGTTGGCTCTGCCGCTGCCCATCCCCATGCCCCTCCCCACGCCCCTTCCCCTGCCATTCGCCGACGCCGGAGGACCGCCCGCCGACCGCACCCGACCACTGGGCGAATCCCCGGGCTGACCACCGTGCGATGTGGCACACGTCTCAGTCATTCTCGGCTGCGCGGCGGCGCCGAAGGGCGGCGACCGCGTCCGTGACACCCCTGTCACGGAGTCCCCTCGACCACTTCCAAGGAGCCGTCGTGGCCGCAGTCGACACCGCCAAGCAGACCACTCCCGCCCCCCTGCCCACCCCGGGCGCGATGTTCGCCGATCCTGGCCCCCTCGGGCTTGCCGCCTTCGCGCTGACCACGTTCTTCCTCAGTTGCGTCAACGCCGGCCTCGTCCCCTCCACCGTCGAGGGCGCCGTCCTCGGCCTGGCCTTCTTCTACGGCGGCATCGCGCAGCTGCTCGCCGGGATGTGGGAGTTCGCCAAGGCGAACACCTTCGGGGCCGTCGCGTTCACCTCGTACGGCGCCTTCTGGTTGAGCTTCTGGTATCTCGTCGCGCACGTCGACCTCAGCAAGGCCGGCGCGGACGCCTCCAAGGGCGTGGGGCTGTTCCTGCTCGCCTGGACGATCTTCACCGCCTACATGACGATCGCGTCCAGCCGGGTCAGCGGCGCAGTCTTCGCCGTCTTCGTCGCACTGTTCGTGACCTTCCTGCTGCTGACGTGGGGCGAGTTCTCCGGGAGCTCCGGCATCTCGCACGCGGGCGGCTGGGTCGGTCTCCTCACCGCTGTCCTCGCCTGGTACGCCTCGTTCGCGGGCGTGACCAACTCGACCTTCCGGCGGGTCGTCATGCCGACATGGCCGCGGTAGCGGCACTGGTGGTGGCCGCGGTAGCGGCACTGGTGGTGGCCGCGGTGAGCGGCACTGGTGGTGGCGCGGTGGCCCGCGCAAGGGACCAGCGTCGTAGCCCTTGCTGCGAGGCGCGGCGGCTGGTGAAGTGAGCACGAGACCACGGACTCAACAAATGAAGGAGGCCATGTGAGCACCGAGGCAGAATCGACAGCGGCAGTTCCCGCGCAGACGTCTGCGTCCAGCTCCAACCCGGCACTGTCCAACCTGCTGCACGAGGCGCGCCGGTTCGAGCCCCCGGCAGACCTCGCCGCCTCCGCCAACATCACCCCAGAGTGGTACGAGCGCGCCGCGCAGGACCGGCTGGGCTTCTGGGAGGAGCAGGCCAAGCGGCTGTCGTGGGCCACGACGTGGGACCAGGTGCTCGACTGGAGCAACCCGCCCTTCGCGAAATGGTTCGTCGGGGGCCGCCTCAACGTCACCTACAACTGCCTCGACCGACACGTCGAGGCCGGCTTCGGCGACAAGGTGGCCTACTACTGGGAGGGCGAGCCCGGGGACACCCGCACCATCACCTACGGGCAGCTCACCGAGATGGTGTGCCAGGCGGCGAACGCCCTGCTCGAGCTCGGCGTCAAGGACGGCGACCGCGTCGCCATCTACATGCCGATGATCCCCGAGACCGTCGTCGCGATGCTCGCGTGCGCCCGCATCGGCGCGATCCACACCGTCGTCTTCGGCGGGTTCTCCGCCGACGCGCTGAAAGACCGCATCCAGGACCTGGGCTGCACGGTGGTCATCACGGCAGACGGCGGCTACCGGCGCGGAGCGCCCAGCGCCCTCAAGCCCGCCGTCGACCAGGCGCTGGCCTCCTGCCCCGACGTCAACCACGTGCTCGTCGTTCGACGGACCGGCCAGGACGTGGACTGGACCGACGGCCGGGACCTCTGGTGGCACGACATCGTCGACAGGCAGAGCACGCAGCACACGCCGGAGGCGTTCGACTCCGAGCACCCGCTCTACGTCATGTACACCTCGGGCTCGACGGGCAAGCCCAAGGGGATCCTGCACACCAGCGGCGGATACCTCGTCGGCTGCGCCTACACCCAGTGGGGCGTCTTCGACCTGAAGTCCGACACCGACGTCTACTGGACGGCCGCGGACATCGGGTGGGTGACGGGCCACTCCTACATCGTCTACGGCCCGCTGGCGAACGGGACGACGTCGGTGATGTACGAGGGGACGCCGGACACCCCGCACAAGGGCCGGTGGTGGGAGATCATCGACAAGTACAAGGTGACGATCCTGTACTGCGCGCCGACGGCGATCCGCACGTTCATGAAGTGGGGCCGGGAGTTCCCCGACCAGCACGACCTGTCGTCTCTCCGGCTGCTGGGATCGGTGGGCGAGCCCATCAATCCCGAGGCCTACATCTGGTACCGCGCCACCATCGGCGGCGACCGCTGCCCTGTCGTCGACACCTGGTGGCAGACCGAGACCGGCGCGATCATGATCTCGCCGCTGCCCGGCGTGACAGCAGGCAAGCCGGGCGCCGCCATGACCCCGATCCCCGGCATCAGCGCCGACGTCGTCGATGACGCGGGCAACCCAGTCGGCGACGGCGAAGGCGGCTACCTGGTGCTCACCGAGCCGTGGCCGTCGATGCTGCGGACGCTGTGGGGCGACGACGAGCGGTTCAAGGAGACGTACTGGTCACGCTTCCCGGGCCGTTACTTCGCCGGTGACGGGGCCAAGAAGGACGAAGACGGCGACCTGTGGCTGCTCGGCCGCGTGGACGACGTCATGAACGTCTCGGGACATCGCATGTCCACGACCGAGATCGAGTCCGCACTCGTCTCCCATCCGAAGGTCGCCGAGGCTGCGGTCGTCGGCGCCACTGACGAGATGACGGGGCAGGCCGTCGTCGCGTTCGTGATCCTGCGGGGTGAGGCCGGCGACGGCGGACCGGACGTGGTGAAGGAGCTGCGCGACCACGTGGCCAAGGAGATCGGCCCGATCGCGAAGCCGCGCCAGATCCTCATCGTGCCCGAGCTGCCCAAGACCCGCTCCGGCAAGATCATGCGGCGCCTCCTCCGCGACGTCGCCGAGCATCGGGAGATGGGCGACGTCACGACCCTGCAGGACAGCTCGGTCATGGACCTGATCAGCCAGGGCCTGACGAGCGGGCCGTCCGAGGAGTAGAGCACCGCGAGCCGCAGCGGGGGCGCACCGAGCAGGGGGCGCCCCCGCTGTCATGCGGGATGATCGACAGGTGATGTTGAAGGCGACGGCGATGTTGAACAGGCCGCGCACGGGGGCAGGAGTCTGGAGGCGAGCCGGCGAGCGGCGAGACCGACGACCGATGACCGACGAGGCATCACGAGGCCCCGAGAGGCACCGAAAGGATCGACATGTCCCACTCCGCTTCCCTGCCCCCTACCTCGCTGCCCCCTACCTCGCTGCCCTCCTCCGCACAGGAGCCGGCCCAGCCGTCGCTCGGCGAGCTGGTGGCCTCGGCCTCCCGTGACCTGTCGACGCTCGTGCGCGACGAGATCGAGCTGGCCAAGACCGAGCTCAAGGGCGAGGTCAAGGCGGCAGCGACCGGCGGCGGGATGTTCGGCGCGGCGGGCTTCCTCGCGTTGCTGGCCAGCGTGATGCTCTCCATCGCCCTGGCGTTTCTGTTCATCGCCCTTGGTCTCGCGCCCGGCTGGGCGTTCCTGATCGTCGCGGTGATCTACCTGATCGTGGCCGGCATCCTCGGCTTCGTCGGCCTGAAGGCCGTCAAGAAGGTGGGTCCGCCCGAGCGGGCGATCCGCAGCACCAAGGACACGATCGCTACGCTCAAGCAGGCCAAGTCGGCCATCTGAGCACCTCGGCGCGTCGGGGGCTCGAGGGAGTCGACTAGCTCGACCTGTCCCCGAGCCACCCGGAAGTCGCGTGCCCGACGTCTCCTCGCTCGTCTTTCCAGGCGGGCCGTGGCAGCACCGCATGGTGGCCGCCAACGGTGCCCGCTTCCACGTCGTCGAGGCCGGCGAGGGCCCGCTGGTCGTGCTGCTGCACGGCTTCCCGCAGTTCTGGTGGACCTGGCGGCACCTGCTTCCCCACCTCGTCGCCGACGGGTACCGCGTGGCCGCGATGGACCTGCGCGGGTACGCAGGCAGTGACAAGCCGCCCCGTGGCTACGCCCCCTTCACGGTGTGGGCGGATGTCGCGGGCGTCATCCGCTCGCTGGGAGCCGCCGACGCTGTCGTCGTCGGCCACGGAGTGGGGGGTCTGGTGGCGTGGGCCATGCCGGTGCTGCGCCCCCAGGTCACCCGGGCCATCGGCGTCATCTCCGCCGCCCACCCCCGCGACGTGCGCCGCGCCGTTCTGGACAGCGGCGAGCAGCGGCGCGCCAGCGTCCGCGGGCTGCCCCTGCAGCTGCCCTTCGCTCCGGAGCGGCGTCTGACCCGACAGGGCGGACGCGAGGTCTCGGCCCTGCTGACCTCCTGGTCGGCGCGGGTCTGGCCTGACGACTCAGACAAGGCTGTCTTCGCTGAGGCCATGACGATTCCGGCGGCGGCGCACTGCGCGCTGGAGTTCCACCGCTGGGCGTTCCGCTCGCTCCCCCGGCCGGACGGGCTGCGCTACGCGGCGCGGATGCGCTCCCCGCTCGGCGTCCCCGTCCTGCAGCTGCAGGGCGCCGAGGATCCCGTGGTGCTGCCCGCCACCGCCTCCGGCTCGGGCGCCTGGGCGGCCCGCGGCTACTGCTGGTCCGTGCTCGAGGGGGTCGGCCACTTCCCGCAGGAGGAGGCGCCCGACGAGGTCGCCCGCCGGCTGCTCGGCTGGCTCGAGCGCCCCTGAGGTCAGGCCGGGCCGAGGTCGCGCCCGTCGTCGTCGTCGTCGGCGTCCCTGCGGGCGCGGGCACGT
>JBQCDV010000115.1:0-8657 GCA_051960855.1 Actinomycetales bacterium
CCACGGGCTGCCCTACCTCGACTGGTCGCGGCCGGACCTGGTGCCCACCTGGAGCAAGGAGTTCGACGCCTGGGTAAGCGAGGCCCTCGCGGCTGGCGACCTCGACGCGCTGCACCGCTACCGCAGCGTCGCCCCCGGCCTGCCCTTCGCGCACCCGACGGTGGAGCACTTCACGCCGCTCTTCGTGACGCTGGGAGCGGCGACCGATGCCACCGCCGGTGTGACGACGGCGATCGAGGGCTATGCGATGGGGCTCTCGAAGCGGTCGGTCGAGGCGGCGTGAGCCGCGATGGGTGCAGCGGCGTGAGTGGGGCGTGAGTCGGATGCATGACTGACGAGCCGCGCTGGCTGAGCCAGCAGGAGATGGCCGCCTGGCTTCCGCTGCTGCGCGTCGTGCAGCTGCTGCCGCAGGCGCTGGACCGGCAGCTGCGCGACGAGGCCGGCTTCAACCACACCTACTACATGGTGCTGGCGCTGCTGTCGGCGGAGCCGGACCGCCGGCTGCCGATGTCCGAGCTGGCCCGGCGCGCCGCTCTGAGCCAGTCCCGGCTGACGCACGCCGTGGCCGCGCTCGAGCAGCGCGGCTTCGTCGTTCGCGAATCCAGCCCACAAGACCGACGGGTCCAGCTCGCGCAGCTGACGGACGATGGTTTCTCGTCACTTCGACGGTTAGCGCCAGGCCATGTGGCGGAGGTGCGCAGGCGGGTCTTCGACTCCCTGTCCGCCGCAGACGTGTCCGAGCTGCGTCGCCTGGCGACGGCCATAGCGGCGGCCCTGGAAGGCTGAGGGGCCGCCCGCGCTAGGTCGTCGGCGTCGCGAGGGGGACGTCGACGCCCCACAGGGACTCGACCGTCGTGTCCAGCTGGCGCGCGACGGCCACGGCGAGGTAGACCGATGGCGCGTAGTCCCCGCTCTCCATTGAAATGACGGTCTGCCGGCTGACCCCGACAGCCTCGGCGAGCTGGTGCTGGGTGAGCCCTACCTCCCGCCGGCGCGCGCGGATGCGCGACGAGGCATGCCCTGCGCGAACGCCGTTGCCGCTGGCTGGGCTCATGCGTCGAGCTCGGCGTCGGCGAGGCTCTCCTCCGCCTCCAGCCGCGCGTCAGCCTTGGCCCGTCGCCGCCGCTGCAGGACGAGGCCGATGACAGCGCCGACCGTGCCGCCGACGGCGGCTCCAGCGATGGTCTCCAGCGCGTCGCGCGGCTGCTCGCCCTGCAGGGCGGTCATGGCTGCGACGACGAGGATGGCGTAGGGGAGTGCTGCCAGCACCACCAAGACCACATACGTCGGAGTGACGCGCTTCGGCACGGGGTGCACGCGCTTGCTCTGGAGGTAGAACTTCGCCACCAGCCACGGCAGCATGAAGATCGCGGCGAGCGCCAGCACGTAGGGCGCCACCGCGCGACCGCCGAGGATCGCCGTCACCGCCAAGGCCCACGGGATCAGGACCCCTTGCGTCGTCGCGGCGAAGGCGGAGCTCTCGTAGTAGCGCAGCCGCTCCCGCTCGTCGCCGTACATCTCGCCGTCGGGGTCCAGCACCCACCCGACCATCCGGTCGAACCATCTCCTGCTGCTGCCTTCGGTCTGCTGCATGTCCGACAGCATGACGTCAAGCGTCCTTGACGTCAAGCGCTCTTTACGTCAAGCGCGTTTTACTCTGCCAGCCCGTGGGGCGAGCGCGAAGTGCGAGTCGTCAGGCGTCGCGCAGGCCGTCAATACCGCCGGCGAGGAACCGCAGGGCTGCCGTGCGCACGGCGTCCGGCCCGTAGCGGACGGTGAGCTCGGCGAAGTCCCGCATCACCCCGAGTGTGCCGGCGACCAGCACCGCCACCGCAACGTCGTCCTCAGGGCGACCCAGCTCGCGGGCGATCGCACTCGCGCCCAGCTGCAGGGCCTGGTCGGTCTTCACCGTGCCGAGGGCCTTCAGTTGCGGATTGCGCGCGAACATGGCCGCTCGCAGCTCGCGCAGTTCCTCGTCCACGCAGGCGGTCTCGTCCTGGAGGAACTCGGCGAACACCTCGAAGGTGGGGCGCTCGGCGGGTTTGGCCTCGAGTGCTGCGATCAGGCGTTCGGCCCCCTCGTCCATGTGGGCGAGCGCCAGGTCGAGCTTGGTCGGGAAGTACAGCGACACGGTGCGCGGCGCGACCTCGGCGAGCTCGGCGACCTCCGCCACGGTCGTCTCCTCGAAGCCGCGCTCGGCGAACAGTCGCAACGCCGCCCGCTCGATGGCGTCGCGGCGGCGGGCTTTGCCTCTCTCGCGCAGGGAGCTGTCAGACATCGTGCTCATGGGGGCAACTATACAGCGGCAGGCAAAGTTGCAGTCGGCTGCAACTTCTGCGTAGCCTGACAGCCGACACGTCCTGACCAAGGGGATTCGCATGGCTTCGTTGCTCTACCGCCTCGGCCGCGCCTCGGCCCGCCGCCACTGGACCGTCGTCACGGTCTGGTTGGTCGTCCTGCTCGCTGCCGGTGCGGGGGCGGCCACGCTCTCCGGCGCGACGACTAACGCGTTCAAAATCCCCGGCCAGGAGTCGACGACGGCTTTGAGTCTGCTCGACGCGCGGTTCGGCAAGGCCGCGAGCGGCGCCAACGCGCAGGTGGTCTTCGAGGTGCCCGCCGGTCACGCGGTCACCGAGCCGCAGTACGCCCAGCGCATCGGCGCGGTCTCGCAGCGGCTGGCGCAGCTGCCAGGCGTCGCCGCAGCCACGAACCCGCTGGACCCGAAGGCACCGGCGGTGTCCGCCGACCGCCGCGCTGCTCTTGCGACCGTCAGCTATCCGGTGCAGTCGAGCGAGATCACCCCGGCCCAGCGGGATGCCCTGCTGTCTACGGTCGCGCAGGCCGGGGGCGACGGGCTGACGGTGGAGGTTGCGGGGGACGCCAGCGTCCAGCAGGCGCCCTCCGTCGGCAGCCCCGCCGAGGCCGTCGGAGTCCTCGTGGCGCTCGTGGTGCTGGCCCTCACTTTCGGTGCGCTCGCCGTCGCCGGGATGAACCTCCTCACCGCCGTCGTCGGTGTCGCCATCGGCGCACTCGGCATCTACACGATGACCGGCTTCATCGACCTCAACTCCACCACTCCGATCCTCGCCCTGATGCTGGGGCTGGCGGTCGGCATCGACTACGCGCTGTTCATCGTCACGCGCTTCCGCAACGAGCTGATGCACCGCCGCCCGGTCGAGGAAGCCGTCGGCATCGCGACGGGGACCGCGGGCTCGGCGGTCGTCACGGCAGGACTCACCGTCGTCATCGCCCTGGCAGGCCTCTCCGTGGTCGGCATCCCCTTCCTCACCGAGATGGGTCTCGCCGCGGCAGCGACCATCGTCGTCGCCGTTCTCGTCGCCGTGACGCTTGTGCCTGCGGTCCTTTCCCTGCTCGGCACGCGGGCCTTGTCGCGGCGGCAGCGTCGGTCAGTTGCGAACGACGCAGCGCCGGTGGCCGCAGGTGGGCGCGGCGTCTACGCGGGGTGGGCGCGCGGGGTGACCCGCGGCCGCTGGGTCGCGCTGGTCGCCTCGGTGGTCGCGCTCGCGGTCGTCGCCCTGCCCGTCTTCTCGATGCGCACGACGCTCGTGCCCTCAGTTGAGGCCGGCACGACGCAGCAGCGGGCAACTGAGATCCTCGACGCCCACTTCGGGCCCGGGTTCACCGGCCCCCTGCTGGTGCTGGTGGACGGAAAGGGCGCGCCAGCGACCGCGGCAGCGATCGCCAAGCAGGCCCCGGCACTGCCCGACGTCGCCTACGTGACGCCGCCGCGTGTCGCCCCCTCCGGCGACTCCGCCCTGCTGACCGTCATCGCGAAGTCCGAGCCGTCGAGCGATGCAACGGTGCAGCTGGTCCACTCGCTGCGCGACACCTTCCAGAAGGCCGGTGCGCCGGAGGTGTATGTCACGGGCAGCACGGCCGTCAGCGTCGACGTCTCTCAGAAGCTCTCCCAGGCCCTGCCCGTCTACCTGGTCCTCGTCGTGGGCCTCGCTCTCGTCCTGCTGATCCTGGTGTTCCGCTCGATCCTCGTCCCGGTGGTCGGCGTCCTGGGCTTCCTGCTGACGATCGGCGCCTCGCTCGGAGCGACGACGGCGGTCTTCCAGTGGGGGTGGCTGAAGGGCCTCGTTGGGGTGGAGCCGAACCCGCTGATCAGCCTCGGCCCGATCATCGTGATCGGCATCCTCTTCGGGCTCGCTATGGACTACCAGGTGTTCCTCGTGTCCCGGATGCACGAAGCGCACGCGCACGGAGCGACGCCGCGCGAGGCGATCCTGCTGGGCTTCCGCCAGGCCGCACCCGTCGTCCTCGCCGCTGCGACGATCATGTTCTCGGTGTTCGCCGGCTTCATTCCGAGCGGAGAGGCCACGATCAAGCAGATCGCCTTCCCGTTGGCTCTCGGCGTCCTCTTCGACGCGGTCATCGTGCGGATGGTGCTGATGCCCGCCGCGCTCGCGATCCTCGGCGGGTCCGCATGGGCGCTGCCGCGCTGGCTGCAGTGGCTGCCGGCCCTCGACGTGGAGGGTGCCGCGCTGGAGCGGTCACAACCGGCGGAGGAAGAACCGCAGCTGCAGCGGGCCTGAAGCCCACCGCACCTGCTCGTCGGCCGGGCTCAGATGTCCTTACGGGCAAAGGACATCTGGGCCAGCCCGAGGATCCCGAGCAGCCAGACGAGCACCCACGCGAGGTAGCTGACCGTCAGCCCCGAGGCGCTGAGGAACGGGAACGCCTCGAACTCATCGCCGAAGCCAGCCAGCGCCCCGGGCGCCTGGAAGGCGTGCATCGCGCCGCGCCACAGGCCGTCGGTCGGCAGCAGGATCCGTGACACCACGCCGACGTTGGCGATGCCGCTGTTGTCGAGGGCAGCACCGACCCCGCCCACCACGCCGGCGATCCACGTGGAGCCGAAGAGCCCGACCGCCACGATTCCCGAGGCCATGGGCGACACCAGTGTGGACAGCAGCAGGCCGAGGGTCAGCAGCACTGCGGTCTGCGCCGCGAGCAGCAGCAGCCCCAGCACCGGCTGCGGGGGCCAGTAGTCGACCGTGACCTTGACGACGAGGAACTGCGCCAGGCCGGCCAGGATGACGAAGCCGGCGCCGAAGGCGACGAGCCCTATCCACTTCCCGACCAGGACCGACGCGCGCGTGACGGGCCGGGCGAGCATCGCAAGGGCAACGCCGGACTCGATCTCCCCAGACAGGGTCGGACCGGCCAGGAAGGCCGTGCCGAGGGCGGCGATGAGGCTCATGCCGAACATGACGAGGTTGAGCACTTGTGAGGCGACGAGCCTCGCCTCGCCGCTTGTCAGCGAGCCTGCCTCCTGCTCGACTCCTGCTAGCTTCGCGAAGCCCCACGCGCTCAGCGCCAGCAGCGCGAGAGTGAGGGCGGCGAGGGCACGGAGGACCTTCCGGCGGCTCGACTCCCGCAGCGTCAGACCGCCAATCGTCAGGATGACGCGAAAGCTCACGACGCCTCCTCGTGGTCCAGAGATGCCAGAACGGCGCTGTCGGTGGCGGGCGTGGCCGCCGAGAAGGCGGGCCCGTGGCGGAGGATCCGCAGCAGTCGGTCCTCGAGGCTGGCGCGAACCGGTTCCACCGCATGCACACGCGCGCCGTGCGAGACGAGCTCGGCGACGAGGTTGGGTACGGCCTGGTCGTCGACCCCCGCAGGCAGGGCCAGGGTCGCCACCTCGCCGTCCCAACGAACGTCTCCGACCGACTCGAGGAGCTGCCGTGCGCTCGGGCTGACGGCGGTGAGCCGGAGGCGCAGCTCGCGGGCACCGAGCAGCTCGTCCAGCGTGCCGGCGGCTGCGACGCGACCGCGATCGAGGATCACGACGCGGTCGCAGACGCGCTCGACCTCGCCGATGAGATGGGAGTTGAGGAGCACCGCGACGCCTCGGTCGCGCAGCTCCAGCACGATGTCGCGCACGTCGGCGCGACCGAGGGGGTCGAGCGCGCTCGTCGGCTCGTCCAGCACGACCAGCTGCGGTGCGGCGACGAGGGCGACGGCCAGTCCGAGACGCTGCTGCATCCCTTTCGAGAAGCCGCCCAGCCGGTCGTCGGCGCGGTCACCGAGGCCGACGCGAGCCAGGCAGCTGCGTCGTTCGTCGGTGGGGACGTCTGCCGCGGCAAGGCGCACGTGGAGCTCGAGCACCTCCATGGGCGTCAGCCACGGCTGAAAGCGGAACAGCTCCGGCAGGTATCCGACGTGGGCGCGCGAGGCGGGGTCGGTGCCGGGTTCGCCCAGCAGCAGGACCTCGCCGGCGTCCGGGCACACCAGGCCGAGCAGCATCTTGATGACCGTCGTCTTGCCCGCGCCGTTGGGGCCGAGGAGGCCGACGACCTCTCCTCGGTCGACGGTGAACGAGACGTCCTCGACGGCCAGCTGCCGTCGGTAGCGCTTCCGGAGACCGGAGCACCAGACAGCGGGAGAGGGGGCCAGGTCCGCCAGGGTCACGACGGCAACCTCAGTGTGCGGGCGACCTCGAGGACCTCGTCGGCCGACACGGAGCCGGCGACCGCGAGGACCTCGCCGTCACGCACCCAGACGACCGCGTGCAGCAAACCGTCCCGCGACGCGATGACGGTCGCCTCCGACCCGTCGACGTCGGCGGTGCTCGTGCTCGCGAGCCCCGAGGGCAGCGGCAACGGAAGCGTGCTGCTGTCGGCTGTGTAGGCGCGCAGCTGGGCGCGGAGGCCGCCGGGCAGGCTGGGCAGGGACAGCAGGTAGTCGCGGACCCGGTCGAACGCCACGCCCGACGAGGCGACCTCCGGGGCGCCTGCGCGACCCACGATGAGCGCCGGCACGCCGCGGGCGTCGCGCCAGACCTCGGCAACGCCCGGGCCGGCGGTGAGCCGGAACTGGCTGCCGTCGAGCCCTGGTGGCACCGGCGGTACCGAGGTCCCCGACGCCGCCGCCACCTGAGCGGCCTTGGCCGCAGAGAAAGTGAACGTCGCACTGGCCGCGGGGCTCGCCTGGAAGCTCGGGTCTCCCACCACGCCGTGCGGCAGGGTGGCGAGCTGCGGTGCCGCGATCCCGGTCAGTCGCTGAGCCGCGGCGGCATCCGGCACATCGCGGATCGCCGGAGGTGTGGTGACGGTCAGGGTGCCGACGGCGGAGAGGTCGGGCAGCTGGACCAGGTCGCCCTCACTGAGCGATACCGGCGCGACCCGCTCGGTGTGGAAGATGGGCAGCCACTCAGCTGCGGCGGCGGCGCTGGCCCCCGTCAGCAGGACGACCGCGCTGACCGCGGCGACGACTGGGCGCCGCAGCCGAGGGAGGCCGCCGCCCCGGCGACGTCGTTCGGGCCGGGTGGGGGCGGGTGGGACGGCGACGGTGACGGGGTCTTGTGACAGAGAACGGGACAGCCGCTCCCACGCGGCGTCGGTGTCGAGGGCTGGAACCGCCTCGGGAAGGACGGACTGGGCGATAACCGCGTCCTCGCGAGCGGCCTCGAGTGCTGCCGCGCACCGCGGGCAGCCCGCCAGATGGGTCCGGTCGGCGTCGCTCACGCCAGCCGGCTCATCGAGGAGGCGGCGGATCGTGCCGTCAGTCGGATGACGCATCGTGGGTCAGCTCCTTGCGCAGGGCGGCTTCGGCGCGCCGCAGAGTCGTGCCGACGCTGGTGGGGGACAGGTCGAGGGCGCGGGCAACCTCGCCGTAGCTCAGGCCGGAGTGGCGGAGGACGAGGACGAGGGCCTGGGGGCGGGGCAGGCGAGCCAACGCGGCTCGCACCTGGGCGCGCTCCTCGGCGGCGAGCACGGTGTCCGCTACGTCGGGGGTGTCCTCGGGGAGCGCGGGGGAGGCAGCGTTGAGCTCCCGCAGCGAGCGCCGCCGCGCCGTTCGGGCGTGGTTGAGAGCAGTGTGAGCGGCGGCGACGACCAGCCAGTTCGCGGCCTCCGGCGCTGGCACCTGCGACCGCGCGAAGGACAGGAAGCATTCCTGCGCGACGTCCTCGGCTGCTGCAGTGGAGCCCAGGACGCGGGCCGCGACCGCGACCACGCGGCCGTAGCAGGCGCGGAAGACGTCTTCGAGGTCTGGACGCAGCGCGCCACCCGGAGGGCTGCCCCTGCTACCGCCTCGCTCGGTCCGCGCCATCGTCGTCACTGTCACATGGAGGAAGCACCGCCGCGGCGGATTATGTGACGTCGACCCGTCGCCCGTGTCGCCAGACGGCTGCAACCTGCAGGGCCTCGTCGAGCAGCACGAGGTCGGCCCAGCAGCCGGTTCGGAGGTCACCCACCGCGTCCAGCCCTAGTCGCTGCGCCGGCACCGAGGACGCAGCACGCACGGCGGTCGGCAGCGGGACGCCGGCCTGCACCGCCTGGCGGACCGCCTCGGCCAGCGTCAGAGTCGACCCGGCCAGGGTGTCGTCCGGAAGCCGTGCAACCCCGTCCACCACCGTGACCGGCAGACCTCCGAGGGTGTAGGAGCCGTCCGCTGCGGCAGCCGCGGCCATCGCGTCGGAGACGAGCACCGCCCTGCCGGACGCCAGCTGGAGGACCGTGCGCACCACCGACGGGTGCAGGTGGTGCCCGTCGGCGATCAGCTCGACGGTGACGCGCTCGTCCTCCAGCAGCGCGAGCGCGGGGCCGGGAGAGCGGTGATGCAGCGGGGCCATCGCGTTGCCGAGGTGGGTCGCCCAGCGTGCCCCCGCGTCGATCGCCGCCGCCGTC
>JBQCDV010000116.1:0-5225 GCA_051960855.1 Actinomycetales bacterium
CGATGACGACAGCGACGAGCGAGGCTCGCCCCGCCCGCCACAGCCCGCGTCCCGGTCGCCGCACCTCACCAGGCTAGGTGGGGCTGCCGGATGTTTCCCGTCCGGGGCCTTCGGAGGAGCGGCCTTGGCAGACACACATGGCTGACAACAGCAAGCAGAACAAGCAGGGCGTCAACGTCACCGACGAGCAACGAGAAGGCACCCGAGGGCTACGCGCAGCCCGATGTGGACTCGCTGTTCCGACGCCGTGACTGGCACAACTGGGACTCGATGATCGAGGGGCTGCCCGACAACGGCGACGCGCGACACGCTGTACGACATGGCGCATCGGTGATGGCGCATCGGTAGGCGCAAACGATGGGAGAACGCCGCTAGGGGTGGTCACTCGCGGTGTGCGAGTGGCCGCCCCCGCGGGCGGTGTCGGCGCCCGTCGCCTCGCGCACCAAAACTGTCAGACCCCTTCCCTACCGTGAGGGACATGACGGGACGCGGCGAGACGGGTGGCGAGGAGCGCGAGCAGCAGAGCGCTGCTGCGCCGACTGCCGGCTCTGGTTCAGCGTCAGGTTCGGCGTCCGATTCGGCGTGCGGTTCGGCGTCCGCGCCCCGGTCCGAGTGGTGCGTCCCAGGAGTTGACGCCACCAGTGGTCCAAGGGGCTCGTCGTCGTCATCCGTCAACGAACCACTCGACCCGTCAGTCCCCATCGTGCAGGTTGTCTCGCAGGCGCGGACCAAGCTCACCGAGCTGCTGACGGCGGCTCAGCCCTCCGACGAGACGCGCGGCGAGCGCGGCCTCGGGAGTGCTCCTCGTGGCCCCCGCGCCGCTCTCAGCGCTGTGCCGGACGGCTGCCTCGCCGGTCTCTATCGCGAGCTGGCGGGGCTGACGGCGGCGTGCGCGACCGCCACCGCTGCGGTCGTCGCGGAGGCTGGAGCGCGTGATGTCCCCGCACAGGTCGGCGAGCGGTCCGTCTCGGGGTGGCTGCAGCGAGCCGGACGCCTGACGCGGGGGCAGGCGTCACACGAGCACGCAACCGCCTCGACCGTCCTCGCCGTGCCACCTGTCACCACGGGGTTGGCCCGCGGCGAGTTCGGCGTCCGCGCCGCCGCCATGCTGTCGCGCTCACTTCAGACGATCGGCGAGCTGCCCGGTGTCACCGAGTCGGTTTACCGGGAGGCTGAGTCGACAGCGCTGCGTCTCGCCGGTCAGCTCGACATCTCCCAGCTCGGACCAGCCCTGCAGGCGCTGGTCGAGGCCTTGACCACGACGCCTGACGTCGACGATGACGAGGCTGCCGCCTCCGCCGCCGAGGCGGCTGCAAAGGCGTGGCGCGAGCGCTACCTGGTGGTCAACACCGACACCGGCCGCATCACGGGACGCCTGCCGGTTCCCATGGCGCAGGCGCTGCAGTCAGCCCTCGACGCCCTCGCGGCCCACCGGAGCCGTGACCTACCGCCCGAGGCGCTGGCAGCAGCCGCTGCCGCCGGCGCTCGCGTGTGGATCGACCACGTCGAGGGGTGCCCAGCCGACACCGGGGATGCGGTCATGGCAGCGCCAGCGCCAGATGGAGCCACTCCGCAGTCGGGCCCCAACTCGACGGCAGCCACTGACGCCCCCACCACTCACGCCGCACGAGACGCCGTCGCGGCGGCCCACCCGGCACGAGACGCCCTCGCCACCGCTCACGCCGCACGGGACGCCGTCGCCGCTGCCCACGCCGCTGCCCGCTCCAAGAACCGGCGCGTGCGAGACAGCGCCTTTGGGCCCATCGCGGACGAGCTGCCGCTTGCGCCGGCAGAGGGGAAGCAGACGAGGGCGGCGACAGACGCGACCACGGCGTTCACGACGTCCTGCGGATGCCCCTGGCGCATCGAGTGGCCGCTGGAGTGCACCTGCGGCGGCGGCGAGACCGACCTGGCTGGGTGGCATGTCGAGGAGGGCGCCGACCATCCCGCCGACTCGCCAGATCGGCACGCGTCGGGCTGTCCCTTGGCCGCCACCGGGATGCACGGGCACGACGAGTCAGGCGAGCCGCTGCTGCGCCGCACCCGTGCCCAGTCCCAGGCCGACGCCATCTTCGAGCTCGCTCGGCTCGGGCTCGACGCTCGGCTGCTTCCCACGCAGGACGCCGCGCCTCCACACCTGACCCTGCACGCAACACCCGCCGACCTCGACCGCGACCTGCCCACCGCGAGCTACCCCGACGGCACGGCCGCCGACCCCAGCGCGGTCGCCGCCGTTCTGTGCGACGCGGTCATCACAACCGTGCTCTTCGACCCCTCCGGGCTGCTGCTCGGTGTCGCGGGCGACCAGCGGACATGGCCGCGCCGACTGCGGCGCGCGATCGCCGCCCGAGACCGGCGCTGCGCCTTCCCGGGGTGCGAGGCAGTCCCCGCGCTCTGCCACGTGCACCACATGGTCCACGTCGAGCACGGCGGCCCGACCTGTGCCGACAACGGTTGTCTCCTGTATCCCCTCCATCACGCACTCGTCCACGACCTCGGCTACGACGTGCGCCTCAACCCGCGCAATGGGCGGCCGGAGTTCCAGCCTCCGGCCTGGGTCGACCCTCATCGGCGGTGGCGTCAGCATCCGCGCTACCAGCTCGAGCATCTGCGACGCACCGGGCAGCTGCCGCGCCCACTCGAGCGGGATCCGCGGCGGTGCCCTAGGCCGACAGCGCGACGACCAGGGCTGTGGAGCGGCGACGGGCCTGATTGGGCGCAGCCGCCCCACGATCCCGGCGGAGGGTGACGCTCCTCGTCGAGGGCGGCCCCGCTCGAATCCCATGGTCCGCAACGCCATGGTTGCGGCACGCTGCCCTCATGACTGCGCTCGTGCGGCCATCGCCCACCGACTCGGCCGTCCTCACGCTGATGCCCGCCGTTGACCCCGTCGTTCGCGAATACCGCCGCCGCTACGACCGCGCCGCTACCTGGGGGGTGCCGGCGCACGTGACGGTGCTGTATCCCTTTGTGCCGCCGGACCAGATCGACTTGCTCGTGCTCGAGCGTCTCGCCCACGCCGCACGCGAGGTCGCGGCGTTCGACGTGACGTTCGCGAGCATGAGTTGGTTCGGCGAGGACGTCCTCTGGCTGGCGCCCGCCCCCGCTGCGCCGTTCCAACAGCTCACCGCCGCGGTGTGCGCACGCTTTCCCGGCTACCTCCCGTACGACGGCGCGCACGACGAGGTCGTCCCGCACCTCACGGTCGGCGAGTCGCGGTTCGGCAGCGTCGCAGCCCTTCGCGCGGCCGCCAGCGAACTCGACGCGCACTTGCCTGTCTCGCAGCGCGTCACCGAGCTCGCCGTGCTCACCGGCGCTGACGCTCCTGAGTCGTGGCAGGTGACGGCGCGGCTACCTCTCGGGTGACCGTGGCTCCAGCGCTACGGCGCCGCGGTCACTCCGACTGCTCGCCCACTCCGACTGCTCGGCCACGACTCCAGCATGCGATGCAGCCCGTCGACCATTGCCCGGTAACTGCGCGCCACGTCGCGAGGCATCCCGAAGCCGCCTCCGCCCTCCAGCGCCGCGAAGCCGTGCAGCGCCGCGCGCAGGGCGCGGGCGGCGTCGATGGCCCTCGCGCCGCGAAGGCCGTAGCCCGAAAGCACGGCAAGAACGACGTCCAGCGTCGCCTGCGCGGCGAGGCGGTGCTGCTGCTGCACCTCCGCCGGAGCACCATCGGGCTGCTGCGCCTCCTGCGCGTCGCCACCATCCGGATGCTGCACCGCTGGCTCTCGCGACTGAGGGGGCCGAATCGTGGCGGCGTACCGGCCGGGATACCTCAGCGCGAAGCGTCGATACGCATCACACACGCCCTGCAGCGCCTGCTCTCCGGAGACACCAGTAGCGGCCGCCGCCAGTGCCTCGGCCAGTTGCCGGGTGGCGAGGGCGGCGATCTCCTGCCGGAGGACCTCGAGCGACTCGACGTGCTTGTAGAGGCTGGGCAGGCGCACCTCGCAGCGCTGGGCGACTGCGGCAAGCGACAGCCGCTCCCACCCGAGCTCGTCGGCGACCTCGGCTCCGATGTCGACGACCCGCGCGCGGGACAGACCGGCCCTAGGCACCGACAGCCCTCCGGCAGAAGGCAACGACAGCGGCGTTCACCAGCTCGGGCTCCTGGACCTGCGGATAGTGCCCGGCCCCCTCGACCCGAACGACGTCGCCGCTCAACCGCTCGGCGATCCAGCTCGCCTCCGCGACGGGATCGGCGAAGTCGGGGTCTTGAGTGCCCATCACGACGAGCACCGGAGCTTTCACCTCAGCGAGCCGTGCCTCCACTGGTGCGTGTGTCGTGCGCGTCGTGCGGGTGAAAGCACGGCGGTAGCCAGGACGACGCATACTGGCGACGACGGCACGGCGGTGCTCCTCGAAGTCCGACGGCCGATGCCCCGGGTACAGCTTCGGCAGATACGCGCCCCACACCCGCGTCGCCCACGGACCGCCCATGAGCAGCCGGAACGCCCCGACGAGGACGGGGTTCATCGGCGGGTTGCGCACAAAGGCTCCGATCAGCACCAATCCCGCCACGAGCTCGGGACGCTCAGCGGCAGCCCACGTAGCCGCGCCGGCTCCCATCGACGTTCCCATGAGAACGGCGCTGCCACCGGCTGGCGCGAGGTGCTCCACGAGCGCGAGCAGGTCCGTCCCCGTAGCGACGTCGTCGTAGCTATCGAAGTCCGCGTCGCTGTCGCCGTGACCCCGCAGGTCCATCACCGCCACCCGGAAGCCGGCGGCGACCAGAGCCGGCACCGTGAACCGATAGGCCGCGGCCAACTCGCCCATGCCGGGGACACAGACGATGAGGGGGCCCTCACCGATAACCCGGTAGCCGATCGAGGCTGTGCGTCCGTCACGCAGGGGGCGCGCAAGACGGCGGACCGGGACGTCCACGAGGGAAACGGAAACTTGGTTCATCGGATCCTCCCGAGCGCTCCGGCTAATTGAATTAACCAGAAGTTAGCTTGCTTAGCCGACTCCGTCAAGAGGCTCCGCCACGACACCCACGTCGAAAACCGGCAGGTCGCGATGGGGAGCCGCCGGTGTGCTCTGACGAAGCGCGAGACCGCCGAGCACTGCTCCGGCCAGAGCGGCCACCGCACCCACTAGCCCGGATCGTTCACGGCTCGACGGCCTGATCGGCGCGTAGAGACACGGAAGTGCCTGCCCAGCAGGGGAAACTTGTGATTGCGACGTCCCAAGTTCTCCGAGTTGGAAGGCACTCCGTAGGT
>JBQCDV010000117.1:0-11692 GCA_051960855.1 Actinomycetales bacterium
CACCGGTGAGCGCCCGTTTGCTGACCACTACGTCCACGTCGGGATGGTGGGGCTCGACGGCGAGAAGATGTCGAAGTCCCGCGGGAACCTCGTCTTCGTCTCCGCGCTGCGCCGCGAGGGCCGGGACGCGGCCGCCGTCCGGCTGGCGCTGCTTGCCCATCACTACCGCTGTGACTGGGAGTGGACGGCCGCCGACCTCGCGCAGGCCGAGGAGCGGCTGGCGCGGTGGCGGGAAGCCGTCGACCACGAGTCGGGTCCCTCGGCGGCGGCGCTGCTCGACGAAGTGCGGGCGCGGCTGGCCGACGACCTCGACGCTCCCGGAGCTCTGACTGCTATCGACCGGTGGGCCGAAGAGGCCCGCGACGAGCGTGGCGACGACGAGGCCGCCCCCGACCTGGTGGTCGCGCTGGTCGACAGCCTGCTGGGCGTGCAGCTTCGGGACTGACCGCCGCCGTGGCCGGGCTGCCGGTGCTCGCGGTGCTAGTTGCCGCCGGGGCCGCGCTGCTAGTTGCCGCCGGTGCCGCGGCGCCGCAGATAGCGCTCGAACTCCCGTGCGATCGCCTCACCACTGGCCTCCGGCAGCTCGGCGGTGTCCTGCGCCTGCTCCAGAGAGCGGACGTAGTCGGCGATCTCGGTGTCCTCAGCCGCCAGCTCGTCCACGCCGGTCTCCCAGGCGCGGGCCTCGTCCGGCAGATCGGCCAGGGGGATCTCCAGGTCAAGCAGGTCCTCCACGCGTCGCAGCAGCGCGAGGGTCGCCTTGGGGCACGGTGTCTGACCGACGTAGTGCGGGACCGCCGCCCACACGCTTGCCGCGGGAAGCTCGGCGTGCGCGCACGCCTCCTGCAGCACCCCGACGATTCCGGTCGGGCCCTCGTAGCGCGAGGGCTCGAGGTCGAGGGTGCGGCGCAGTTCCGGTGAGCTCGTCGACCCGTTGACGGGAATGGGCCGGGTGTGTGGGGTGTCGGCGAGCAGCGCGCCGAGGATGACGACCGTGGTGACACCCAGCTCCCGGGCGACGCCGAGGATCTCCTCGGTGAACGTCCGCCACCGCATGTTGGGCTCGATGCCCCGGACCAGAACGGCGTCGCGACCGTTGCCCAGCTGCGCCACGGAGACGCGCGTGGTGGGCCAGGTCAGGAAGCGCGTCCCGTCGGTGTCAGCCGCCACCAGCGGTCGGTTGACCTGGAAGTCGTAGTAGTCCTCGGGGTCGAACTCCGCGACCTCCTGGGCGTCCCACACGTCCTCGAGGTGCTCGATCGCGCCCGTCGCGGCCTCACCGGCGTCGTTCCAGCCCTCGAAGGCGGCGATCAGGACGGGAGCCGTGAGCTCCGGCACGTCCTCGAGCTCGATCACTCGGTGGCACCTCCGGGCGACGACGCCTGCGAGTCCGTCCCGCCGGCGGCCGGCGCGACCTCCTCCACGGCCGCGCGCAGCAGCCCGCTCACGAGAGCCGGCCACTGCAAGGGTACGTCGTGGACGGCTCCCACCCAGCGCATCAGGCGCGCGTCGGGACGTCGTTCGCGCAGGGCTGCCGCCGCCCGCTCACGCGGCTCGCCCGGCATCCCCTCGCCGGACTCGCACACGACGACCCAGGTCGGGACGGTCACCTGGGCCAGCGCATCCAACGGCGAGTGGTCGAGCATCCCGTCGAGCACCCGCATGTGCAGCTCGAAAGGCAGCCGTGCCCGGGCCAGGCCGTCGGGCCCGACCTGCACGTTGGGCCAGAGGGCGGCCGCGGCCTCGGCGCGGTGGGCGGCAGGAAACCGGCTGCCGAACCGCGCCCGGAGATCCTCCGGGTCTGCCGCCCAGCGCGGCGGCTCCAGGCGTCGCCGCAGCTCGGCGCGGTCCCCGAGGTACTCCGAGGGCACCAGGCCGCCGTCGATTGCGACCAGGGCGAGGGTCCGGTCGGGGTGGTGGACGGCGAAGGCCTCGGCGACCGAGGCGCCCCAGGAGTGCCCGACCACGACCACCCGGTCGAGGCCAAGGGCGTCGAGGGCGGTCGCTGCGTCGTTCGCGCACGTCACGACGTCGTAGGGAGCGTCATCGGGCTTGTCCGACTCGCCGTGGCCCCGCTGGTCCAGCGCAACCGCGCTCAGGTGCGGCAGACGAGACATCACGGGACGCCAGTAGTGCCGCTGGGCAGCCAGACCGTGCAGCAGCAGCAGCGCAGGTGAGCCGTCGCCGCTGCCGAGCCACCGGGTCGCGCGCAGTCGGAGGCCGACCGCGGGAACGTCGACGTCGATGCTGCGGTCGGGGACGGCGGGGGACATGCTCGGACGGTACCGGCGCCTGTCCCACGTGGCGAGCAGGAGCGTCTCACCCTGCGGCGGCTCTCTATCGTGGAGGCCGTGGAACCTGCACCTACTTCGTCCCCATCCACCCGTGCGCAGGCCCTGCGGTCCGCGCTCGCGAGCCGTGTCGTCGTCGCCGACGGCGGGATGGGGACGATGCTGCAGGCAGCCGAGCCGACTCTCGACGACTTCGAGGGCCACGAGGGCTGCAACGAGATCCTCAACGTCACCCGGCCGGACATCGTGCGCTCGGTGCACGACGCCTACCTCTCGGTCGGTGTCGACTGCATCGAGACCAACACCTTCGGCGCCAACCTGGCCAACCTCGGCGAGTACGGGATCGCCGACCGCATCACCGAGCTCGCCGAGGCCGGTGCCCGCCTCGCACGCGAGGTAGCCGACGACCATGGCAGCGACGGCCGCCAGCGCTGGGTGTTCGGCTCCATCGGACCCGGGACGAAGCTGCCCACGCTGGGTCACGTCACCTACGCTCAGCTGCGCGACGCCTACGAGACGCAGAGCCGGGGGCTCATCTCCGGCGGTGCGGACGCGCTGCTCGTGGAGACCGCCCAGGACCTCCTGCAGGCCAAGGCGGCCGTGAACGGCGCCCGGCGTGCCCTCACCGTCGCCGGCGTCTCCCTGCCGTTGATGGTGCAGGTCACGGTCGAGACCACCGGCACGATGCTGCTCGGCTCGGAGATCGGCGCCGCTCTGACCGCGCTCGCTCCGCTCGGCGTCGACGTCATCGGCCTCAACTGCGCCACCGGGCCCGCAGAGATGAGCGAGCACCTGCGCTACCTCTCCAAGCACGCCCGCGCGGCCATCTCCTGCATGCCCAACGCCGGACTGCCCGTCCTCACCGCCGACGGAGCCCGCTACCCGCTGACTCCCGAGGAGCTCGCCGCCGCGCACGACGCCTTCACGCGGGAGTTCGGCCTCGCCCTCGTCGGCGGCTGCTGCGGCACCACGCCCGCGCACCTGGCCGCCGTCGTCGAGCGCGTCCAGGGCCGGGACCTGACGCCCCGGCGGCCGCGGCCGGAGCCGGGCGTCTCGAGCCTCTACCAGCACGTGCCTTTCCGCCAGGACACGACCTACCTGACGATCGGTGAGCGCACCAACGCCAACGGCAGCAAGGCCTTCCGCGAGGCCCTGCTGGCGGAGCGGTGGGAGGACTGCGTGCAGATCGCGCGAGAGCAGACCCGCGACGGCGCGCACCTGCTGGATGTCTGCGTCGACTATGTCGGCCGCGACGGAGTGGTAGACATTCGCGAGGTCGTCAGCCGGCTGGCGACGGCGAGCACTCTGCCCCTGGTGATCGACTCCACCGAGCCGGCGCTGCTGCAGACCGGTCTGGAACTCCTCGGCGGCCGGGCGGTCATCAACTCGGTCAACTTCGAGGACGGCGTGGGTCCGCAGTCGCGCTTCGCGCGGGCCATGCCGCTCGTCAAGGAGCACGGGGCCGCGGTGGTCGCCCTCACCATCGACGAGGAAGGGCAGGCGCGCACCGCGGAGCACAAGGTGCGGGTCGCGCAGCGGCTCGTCGAGACCTTGACCGGTGAGTGGGGGATGGCGGTCGAGGACATCATTCTTGACTGCCTCACCTTCCCGATCGCCACCGGTCAGGAGGAGACCCGGCGCGACGCACTGGAGACCATCGAGGCGATCCGCGAGGTCAAGCGGCACTGGCCGGGCATCCAGACGACGCTGGGCGTCAGCAACGTGTCCTTCGGTCTCTCGCCGGCGGCACGCGTCGTGCTCAACAGCGTCTTCCTGCACGAGGCCGTCGAGGCCGGGCTCGACAGCGCGATCGTGCACGCCTCCAAGATCCTCCCGATGGCGCGGATCCCCGCCGAGCAGCGCGAGGTCGCCCTCGACCTCGTGTACGACCGGCGTCGGCCCGCCACCGCCGACACCCCGGCGTACGACCCGCTCGCGCGGTACCTCGAGGTCTTCGCCGGCGTCGACCTGACCAGCGACCGTGCCTCGCGCGCCGAGCAGCTGGCGGCCCTGCCGCTGTCGGAGCGACTGGAACGCCGCATCATCGACGGCGAGCGGCAAGGGCTGGAGGCCGACCTCGAGGAGGCCCTCGCCTCCCGGCCCGCCCTCGAGATCGTCAACGACACCCTGCTGGCTGGAATGCGCACCGTCGGTGAGCTGTTCGGTCGCGGCGAGATGCAGCTGCCCTTCGTGCTGCAGTCCGCCGAGGTCATGAAGAACGCCGTCGCCTATCTCGAGCCGCACATGGAGCGGACCGAGGAGAGCGGCAAGGGGCGGATCGTGCTCGCCACCGTTAAAGGCGATGTCCACGACATCGGGAAGAACCTCGTCGACATCATCCTCAGCAACAACGGCTACGACGTCGTCAACATCGGGATCAAGCAGCCCATCACCGAGATCCTGCGCGCTGCCGAGGAGAACAAGGCCGACGCCATCGGCATGTCCGGGCTTCTCGTCAAGTCGACAGTAATCATGAAGGAGAACCTCGAGGAGATGAACCTCCGGGGTCTCTCCACGCGGTACCCCGTCATCCTCGGCGGCGCAGCCCTCACCCGGGCCTACGTGGAGCAGGACCTGGCTGAGCTCTACGAGGGCGAGGTTCGCTACGCCCGTGACGCCTTCGAGGGTTTGCGTCTGATGGACGCTATCTCGATGGCGCGGCAGCCTGGCGTCTCCCTTGCCGACGTCCTTCCCGAACGACGCACCCGTCGCGTGCGGGCCGTCGCGCGTCCTGTCGCACCCGACGACGGCGAGGTGGACGAGCAGCGCCGTTCGGATGTCGCCACGGACAACCCTGTCCCGACGCCGCCGTTCTGGGGGACCCGGATCGTCAAGGGCATCCCGCTGGCGGACTACGCCTCGTGGCTGGACGAGCGGGCGACCTTCCTCGGGCAGTGGGGCCTGCGCGGCAGCCGGGGCGACGGCCCGAGCTACGAGGAGCTCGTGGAGACCGAGGGCCGGCCGCGGCTGCGGGCGTGGCTGGAGCGGATCCAGACCGAGGGGCTGCTCGAGGCTGCCGTCGTCTACGGCTACTTCCCGTGTGTCAGTGAGGGCAACGACCTTGTCGTGCTCGACGACTCCGGGGGCGAGCGAGCGCGCTTCAGCTTCCCGCGGCAGCGGCGGGACCGGCGGCTCTGCCTGGCGGACTTCTTCCGCTCTCGGGAGTCAGGGGAGACCGACGTCATCGAGATGCAGGTCGTGACGATGGGCTCGCGGATCGCGGAGGCGACTGCCGAGCTCTTCGCGAAGAACGCCTACCGTGACTATCTGGAGCTGCACGGGCTGTCGGTGCAACTCACGGAGGCGCTCGCGGAGATGTGGCACGCGCGGGTCCGCGACGAGCTCGGCTTCGGCCCCGAGGACGACCCCGAGCTCGCCGAGATCCTGCGGCAGGGCTACCGCGGCTCGCGGTACAGCTTCGGCTACCCCGCCTGTCCTCGGCTGGAGGACCGGGCGACGCTCGTGCGCCTGCTGGAGCCGGAGCGGATCGGGGTGACGCTCAGCGAGGAGCTGCAGCTGCACCCCGAGCAGTCGACCGACGCCATCGTGGTCCACCACCCGGAGGCGAAGTACTTCAATGCGACCTGAGCCAGCCGTACGGGCTGAGCCAGCCACCCTGGCCGCCGTGCTGTTCGACATGGACGGCACGCTGATCGACACCGAGCCGTCGTGGATAGCCGCCGAGATGGCGCTCGTCGGCGAGTTCGGTGGGACGTGGACGCGCGCCGACGGCGAGTCGCTGGTAGGCAACAGCCTGATGGCCAGCGCTGCGGTGTTGCGTGAGCGCGGCGGCGTCGCCCTACCGGACGAGGAGATCGTGGAGCAGCTGCTCGACCACATGGTCGACGCGGTGCGGGAGGGCGTGCAGTGGCAGCCCGGCGTCCTCGACCTGCTCGCCGACCTGCGGGCCCAGGGTGTGCCCCGCGCTGTGGTCACCTCGTCGTACCGCGCCCTCGCCGACGCCGTCCTGGCTCACCTGCCGGCGGACACCTTCGACGTTGTCGTGACGGGCGACGAGGTGCGCGCCGGCAAGCCCGAGCCTGGCCCCTACCTGCTGGCCGCCGAGCGGCTCGGGGTGTCACCCACGCTGTGCGTCGCCGTGGAGGACTCGGTCCCCGGCGTGACCGCCGCCCTCGCTGCCGGCTGCGTCACCGTCGCCGTGCCGCATGTGGTGCCGATTCCCGAGACGCCCGCCCTCGCCGGCGCCGTTCGGTGGTCGTCTCTGGCCGGCCGCCGCACTGAGGACCTGTCCGCACTGCTGGCTTGACTGGATCCGTGACGAGGGCAACCTCGCCGTCGCCTCACCGCGTATAGATGGTGTCGGGGTCACCCGACGGACCGCCTCGGCTCCAGGACGCCGACGGTCCCGGCCACGCAGCCGCCGCGCTGCCTCGCACCACCTCCTGGGCGGCTGGGGGCCACATGCGCGCGGACCTGCGCGACTTCGACGAGTTCGTGCGCACGAGCTCACCGCGGCTGCTGCGCACCGCCTACCTGCTCACGCAGGATGAGGCTGCGGCCGAGGACCTGCTCCAGACCGCCCTGCTCAAGCTCTGGCAGAGCTGGGGGCGGGTGGAGGGCGACGCCTTCCCCTATGCACGGCGGATCGTCGTCACGACCTATGTCTCCTGGTGGCGCCGGCTATGGCGAGGCGAGGTCCCGACCGGCGAGCTGCTCGACCTCGGCGAGCACCACGACCACGACGTCGGATCCCGCGACCTGGTCTGGAGCGCTCTCGGGCGGTTGCCACTCCGCCAGCGGGCGGTGCTCGTCCTCCGCTTCTTCGAGGACCTCAGCGAGCGAGAGACCGCGACCGTGCTGCGCATCTCGACCGGCACCGTCAAGAGCCAGACCAGCAAGGGACTCGCCCAGCTGCGGCGCGACGCGTCGCTGCACCCCGAGCGTCAGGAGCAGTCGTGAACGTCGACGAGCAGGACCTGCGGGAGCTCTTCGCCCAGCGCAGCAGCGGGCTGCACGGCGACCCGGACCGTGTCGCCTCGGTGCACCGGCGCATCCAGCGGCGCCGGCAGCGGCTGTCGGCGTCAGTGGCCGGAGTGACCGTCGCCGCGGCCGCGGTGCTCGCCGTCTCGGTGGTACGGCTGATGCCCGCATCGGTGTCACCGCCCGCTCATCGCGGCACGAGCACCGCATCCCTGACCTCCGCCCCCGTGCCGACCGTGCCGCGCTACGGAGCCGACGGGAAGCTGTTGGGCGGCGCCGTGCTGGACGGCAGCTCCGCGCGCACGGCGAGCTTCCGCTTCCGACCGACCTCCTGGCAGCTCACCGTCGTCGACCAGTGCCAGCAGTCCTTGCCGGACGACGTCGAAGTGATGGTCGCCGTCAACGGGCGGGCAATGTCCTGGGGAGGCTGCGGCGGGGCGAGCAGCGGCGGCGCCGCCAACCCCCAGCAGTTCTGGTCGCAGTTCGGCGTGCGCCTCGGCGAGGAGTCGACCGTGACGCTCACCTTGATCCCCGCGCACCCCTGCCCTGGCTGCACGCCAGCACCGCTGCCGTCGTCGACCACTGTGAACAGCGTCGTCACGGCCGGCGTCTATCAGCGCATCCCGTTCGAGGAGTTCCCCCTGCCGCCGGCACCTCGCACGCTGTCTGCGCTGCCGGCGCCCCCGGACAGGGGCGAGAGCGTGTCGGCGGTCGGCGTCGGAGACAACGTCACCACGTCCCTGCCCGCCTCGGTCAACGGCGACCGCATCAGCGTCACCACGGTCGCTCCGGGAGACGTCTCCCTCCTCGTCGACGGCGTGCTGATCGCGCAGCTCTCATCGCGCGACTACACGGTGCACAGCCTTGAGGCCGACCTCACCGTGGACGCGCTGCGCGGCTCGGGGGTGGAGGTGCGCAAGGGTCAAGCGGTGACGGTGACGGTGCGGACGCAGCACTTCCGCGAGCCTGCGTGGTCGGTAAGCATCTGGTCGTTCGACCACTGACACCGCCCACGGCAGCACCGCACCCGCGTGCCAGTCCTCAGTTGGGCCGTGCGGAGGGGGCGGGCAGGGTCACGGGGCCAGCCGGCGTGGAGGTGAGGTCGGGCAGCGGCGGCGGGGTGCCACCGAAGGACGGGCACAGCGACTGGTGGTTGCACCAGTCGCACAGCCGGGACGGACGTGGGCGCCAGTCGCCGGTGCGCATCGCGGTCTCGATCGCCCGCCAGAGTGCGAGCAGTTTGCGCTCCGTCGCGCGGACGTCGGCCTCGTCGGGCTCGTAGCGGATCACCGTGCCGTCGCCGAGGTAGACCAGCTGCAGCAGCCGGGGGACCCGGCCATGCAGGCGCCACCACACGAGTGCGTAGAAGCGCATCTGGAACAGCGCCTTGTCCTCGAAGCCCGCGCCCGGGGAGCGGCCGGTCTTGTAGTCGACCACCCGCACGTCCCCCGAGGGTGCGACATCGAGCCGGTCGACAACCCCCCGCAGCGTCAGCCCGCCCTCGAGCTCCGCCTGCACGTAGAGCTCGCGCGCGTGGGGCTCGAGACGCCGCGGGTCCTCCAGGTCGAACCACTTCGTGACCAGGGTCTGCGCCGACCGCAGCCACGCCGCGAGCTCGTCGGTCGTCGCGAACAGCCCAGACAGCTCCGGCTCAGACTCCAGCAGCCCCTCCCACGCCGGTGCCACCAGCTCGACGGCGCGCTCCGGGGTGCGCTCCGGCAGCGGCAGGTCGAACAGCCGCTCGAGCACCGCGTGCACCACCGTCCCGCGAGTCGCCGCCGGGGAGGGCGCCTCAGGCAGCCGGTCGACCACGCGGAACCGGTAGAGCAGCGGGCACGTCATGAAGTCATTGGCCCGAGATGGTGACAGCGACGGCGCGTCCGCTGTGGAGCGGGGCGGGGGAACGCGCACGAGGGAGGCCGTCAGGTCCATGCGAGCGACCATAAGCGACGGCACCGACAGAATCAGGACGGACACGAGTGACGCTCACCGCCCCGCACCACCGACAGCCCTCGAGCCCGCAGCCCTCGAGCCCGCAGCCCTCGAGCCCACAGCCCTAGAGTCGACCCATGAACCGGCTGGTGCTCGCACGGCCCTTCGGGATTCCCGTCGAGGTCACCCCGGCGTGGTTCGTCGCTGCTGCCGTCCTGACCTTCGCCTACGGTCCCAGTGTCGAGCGTCAACTGCCGGCGATCGGCGCGTTCGCCTACGTCGTCGCCCTGGCGATCGCGGTCCTGCTCTACGTCTCGGTCCTGCTCCACGAGCTCAGCCACTCGATCGTGGCGGTCCGCTTCGGCCTGCGGGTCCGGCGGATCAGCCTGCACCTGCTCGGTGGTGTCAGCGAGATCGAGGGGGACACGCCGACGCCGGGACGAGACGCGCTCATCTCCTTCGCAGGACCCGCCGTCTCCCTGGCGCTCGGTGTGCTCGGCTGGGTTGCGCTGCGCGCGACACCCGACGGCACCGTCCTGCACGTGCTGTGCGGCGCGATGGCCGTCTCCAACATCGTCGTCGGCGTCTTCAACCTGCTGCCGGGTCTGCCCCTCGATGGCGGCCGCATGCTGCAGGCGGGGCTGTGGCGGCTGACGGGGAGCCGGGTCACCGCGGCGCGCGCTGCCGCGTGGATCGGGCGAGCCGTCGCGGTCGCAGCCGTCGGGCTGCCGCTGCTGCTCTCCTACCTCGCCGGCTGGCAGCTGGATGCCTTCACGATCGTCTGGGGCCTCCTCCTCGGGGCCTACATCTGGTCGGGGGCGACCGAGGCCCTCGCCGGCGCAGCCGTCCGTGAGCGGCTACCCGGCCTCTCGGCGCGCGCCCTCGCTGCGCCGTTCGTCGCTGTGGCGGCGGGCACGCCGCTCGCGGAGGCGGTGCGTCAGGCCCGCGAGTCCGGGCTGCCCCGCGCCGCCCTCGTGCTGACCGACTCGGCAGGGCGCACCACGGCGATCGTCGACGGTGCCGCGGTCCGTGCCACGCCGGAGGAGCGCCGCCCCTGGCTCGACGTCGCGAACGTCGCCCGGCGCGTGACGCCCGAGGTCGTCATCCCCGCCGACGCCGCCGGGGCGGACCTGCTCGGGCACCTCGCCCGTCACCCCGCGGGGGAGTACCTCGTGGTGGACGAGGACGGCGCTGTCGTCGGGGTGCTGCGCACCACGGAGGTCGAGCGCGCCCTCGGCAACGATTCCCCGGCCGGCACCCCCAGCGGTGCCTCTTAGACTGCCGCGGTGACGGAGACCTCTGACGCCGCGGCCCCGACCGGTGCCGCCGCTCGCCGTGGGCCCTTCCGGGTCGGCGACCGGGTGCAGCTGACCGACTCCAAGGGCCGGATGCACACGATCACGCTGACGGCGGGCAAGGAGTTCCACACCCACAAGGGCGCCTTCCGGCACGACGAGCTGATCGGGTCGCCCGAAGGGACCGTCATCACGACGACGGGGAACGTGCAATACCTCGCGCTGCGCCCACTGCTGTCCGACTACGTCCTGTCGATGCCGCGCGGTGCGGCGGTCGTCTACCCGAAGGACTCGGCCCAGATCGTCGCGCTCGGCGACATCTTCCCCGGCGCCCGCGTCGTCGAGGCTGGCGTGGGCAGCGGTGCGCTGACCATGTCGCTGCTGCGGGCGGTCGGCGACTCGGGACTGGTCTCCTCCTATGAGCGGCGCCGGGAGTTCGCCGCCGTGGCGAAGGCGAACGTCGAGACGTTCTTCGGCGGGCCCCACCCCGCGTGGCGCCTGACGGTGGGCGACCTCGTCGACTCCCTCACCGAGCGGGAGGTGGACCGCGTCGTCCTCGACATGCTGGCGCCCTGGGAGTGCCTCGACGCCGTCGCCGACGCGCTCGTGCCGGGGGGCGTGCTCATCTGCTACGTCGCCACCGCCACGCAGCTCTCACGGACGGCCGAGGCGATGCGCGACAGCGGTCACTTCACGGAGCCGCAGGCGTGGGAGTCGATGGTCCGGGACTGGCATCTGGAGGGACTGGCTGTCCGACCTGTCCACCGCATGGTCGGCCACACCGGCTTCCTCGTCTCCTGCCGTCGGCTCGCACCCGGCGTCCAGCCGCCCCTGCGCCGACGACGCCCCGCCAAGGGTGCCTACGACGGCGAGGACGCCGCGGGCGTCGACGAGGGCAGCGACAACCTGCCGACGAGCCCGAACGGCGAGGGCGACGGTGCAGCGCCGTTCGGAAAGGGCGACTGGACGGCCGCGGACCTCGGCGAGCGGCCGGTGTCGGAGACGAAGCTCAAGCGCCTGCGCCGGTCCCTGCCCTGACCCGCGCAATCGCCTCAGCCCGGCCTGGTGCGCTCGACACCCTTGCTCTGCAACGTTCTGGCAACACCGGTGAGTTGCTGCGCTTCGCAGGTTCGAAGCCCCCGCTGCGCCCGTAGGGTCGCTGCAACGGCGCGCGACCCCCCGCGCGGGAGGGGAGGCCCCATGCCGAAAGACCACCCCCCCCCGGACCCCTTCGAG
>JBQCDV010000118.1:0-3173 GCA_051960855.1 Actinomycetales bacterium
GTCAGCCATTCGCTGATCCTGCTGCTGCGCGCGATCGGGTCGCCCGCGATGGTGTACCGGCAGCTGCCGCGGCAGGTGGGGCGGTTCACGACGACGTCCTCGATGCGGGTCATCGAGAGCGGCCGGACCCGGGCGCTGCTGCAGTACACGCTGCACGACGGCTACGAGCACTCCCGGCTGGACTGCGAATACGCGCAGGGACTGATCTCCGCGGTGCCGGAGATCTTCGGGTTGCCAGCGGCCCGGGTCGAACACGACCTTTGCCAACACGACGGCCATCCGGCTTGCATGTACGACGTGACCTGGAGCGTGTGGCAGCGGTGGTCCTCGCGCCGCCGCGCCCGGAGCCTCGAGGTCGACTCCCTGCGGGGTCAGCTGCGCGAGCTGCAGTCCGCTGCAGCCGACCTCGTCAGCGACGGTGATCCCCAGTCCGTCCTCGAACGCATCGTGCAGCGCGCGGCCGCCGCCGTGCTCGCCCCCGCGCACCTGCTGGCCGTCAACTCCCCCGCCATCAACTCCCCCGAGCCCCTCGTCGTCGCGAACGGCGTCGTCCCGGCTGACGTCGCGCCCCTGGCCGCGCGCCTGCTGGCCGGCGAGGACCTCGGGCCCAACGCGGTGTGCGTCGACGTCATGTCGGGGCGGCGACGGCACGGGCGGCTGGCCGCGATCTACGCCGAGGGCCACGTCGCGTCACCGGACGAGGTCGACCTGCTCGCCGCCTACGCCGGTCATGCCGCGGCGGCGTTGGACCTGGTGTTCGCGCTCGAGGAGAGCCGTCGGGGCGAGCGGCGCGCCACCGCCCTGCTGGCCTTCTCCCACGAGCTCGCCCAACGCGACGACGTTCACGAGATCACGCGGGTGCTGGCCGACGCGCTGCCCGAGGTCGTCGGGGCCAGCATCGCCAGCGTCTACCTCTGGGACTCCGCGAGCGGCCGGCTCGACGCCGTCGCCGAGAGCGGTCACGGCGACCTCGCCGCGCACGTGCTCGCCACCAGCCTCGTGCCCGCGGAGACCCCCGAGCTGGCCGAGATGCTGGCGCGGCGGCAGCCCACCGAGCTGCGGCCGGGGCAGCTGAGCCCGCAGATCCAGGCGCTCTTTGACGAGATCGGCATCTCCCACGCGCTGACCGTGCCCCTCGTCGCTGGTGACGAACTGATGGGCGTCGCGGCGGTCGGGTGGACCGACTGGGCCGGGCGCGAACGCCGCGGTGAGCCCTCCGACGAGGACCTGCTGCTGCGGCTGCTGAGCATGGCCGACCAGGCGGCGACCGCGCTGCACAAGGCGCGGCTGCTGGAGGACGTCCGGCACCGGTCTCTGCACGACTCGCTGACGGGGCTGCCCAACCGGGTGCTCTTCGGCCGCCGGCTCGACGAGGCCCTGCGGGCGTGCCAGGACGAGCGCGAGGTGGCCGTGCTCTTCTGCGACCTCGACGGCTTCAAGTCCGTCAACGACCGCTATGGCCACGCCGCCGGCGACGACCTGCTGCGCGAGGTGGCGCAGCGGCTGCGCGACACCGTCGCGGACGACGACCTGGTGGCGCGTCTGAGCGGTGACGAGTTCGCCGTCGTGCTCGCCGACTCCCGCGGCGAAGCGGAGGACGTCGCCCAGGCGATCGTGCTGGCGGTCGAGGAACCCTTCCGCCTCGAAGGTGCCGTCATCCGCCTCACCGCCAGCGTCGGGATCGCTGCGCACCGGGGGCCCGGCGGTCGGGGCGAGAGCCTGCTGCAGGCCTCCGACGCCGCGATGTACCAGGCCAAGACCCACGGCCGGAACCGCACCTGGACGATGTCCGCCCAGCGCGCCCTCCCCGGCATCACCCGGGTCGCCACGGAGCTGGCGGCGGCGGTCGCCGAGCAGCAGTTCGCGCTGCACTACCAGCCGGTCCTGCGCTACACCTACCGCGCCAGCGGCGACTCCCGCGACCTCCGGCCCTCCTCGTCGGCCGTCGTCATCGGCGCCGAAGCCCTCATCCGCTGGCAGCACCCGCGTCTCGGCCTGCTCACCCCTGGCGCCTTCCTCAACGCGGCCGAAGAGTCCGGCGTCATCGTCGAGCTCGACCTTTGGGCGTTGCGAACGGCGGCGCGACGGCTGGCCGCCGTCGTCAACGCTGCGGGCGAGGTGGCCACCCCCGCTGAGATCGGCACCGCCGCCTCAGCCGCCACCGTCGCCTCAGCCGCCACCGCCGCTCCCTACGTCGCCACCACCGCCTCGGCCAGCACCGCCGCTCCCTACGTCGCGGTCAACCTCGCCGCCGCGAGCGTCACCGACCCCCGTCTGCTCCCGACGGTCCGCGCCGTGCTCGCCGAGACCCGCCTCGCCCCGTCCCAGCTGCACCTCGAGCTGGTCGAGTCCCGCGCCCTCGGCGAGCTCGACCGCCTCGCCGACACCCTCCGGCAGCTGCGCCAGATCGGCGTCCGCATCGCCCTCGACGATTTCGGAACGTCGTACTCGTCGCTCGCGTGGCTGCACCGCCTCCCCATCGATGAGGTGAAGATCGACCGCTCCTTTGTCACCGGTCTCCCCGAAGAGCACGCAAGCGCCGCCCTCGTGAGCGGTGTCCTGGCCATGTCCCGCGAACTGCGCCTCGACACGGTCCTCGAAGGTGTCGAGACCATCGGTCAGCTGGAGTCCCTCCGGGCTGCCGGCGCCACGGTCTTCCAGGGATACCTGTTCGGCGCACCAGCTCCGGAGTGGCCGACCTAACTCCGCCCTCACGGCGCTCGCGTGTACAGCCACGGCTGCTGCACAACCACCGGTGCACACGCGAGCACGGGAACCAGCGCGAGCACCGGAACCAGCGCGAGCACCGGCACTGAGGCACGCGGTGCCGGACGCCATTCGGGACGCCACCGGCCCCGCCCCTCCACCTCCACCCGCCCCTCCACCCCCAGCGCCCTCCACCCCCAGCCGCCCCTTCCTGCAGGCAGGGGCAGTCACGCCGCTCGCGTGTACAGCCATGGCTGCTGGACAACCACCGGCGCACACGCGAGCACGGGAACGACGGCACGCCGTGTCGGCCGACGGTCACCCCACCGGCTCCGCCCCTCCACCTCCCCCCGCCCCCCCCCCACCCCCCCCCCCAGCCCCCCTCTCCACCCGGGGGCAACACGGCCCACCCGGGTACCGCCACCGCGGCGGAACCACCCACGGCCCCCCCCCCAGCACCAGAGCGG
>JBQCDV010000119.1:0-11687 GCA_051960855.1 Actinomycetales bacterium
GCAGCACACGTGCTCTTGCCGACGTGTCAGCGGTTGCCGACCCCAACACCGGGGTGGCCGTCTACGACTCCACCCCGCATAACGGGTCGTCGGGCTGGCTCGTCTTCGGCGGCACCAGCGCGAGCTCACCGATCATCGCTTCCGTGTACGCCCTCGCCAACTACAGCAGCAACGACCCAAGCGCCGCTGCCACCCTGTGGGCTCACGCGGACAAGCTGAACGACGTGACATCGGGCTCCAACGGTCACTGCCGCACCAAGGTGTGGTGCACCGCCGGCACCGGCTGGGACGGCCCGACGGGTCTCGGCACCCCGAACGGCATCGACGCGTTCCGACCTGTCACGGGCGGCTGAGCCGCTGTCACTCCTCCTAGTGACGTAAGGGCGGGGTCGGTCTTCGGACCGACCCCGCCCCTGTTTGCGTCTACTCCCCCTCGCGTGCCAGAGCACCGAGACGTGACACCGCTCGGAAGTACTTCTTGCGGTAGCCGCCCCGCAGCATCTCCTCACTGAACAGCCGGTCGATGCGCTCACCGCTCGCGACGACCGGGACGCTCCGGTCGTAGAGCCGGTCAACGAGGACGACGAGACGCAGGGCGACGTTCTGGTCAGGCACCTGGCTCAGCCCCCGCAGGCCGACCAGCGGCACGCCGTCGAGCAGGGCGCCGTAGCGGCTGGGATGCAGGGTCGCCAGATGGGCCAGCAGAGCGTCGAAGTCATCGGCGGTGGCGCCGGGCACCTCCGCGACTCGCGCGTCGACCTCGGCGTCGGTCAACGGTTCCGGCGGCTCCGGCAGGCCGCGGTGGCGATAGTCCTCTCCGTCGATCCGCACGACGTCGAACCGAGCCGATAGTCCCTGGATCTCCCGCAGGAAGTCCTCGGCGGCGAAGCGCCCCTCCCCCAGCGCCCCGGGCAGCGTGTTCGACGTCGCGGCGAGAGCAACGCCCGACTCGGCAAGCCGCGTCAGCAACGTCGACACGAGGACGGTGTCTCCGGGGTCGTCGAGCTCGAACTCGTCGATCGCCAGCAGGGTCCTCGATGACAACGCCTCGACGGCCTCAGCGAAGCCGAGGGCGCCGACGAGGTTCGTCAGCTCGACGAAAGTCGCAAAGCTCTTCGGCTCCGGCGCGGC
This sequence comes from Actinomycetales bacterium, assembly GCA_051960855.1. GTDB lineage: Bacteria > Actinomycetota > Actinomycetes > JAJZTN01 > JAJZTN01 > JBQCDV01. The sequence continues at coordinate 1,132 of JBQCDV010000119.1, forward strand.
GTGCCACAGCGAGGCAAGCAGGTGGGTCTTGCCCACACCGAAACCGCCGTCGAGGTAGACACCACGGGCCTCAGCAGCCTCCCGCTTCCGTCGGAACAGCGAACGGCGCCCGCCCCGCTCCCCGCCGTTGCCCCGCCCGCCGTTGCCGCGCCGTCCGTCGCCGGCACCTCCGAGCTCACCCGCAAAGGCCTCCAGCCGCCGCACCGCCTCGGCCTGGCTCGGCTGCGACGGGTCCGGCCGGTAGGTCCCGAACCGTTCCTTGTCGAACCGCGGCGGCGGTACGAGCTCGGCGAGCAGCCGCTCGACGGGCACCTGCGGAGTCCGGTCGACGAGCCGCGGCAGGTCTGAGGTGGCGTCGTCGGGCACGGCGGGCAGGCTATCTGCCGTGCGCATGCTCCTCTCGCCCGGAACTCCCGACTCCCACGCTGCCTCACTCCCACCCGGGGATGAGCAGCTCGACGACAGGGCCCTCGCCGCGGCGTACGAATATCCCGAGGAGACCACCTGGCTGCGGGCGGTGATGGTCTCGACGCTCGATGGGGGCGGCGCGGGACCCGACGGCCGGTCCGCGTCGATCTCCGGTCCCCCCGACCGGGTCGTGCTCGCGCTCAACCGGGCACTGTCCGATGCGATCCTCGTGGGCTGGGGCACGGCGCGGGCAGAGGGCTACGGACCGGCGACCGTGAAGCCGCGGTGGCAATGGCTGCGTGACTCCCGAACGACGCCCGCACCCGTCATCGCCGTCGTCAGCGGGACTCTCGAGATCGATCCATCAATCGACCTGATCTCCGCAAGCCAAGGTCGCACCGTCATCGTCACGTGTGAGTCGGCTCCGGAGGACAGGCGCAAGCGGCTGGCTGAGGACGTCGACGTCGTGGTGGCCGGGGACGAGCGCGTCGACCTACGCGACGCGGTCCGGCAGCTGGCCGAGCGAGGGCTGCGGCGGCTGGACTGCGAGGGCGGCCCCTCACTCCTGGCGCAGCTGGTCGCCGCCGACGTCCTCGATGAGCTCTGTCTGACTCTCTCGCCCCTGCTGACTGCCGGCGACGCGGGCCGCAGCCTGCGCGGACCCGTGCTGGACCCCGTCCGGCATCTCCGGCTCACGCATCTGCTGGAGGAGGACGGCTTCCTGTTCGGTCGGTGGCGTCGGGAGTAGCGTCCGGCGCATGGCGAAGACCACGGCGATGCGCACGGTCGTCGAGCACGGTCCGAAGGACAAGAAGTGTGTCGCCTTCGCCGTGGACTGGCCGGGGCTCAGCCGTGGGGGGAAGAGACCGGGCGAGGCCCTGGAGACGCTGGAGTCCTACCTGCCGCGCTACCGGCCGGTGGCCGCCGCGGCGGGTCGCGCTGAGGAGTTCGACCGAGTCGCCGGCCTCGACGTCGTGGAGGACCGGGTCGGTCCCGGTTCGACGGACTTCTGGGGCATCTCGTTCTCCCCCTGCTCCCTCGAGACGGAGCCGATGCCCGACGCCGAGCTGGAGCGCAAGATCGGGCTGCTGCAGGCCTGCTGGGCCTACCTCGACGGCGTCGCCGCGCGGGTGTCGCCGGTTATGCGCAAGGGCGTTCGGGGCGGCGGACGCGACCGTGACGAGATCGTCGAGCATGTGCTGCGCACCGAGACCCACGACTTCGCCAGGCGGCTCGGCCTGCGCACGCCGGAGGACGCGCGGCTCTCGCTCGACGACCGGCAGGCGTTCCGCGACGAGTACGTGGGGCTGATGCGGGAGTACAACGGCGGCGAGAGCAAGCGGATGCGCTCGTGGAACCTCCCCTTCCTCATCCGCCACACCGCCTTCCACACGATGGACCACGCGTGGGAGATGGAGGACAAGGACCTCGCCGCGGAGGGATGATCCTCGCGTGAGCGACTGCTGTGACCCGAGCCGATACGACGGCACCTTCGGCGACGGCTTCGCGCGCCGACTGGCCAGGCGGTATCGACGCAAGGGCCTGGACCGGGCCGCTCGGCGCATCGTGGACGTTCTGGAGCGCGAGGGCGGAGTAGCCGGGGCGACCGTGCTCGAGATCGGGGGCGGCATCGGCGACATTCAGCTGGAACTGCTCAAGCGGGGCGCGACTCGCGCGACCAATCTCGAGCTGTCGCACGCCTACGAGGCCGAGGCCGCCCACCTGGCGGCCGAGGCCGGCCTGGCCGATCGCATCACGCGGCGGCACATCGACCTCGCCGCCACGCCCGAGCTGGTGGAGCCGGCGGATGTCGTGGTGCTGCACCGCGTCGTCTGCTGCTACCCGGACTACCGCCGACTGCTGGCAGCGGTGGCCGGCCACACGCGTCAGCGGGTGGTCTTCACCCACCCGCCGCGGACTCTGGTGTCGCGGCTGGCGGCGGCGATCGAGAACGTCGGCTTCCGCCTGCGCGGCAGCGACTTCCGCGTCTTCACGCACTCGCCGACCGCCATGCGTGCCGTGCTGGCCGAGCATGGGCTGCAGCCACGTCCGGCAGGTGGGGGTCCGGTTTGGAAGGTGACGACGGCGACGCGATGACCTCGCTCAGCGCAGGTGCAGCACGCCGGTGAGGAAGGCGTCCAGGTGCTTCTCGTAGCCCTGAGGGTCGACGTTCCACGACGCCGTGTGCTCCGCTCCCGGCACCTCCACATAGGTGATGGTCGAGGGGTTGGCGGCGGCGACCTCACGCGAGGGTCCGATCGGGACCGTGGTGTCGGCCGTGCCGTGGAACAGCAGCGTCGGCACCGAGATCCGGCGATGCCGGGCGTCGAGGTCGTCCCAGTCGATGCCCGCCCGCAGGGACGCGATGCGCTCAGCGATGGGAGTCAGGAAGCCAGGCAGACCGCGGTTGGCCGCCTGCAGGTCGAGCGTCGAGCGCCAGTCGACGACGGGGGCATCGAGCACGGTGGCAGCGACCGCGGAGGCATGCTGCCCGTGCCGCAGCTCGTCGAAGACCAGCGCTCCCCCCATCGACCAGCCGTAGAGCACGACCCGCTTGGCGCCGTGGTCCAACGCCCAGCCGACGGCAGCGTCGAGGTCGCGGTACTCGGTCTGCCCCAGGTGGTAGAAACCGTCCTTCGACTCCGGCGCACCGACGTCGTTGCGGTAGGTGATGTCGAGCATCCGCACGCCGAGCGAGGAAAGCGTCGGCATGACGCGAAGCCCCTCGGTCCGGCTGGCGCCGCGCCCGTGGACGAGGATCACTGTCGTCTCGCGAGCAGCCGCGGGAGCCTTGGCGGGCGCCGGGATGTCCCACGCGGGCATCGGTCCGAGGTCGGTCGGGATGTTAACGGGAGTGAAGTCGAGACCTGCCGCACCCTGCGGGTCTGTCTCGTTGGGATGCGGCGTCCAGTAGACCTTGGTGCCCGCTGCCGGGCTGCTGCCCTCGACGACCTCGCGGGTCACAAAGCCGCCGCCCTCGGTGGAGATGTCGCCGACCACCGTGCGACCGGTCGCTGACACGACCGCATACCTGCCGACAGCGTGGGTGTTGCTGGTGTCCGGCAGCGTCACCGTGTGCGGAGTTGAAGCCTTGACGGTGAGGTCGTAGACGGAGTCGTGGTTGGGCACGAGCAACTGTGAGGAGTAATACCAACCGATCCCGGCGACCGCCACGGCGGCGACGACGACCAGCACGACGAGCGCGGCGAGCAGGCGCGCGCCCCAGCGAGCCTGCCGGCGCCCCTGGGCGGCAGCGAGGGCGCGGCGTTCGACGATCTGGTCCGGGATGGCACGGGTCTTGACCACTACGGCATTGTGCTGCCCGTGCTGCCCTTCAGTCCCCCGCTCGCGCCGATGTTGGCCAAGTCGGTACCGAATCTGCCCACCGGCGACCTGCTCTACGAGCCGAAGTGGGACGGCTTCCGCGCACTGGTGTGGCGCGACGGCGACGACGTCGTCATCACCTCCCGTGGCGAGAAGCCGATGACGCGGTACTTCCCGGACGTGGTCGAGGCGGCCCTCGCCTCCCTGCCGGAGCGGTGCGTCACCGACGGCGAGATCATCGTCCGCCGGCCGACCGGCGACGGGCGCGAGCGGCTGGACTGGGAGGCCCTCGCCCAGCGCATCCACCCCGCGGAGTCGCGGGTCCGGCGGCTGGCGGCCGAGACGCCGGCGAGCTACGTCGCCTTCGACCTCCTGGCACTCGGCGACGAGGACCTGCGCTCCCAACCCTTCGCCGAACGGCGGCAGCGGCTGGCGGCGGTGCTCGCCTCGGCTGCCCCGCCGATCCACGTGACCGCGGCGACCGAGGACGTCGAGCTGGCACGGCAGTGGTTCGAGGTCTTCGAGGGCGCGGGGCTCGACGGCGTGGTCGCCAAGCCGACCGACCTGCGCTACCAGCCAGACAAGCGCGCCATGTTCAAGGTCAAGCACTCCCGCACCGCCGACTGCGTCGTGGTGGGCTACCGGATGCACAAGTCCGGTCAGGGCGTCGGGTCCCTGCTGCTCGGGCTCTACGACGGCGACCAGCTGCGCCAGGTCGGCGGCATTGCGGCGATGCCCACCAAGCGTCGGGTGGAGCTGATCGATGAGCTCGCGCCCTACCTGCAGCGCGACGACAGCGGCGAGGTGCGCACCGCGGAGGGCGAGAAGTCGCGCTTCACCGGCGCTCGCGACATGACCTGGTACCCGCTGCGGCCCGAGCTCGTCGTCGAGGTCCGCTACGACCAGATGGAGGGCGACCGCTTCCGCCACACGGTGCAGCTCGAGCGGTGGCGACCGGACCGCGACCCCCGCTCGTGCACCTTCGACCAGCTCGACCGGCCCATCGCCTACGACCTCGGCGACGTGCTCGCCGAGTAGCCCCTCTGGCAGGCTGCTCCCATGCTGACGACCGTCGTCCTGACCGAGGACGCCCTCACCCCGCACGACGTCGACCGACTCACGGCCCTGCACGACGAGCCCCTGCAGGTCGTCCTGCTCGTCCCGGCCAAGCGCTCCGAGGGTTTCGTCGAGACCGTCGACCGCGTCCTGCTCGGCAGCATCCACAACGCCTCGACCGAGCCGCACGACGAGCGGGGCGACGAGGTGGGGCCCGAGCCGTCGCTGCGGCGTTCGAAAGTCGCGCTGGAGACCGCCGGCATCGGCATCGCCGAGGCCCGGCTCTCCGATGATCCCGTCGCCGACGTCGTCGCCGCAGCCACCGGGCGCGACGCCCTCGACGTCGTCGTCATCACTCCCCCGCACCTCGTCGAGGAGGGTCTCCACCGCGACTGGGCCAGTCGCATCCGCCGGGAGACCGACCGGCCGGTCCTGCACGTGGTAGCTGGCACCGACCGCGTCGTGAGCTGAGCCGCCGCTGGCGGTTGTCAGACCCGCGACGTACGGTCGAAGGCATGAGCAGCCCCGCCAAGGACCGCGCCCAGCAGTCGGATCGCCAGCACCCCGTCGCCAAGTCCGAGGAGGAGTGGCGCAGCCAGCTCTCACCGGAGGAGTACCACGTGCTCCGCGAGGCGGGCACGGAGCGGCCCTTCACCGGCGAGTACGTGGACACGAAGACCGTCGGGGTCTACCACTGCCGCGCGTGCGGGGCGGAGCTCTTCCGCAGCGAGACGAAGTTCGAGTCCCACTGCGGCTGGCCGTCGTTCTACCAGCCGACGGCCGACGACGCCGTCGAGCTGATCGAGGACCGGTCGTTCGGGATGCGGAGGGTGGAGGCCCGCTGCGCCAACTGCGGCTCTCACCTCGGCCACGTCTTCGAGGGTGAGGGCTACGACGTGCCGACCGATCAGCGGTGGTGCATCAACTCGGTGTCGCTGACGCTGGAGCCTCAGCAGTAGGGCTCTGCGCGATGGCCGCGTGGGCAGCGCCCTGCACCATCTCCGCGCGCCCCGCGCCGTGCACCATCTCCGCGCGCGCCGCGCGTCGTTCCAGCTCGGCGTCGACGACCTCGGGACGCTGCGGCCGGGCCAGCAGGTAGCCCTGGGCGAAGTCGCAGCCCAGCCCGCGCACACTGTCCAGCTGCTCCGCGGTCTCGACCCCCTCGGCGACGACGCGCAGCCCGAGGGAGTGGGCGAGGTCGACCACCGAGGTGAGCAGGGACTGGCCGTGGGCGCTGACGGTCAGCAGCGAGCGGTCAAGTTTCAGGCTGTCCAGCGGGAGCTGGTGCAGGTAGGCGATCGAGGTATGGCCGGCGCCGAAGTCGTCCAGCGAGATCTGGACGCCCTCGCACCGCAGCTGCGACAGCCGTGTGGCAACGGCGCAGAAGTCGTCGACCTCGACCGTCTCGGTGACCTCGACGACGAGCGCGTCGCCGGGCAGCCCGTGCCGCCGCAGCGCCCCGAGGATGTCGTCGACCACCTCCGGGGAGGACAGGTGCGCAGCCGAGATGTTGACCCCGACGGACAGGTCGGGCACGTGCCGGCGCAGCGGCCCCAGCGCGGTCAGCGCGAGGTCCAGCACCAGGCACTCCAGCGGCCGAATCAGCCCGGTGCGCTCGGCCAGGGGCACGAAGACCGCCGGCGAGACCTGGCCCAGCACGCCGTGCTCCCAGCGCGCGAGCGCCTCCACGCCGCGCACACCACCCCCGCCGGCCAGGTCGAACACCGGCTGCAGCTCGACGGTCAGGTGGCGCCCGGCGATCGCCCGCTTGAGGTCGGTCGCGAGGAAGGGTGAGGCGCTCAGGTCGGCGTCGTCGTCAAGGCGGAACTGCGCGGCCCGGCCCTTGCCCGACGTCTTCGCGACGTACATGGCCACGTCGGCCCGCCGCAGCACCTCCGCCGCGAGGCCCTCCCCGGACACCGCCAGCGCGTCGGCATCGGTGACCTCGACGTGGCCGACACTGGCCCGCTGCCAGAGTGACCGGTCGTCGACGAGGAACGGCCGTGCCAGTGCGTCGAGCACGGCAGCGGCACTGACCGACGTGGCCCGCTCGCCACTCTCGATGAGGACCGCGAACTCGTCGCCGCCGAGGCGGGCGATGGTGTCACCAGGGCTGATGGCCGCGCGCAGCCGCTCCGCGACGGACACGAGCAGCTGGTCGCCGTGCTGGTGACCGAGCGAGTCGTTGACCGACTTGAAGTCGTCGAGGTCCAGGAAGATGACCCCGACGGGCCGCTTGTCGCGCTGGTGGAGGTCGAGGGCGTGGCTGAGCCGGTCGTGGAAGAGCGCCCGGTTTGCCAGGCCGGTGAGCGGGTCGTGGAAGGCGCGGAACTCCAGCTGGTCCTGCGTGCGCCGCAGCTGCTCGACCAGACGCCGGTTGTCGAGCAGGACGAGCGCCTGGCGGACGCTGACGAGGATCCCCAGGACGACTCCGGCCACGACAGCGGCGGTGCTCCCAGCGGAGTGCCGCACTGCGGCGGTGAGGATGACCAGCACGGCCGCGACGAGCAGCAGCTGCGGCAGGACGAGGACGGTCCTGCCGCCCCAGGTCTCGGTCGACGCGCCGGCCCGAACGCCGCGGCGGTCGTCGCTGTCGCGCTGCCGGCTGACCGTAGAGCGGCCCTGCCCCTGGAGGGCCGGCGGCGCGGCGAGACCATGCAGCGCCGACAGCGCGATCAGCGCGAAAGCGAGCGTCCAGCCGACGTCGATCCAGTCGAGACTGGTGTAGACGCTCTCCGCGAGCGTCGACGTCCAGGTATAGGCGGTGTCACTGACGGCCATGGCGACGGCGCCCACCGCCAGCAGGCGCACGGGGCGGCCCAGGCCGGTGTCCGAGGACAGCCGCTGCAGGACGACCGTGGCGACGAGCACGTCGGAGAGCGGATAGCTCCACGACACGGCCGTGGACCACCAGCCGTCGCCTGCTGCCGCGAGCGGCTGGAGGACCGTGACCGCGACGACGACCAGCATCGAGACCATGAGGATCGCGCCGTCGAGCACCGCGCGGACCTGGTGGGTCCTCCGTCGTCGGCCGGTGAGGAGCAGGATCCCGGTCAGCGCGCCCACCGGGAAGAGCAAGAAGCCGAGGTCGGGCAGACCCGGGAAGGGCGTCTCGCCCCGCCGGAGCACCTCGTACCAGCAGGTCAGCCACTGCCCCGCCGCCCATGCTCCCGACCCTGCTGCCACCGCCCCCCAGCCCGCTCGTTCGCGGCGGGCGCCGGTGGGATGCGACGAGACCGCGACGAAGGCGGCGACGGCGGCGGCAGCCGTGGCTGAGAGCGCCTCGGTGAGGTCGTCCACAGCGAGCGACACGACGTCGGGCAGCGGCAGCGCCAGGACAACGGCGAGGACCGCGGCCCCGACCAGGACGGTCAGCAGCGCACGGCGCGGCGCCGACGCTGCGGCGTTCGCCGTCTGCGTCAGCCATCCGGACCGATAGGTGTCGCTGCTGCCACTCCCCACGTCGGGTGCATCGGCCGGGTCTGCCGGTTACTTGACGACAAGGGTTGCCAAATGGCATCAGCGCGCCCGGGGCCGGAGTCCCGTGCGAGAGCTGGAGCGTCAGGTGTCCTCGCGGGCGCGGCTCGGCTGGACGCGCTTGGGCTCCCCCGGCATCTTCGGGTAGTCCGGCGGATAGGGCATGTCGCCGAGGCCGTGGTCACGCTCGTCGCGCTCCCACCACTCCAGCAGCGGAGTGAGGTCGTAGGCGACGTCGTCGATGTCGCGGTTGAGGTCGCCGACGGCAGCGAAGCGGGCGGGCATCGTGCGCACGGTGAGGTCGCGCGGGTCGACGTTCGGGAGCTCGTCCCAGGTGACCGGCGCGGAGACGGGCGCATGCGGCTTGGGCCGGATGGAGTAGGCGCTGGCGATGGTGCGGTCGCGGGCGTTCTGGTTGTAGTCGACGAAGATCGTCTGCCCCCGCTCCTCCTTCCACCAGTGCGTCGTGACCTCGCCGGGGCGGCGGCGTTCGAGCTCGCGACCGAAGGCGATCGCGGCGTGCCGGACGTCGGTGAAGGTCCACCGGGGCTCGATGCGCAGGTAGATGTGGACGCCGCGGTTGCCGGAGGTCTTCGGGAAGCCGCGCCAGCCCAGCTCGTCGAGCATCTCCCGGGCGGTCCCGGCGACGCGGACGGCGTCGGCGAAGTCGGTGCCCGGCTGCGGGTCGAGGTCGATACGCAGCTCGTCGGGATGGTCGACGTCGTCACGTCGGACCGGCCAGGGATGGAAGGTCAGGGTGTTCTGCTGGGCGCACCAGATGACGGTGGCGAGCTCGGTGGGACAGACCTCGTCGGCGGTGCGGCCGCTCGGGAAGGTGATGTGCGCGGTCTCCACCCACTCGGGGGCGCCCTTGCTGATGCGCTTCTGGTAGAAGGCGTCAGCGCCGCGACCGTCGGCGCGGGTCGCGAGCTTCACGTCGGGGTGCACGCCGGTTTGCCAGCGCTCCAGTGTCACCGGGCGCTCGTACAGGGCCCGCAGGATGCCGTCTCCGACCGCCTGGTAGTACTCGAGCACCTCGAGCTTGGTGATCCCGACCTCGGGAAACACGACGCGCTCCGGGCTGGTGACGCGCACGGTGCGTCCGCCGACCTCGAGCTCCAGTGCGGGGGCCGCCATGGCGGCGAACCTACCGCGCCGTCAGCGTCCGGCGCCTGCCGTCGGCTGGTCGGTCGTCGTGGCGCCGTCGGTGGAACGGCCGCTCGGGCGCCGGCGCAGCCAGTTGCCGGGGTGCAGGAGCGCGTCGTGCTCACCGGGCCGGTCGCCGCGGACGTCGAGCAGGATCGTGTACTTCAGGATCAGGCCGCCCAGCACGGCACCGAGAGTGAGGTCGGTGAACCAGTGCGTCGCGCGGTAGGTCGAGACCCAGTACATGAGGGCCAGCGCGAGGCCGACGAGCAGCACGAGCCACTTGGCGTACTGCCGGCCGCGACGGGTGTCGCGGATGAGCAGCCAGGCGAGCAGCCCGTAGACGAAGACGATGTTGGCCGTGTGGCCGGACGGGAAGAGGTCGCCGTACTGCCACGCATAGGCGGTGCCGGTCCTCGGGCTGGGCCGGTCGGTCGCGAGCTTGATGGCGCCGACGATGACGTTGACCGCGAGGACGCCGAGGGTCGTGACGATGGCGGGCCACCAGCGTCGCCGTCGCCAGCAGACGAGGGCGACCGCGGCGTAGAGCAGCGGCAGGCAGAAGGCGCGCTGCCCGATGTGGTCGAGCAGGTCCATGAGGTGGCGGAACCGGTGCCCGGGCGCCCAGTGCCACACCTGCAGGCCGTGGACGAAGACGTCCAGCGGCACCAGCAGACCGGTGAGGACCCCGACGAGCAGGACGACCGTCAGCGTCCCCAGCAGCCAGGTGCTGCCGAGGACGCGCATGAGCCGCGCCAGCTTGCTCTGGGAGTCCGGGCGCAGCCGGCGGGGCGCGGCGCCGGAACCCTCCAGCGGTCGCGCCAGCCTCACGGTCGTCTCACGGGAGAGCCGAGAGCAGGTCACCCAGCTGCCGGCGCCGACCGGTGTAGAACGGGACCTCCTCGCGGACGTGCCGACGGGCCTCGGAGCCACGCAGGTGGCGCATGAGGTCGACGATGCGGTGCAGTTCGTCGGCCTCGAAGGCAAGGATCCACTCGTAGTCGCCGAGGGAGAAGGACGCGACCGTGTTGGCGCGGACGTCGGGGTAGCCGCGGGCCATCTTGCCGTGGTCGGCGAGCATGCGGCGGCGGTCCTCGTCCGGCAGCAGGTACCACTCGTAGGAGCGTACGAAGGGGTAGACGCTC
>JBQCDV010000120.1:0-14656 GCA_051960855.1 Actinomycetales bacterium
CCCCCCGCCGCGGGTGGGGGCCGCGCGGGGAATGGCGGTTCGCGGCCACCCCCACACCGCGTTTGGGGGCGCCGGGGCCGGGTGCGTCCGCAACCCGGACGCGGGCGACCGCCAGGCCGAGCAGCAGACCGGCGCGTCGCTGCCCGCCGTGATCGTCGTGATCATCCTCGCGGCGATCGTCGGCGACACCGTCGGCTACGAGATCGGCCGCACCGGCGGCACCCGGGTGCTGCGCTGGCGGGTTCTCGACAAACGCCGCAAGCAGCTGGACAGCGCACAGGACTTCCTCGCCCGCCGCGGCGGCAGCGCGGTCGTCGGCCGCTGGATCGCCTTCTTCCGCGCCGTCATGCCGTTCCTCGCCGGCTCGTCACGCATGCACTATCCGAAGTTCCTCGCCTACAACGCCGCCGGCGGCATCGCCTGGGGCGCCACCGTCACCCTGCTCGGCTACGCCGCCGGCGCCTCCTACGCGAAGGTGGAGAAGACCTTTGGGCGCGATGCCGCGTTCGCCGTCGCCGGCGTCGCCGTCGTCGCGCTCGTCATCTGGCGTGTTCGCAAGCACCTCGCCGAGCGACGGAGCGACGCGCCGAACAGCCAGTGACCGCACGGACATCCGGATCACGACGGGAAGGAGTTTCGTGCTCGGCCGGGATCCGGTGCTGATGCTCCTGCTTCTCGGCGAGCTGGCGCTGCTGCTCGCCGGGTTCGCCGTCGCCTTCGCGTGGCGGGCCGCGTTCCGCTGCCGGCGGTGGCTGCAGGGACGCCGACGGATCCGGCGGAGGTTCTTGCCCAATCCGCCCCGCCGCCCAGCACCCTGACTGAGCAGGACCCTGCGTACCTCCCGACAGTCGGCGCGGCCCGCGCCGATGTCAGTTGCCGGGAAGCGGGCGGAAGCGGCGCAGCCGGAGGCTGTTGCTGACGACGAAGACGCTGGAGAAGGCCATCGCCGCCCCGGCGATCATCGGGTTGAGCAAGCCCAGGGCGGCCAGGGGCAGGGCGGCGACGTTGTAGGCGAAGGCCCAGAACAGGTTGCCCTTGATCGTGGCCAGCGTGCGGCGGGACAGCCGGATGGCATCGGCGGCGGCCCGCAGGTCGCCGCGGACGAGGGTGAGGTCGCTGGCCTCGATGGCGACGTCGGTGCCGGTGCCCATGCTCAGCCCGAGATCGGCCTGGGCGAGCGCCGCGGCGTCGTTGACGCCGTCGCCGATCATGGCCACGGTCCTGCCCTCGGCCTGCAGCTTCGTGACGACGTCGACCTTGTCCTGCGGGAGCACCTCGGCGATGACCTCGTCGATGCCCACCTCGGCGGCGACCGCGCGGGCGACGGCGGCGTTATCACCGGTGAGCAGCACCGGGGTCAGCCCCAGGGCGCGCAGCTGCGCGACGGCCTGCCGGCTGGTGGGCTTGACGGTGTCGGCAACGACGAGCACGCCGCGGGCGTCGCCGTCCCAGGCCACCGCGACGGCGGTCCCACCGTCCCGCTCGGCGGCGGCGACGGCCTCGGCCAGGCTGTCGGGCAGTGGGATCGACCAGTCGGCGAGCAGGCGGGGGCGGCCGACGAGGACCCCGCGGCTGGTGTCGCCGTCGTCGACCACGCCCTGGACGCCGAGCCCCTCGCGGTTGGTGAAGTCCCCGGCCAGCGGCAAGGTGCCGAGCCGCTCGCGGGCGCCGGAGACGACGGCGCGGGCGATCGGGTGCTCGCTGCCATCCTCGACGGCGGCGGCCAGCCGCAGCACCTCGTCCCGGTCCTCGCCCGGGGCGGCGACGACCTGCCGCAGCGCCATCCGCCCGGTCGTGACGGTGCCGGTCTTATCGAGGACGACCGTGTCGACCGTGCGGGTGTTCTCCAGCACCTCCGGGCCCTTGATCAAGATGCCCAGCTGGGCGCCGCGGCCGGTGCCGACCATGAGCGCGGTCGGCGTGGCCAGGCCCAGCGCGCACGGGCAGGCGATGATCAGCACGGCGACCGCGGCGGTGAAGGCCGCCGCCACCCCGCCGCCGACGGCCAGCCACACCCCGAGGGTGATCAGCGCCAGGCCGATGACAACGGGCACGAACACGCCGGAGATGCGGTCGGCCAGCCGCTGGACCTGCGCCTTGCCGTTCTGCGCATCCTCGACCAAACGCGCCATCTGGGCCAGCTGCGTGTCCCCGCCCACCCGGGTGGCGCGGACGACGATGCGCCCGCCGACGTTGACCGTGGCACCGGCCACCGAGGAGCCGACGGCGACCTCGACCGGCACCGACTCACCGGTCAGCATGCTGGCGTCGACGGCGGAGGAGCCTTCTTCGACGACGCCGTCGGTGGCGATCTTCTCGCCGGGGCGGACGACGAACCGGTCACCCACGGCCAGCTGCTCGGCGGGGATGCGCAGCTCGGCGCCGCCGCGCAGCACCGAGACCTCCTTCGCGCCGAGCTCCAGCAGCGCGCGCAGCGCGGCGCCCGAGCGGCGCTTGGCCCGGGCCTCGAAGTACCGGCCGGCGAGGATGAAGGTCGTGACCCCGGCGGCGGCCTCCAGGTAAATCTGCGACGAGCCGTCGCCGCGGGCGACGGTGAGGTCGAACCCGTGGGTCATCCCGGGCATGCCGGCGGTGCCCAGGAACAGCGCGTACAGCGACCAGCCGAACGCGGCCAGCGTGCCGACCGAGACGAGCGTGTCCATCGTCGACGTCCCGTGCCGTGCGTTGGTCCACGCAGCCCGGTGGAACGGCCAGGCCCCCCAGACGACGACCGGCGCGGCCAGGGTCAGGGAGAGCCACTGCCAGTAGGTGAACTGCAGGGCCGGGACCATCGCGAGGACCACGACCGGGACCGTGAGCACCAGGGAGACCAGCAGCCGCTGGCGCAGCGCCGCGGTGGCGTCGGGCCCCGCCGCGGCCTCATCCGGCTTCGTCCCGGAGGGCACGGGCGGGGCGGGCAGGGCCGCGGTGTACCCGGCGGCCTCGACGGTCGCGACCAGCTGCTCAGGGGTGACGGCCGGATCGAAGGTGACCCGCGCCTTCTCGGTCGCGTAGTTCACCGTGGCCGTCACGCCCTCGAGCTTGTTCAGCTTGCGCTCGATCCGGTTAGCACAGGAGGCGCAGGTCATCCCGCCGACGAGCAGCTCAACATGATCGGGCTGCGGTGTTCCGGTGGTGGCGGGGTTGTCGGTACTCGGTGCGCTCATGCTCGGCTCCTGCGCTGGATCACGATTGTCGGTGGTGGACCACCCGGCCTGCCGGACCGGGAGGTCCACCAGTCGCTGCGGGTCAGGCCAGCTGGTAGCCGGCCTCCTCGACGGCGGACCGGACGGCCCCGGCGTCCAGCGGCTGCTCGCTCGTGACGGTGACCGCGCCGGTCGGCAGGTCGACATCGACGCCCTGCACGCCAGGCAGCTCGCTGATCTCCTCGGTGACGCTCTTGACACAGTGCCCGCAGGTCATGCCAGTGACCGTGTAGGTGGCGGTGCTCATCGGATCTCCTCGTCGGAACGGCCGGCCGTATCGGCCGGGGCAGGGATGCGGTTCAGCTGCGGACCAGGCGGGCGATCGCCTCGGAGGCCTCGCGGATCTTCTCGTCGGCCTCCGGGCCGCCGGCCGCGGCTGCCTGGAGGACGCAGTGGCTCAGGTGGTCCTCGAGCAGGCCGAGGGCCACCGACTGCACCGCCTTCGTCATGGCCGAGACCTGCGTCAGGATGTCGATGCAGTACTTCTCCTCCTCGACCATCCGCTGCAGGCCGCGGGCCTGCCCCTCGATGCGCCGCAGCCGCTTCAGGTAGTCGTCCTTGCTGGAGATGTACCCGTGTGGCGCGTGGGTGGCGCCGGCGGTCATCCGGCAGCTCCTCTGGTCGACCAACTGGGCTCAACCATACCCCTGTGGGGTACGCCCGCAAGGGTAGGGTCAGGTGGGATCGTCGGGCGCCCGCCGGGAGAGCTCGATCAGCCGGCGCAGGCAGTGCTCCCGCAGCGGCTCGGGGAAGCCGTCGGCCAGTCGGTAGTAGACGACGCGCCCCTCCTTGCGGCTGGCGACGAAGCCGGCCGTGCGCAGCAGGCGCAGGGCGTAGCCGACAGCGTCCTCGCTGACCTCCAGCGCCAGGGCCAGGTCCCCGACGCAGAGCTCGTCGACGACGTCGAGGGCGTAGAGCACGCACGCTCGCGTCGGATCGGCCAGCAGGCTCAGCACGCTGGTCAGCTGGGCAGCGTCCTCCCGGCTCGGCAGGCGGGCGCGAGCGCGGGCGACGCGCTCGGGGTCAACGGGGTGGGAGTGGTCGAGGTCTGCCACGCCACGGGATTACCCGCACAGCCGCACGGGTATGCGGTGGCGGAAGCGGAAGGCGACGGAGGCGGTCATGTTCCTGGGAGCTGCGGTCATGCTCGCCGTCGCGGTGGGGGCTGTCGGCCTCGGCTACCTCGTGAACCGCAGGACGGCGGTGGCGCCGGTGCCACTGACCACGCTGCCGTTCCTCTCCGGCTGGCAGCCGGAGGAGCACGCATTGTCCCGCTTCCACGCGCGCTACTACCCGCTGACGCTGCTGTTCCTCGCCTTCGACGTGGAAATGCTCTACATGTACCCGTGGGCGACCGTCGTGGCCCGGATCGGGGCGTCGGCGATCGTCGAGATGTTCGCGCTGCTCGGCGTCCTGATGGCCGGGGTGCTGTGGGCCTGGCGCGAGGGTGCTCTGCGATGGGTCTGAAGGACCTCCTCGCGCGGTCGGCTGTCGCCCGGACGAGCGTGCTGGTGGTGGAGGTGCCCGGGTGGAGCCGGGCGCGCTGCGCCGTCGAGGCGGAGATGCGGCGCCGTGGGTGGCGGGCGGCCGTCTCTCCGGCGGACGCCGATGCGCTGGTGATGTGCGGGCAGCCCGCCGAGCGGTTGCGGGCGGCCGTCGACCTGGTGTGGGAGCAGCTGCCGGGGCCACGGGCACGAGCGACCGTCACCGCCGCATCGGATGCAGCCACCGCCCTGGACGGGCTCCACGCCGAGCTGGCCGACGACGCGCAGCAACGTCGGGACGCCGCCGCACGCTCCACGGAGCCGGCGATGGGTACGCGGGCGGGCGGGGACGAGCAAGCGGAGGACGACGACCGCGGCGAGGGCTCCCATTCCGACATGGACATGGGCGACATGGACATGGGCGACATGGACATGGGCGACATGGACATGGGCGACATGGACATGCCGATGCCGGGCGGCATCCCGCTGGCAGGCGGCGCCGAGGATCGGGACGGGCTCGAGATGGACGTCCTGCACCTACCGCTCGGCCCGGTCCTGCCGGCGTGGCCGGCGGGCTTGGTGCTGCGGTGCACGGTCTCCGGCGACGTGGTCATCGAGGCGGAGGCCGAGGTGCTCCCGGCGGCCGCTCCGGCGCCCGCCGGCGAGGGGCTGGTGCACGGCTCACCGCCCGAGCGGCTCGACCGGGCGGCTCGGTTGCTGCTCCTGGCCGGGTGGGGCGACGCCGCGGTGGCGGCGGCTCGACTGCGAGACCAGTTGCTGGAGGCGCCCGACTCGACGGCCGGGGTGTTTGCCCTGGAACGCCTGATGCGGCGGGTCGGCCGCTCGCGCCTCCTGCGGTGGTCCGTCTCCGGGCGCGGCCGCGCTTCGGACGCCGACGCGTACGCACACCTGCTGGAGGTGCTGCGGGGCGCCCGGGCGGCGCTGGCCGGGTCGGGCACCTCGCTCTCACCGACGCCGCTGGACCGGCTACCCGAGCTCGTCACCGGGCGGCAGCTGTCGTCGGTGCGCTTGCTCGTCGCCGCGACCGAGGTGGACACCGCAACGCTGGTCCGCGCCGGGGCGGTGCATCCGTGACCGAGGCGACCGTCACGCAGGTGTCGGCGGCGTGGGCGCCGTTCGCTGCGGCTCTCCTGCTCGGGGTGGCGGCCGCAGGGGCCGTGCTCGACGGAGTCCTGACGGCCCGCACCGACGGGCGGCCGTGGCAATCGGGGCTGACCGCGCCGTGGGCGGAAACCGCTCGACTGCTGCGGCAACGCAGGCGGAGCACGCTGGCTGCCGACGTCCCGCTGTGGCGCATCGGCGGTGCCGGCCTGATCGCAGTGGCGATGCTCATGGTCGTCGTGGTCCCGCTGGGCCGGTGGACGATCGACGACCTGCCGGTGGGTATCGCCTGGTTCAACGCGATGGACGTCGTCGTCTGGGCCGTGGTCTGGCTGGCCGGCTGGGGCGCCAACAGCGCCCACAGCCTGATGGGCGGCTACCGGTTCCTCGCGCAGGCGCTGGCCTACGAGCTGCCGCTGATGTTCGCGCTGACCGCCCCGGCGGTGGGCGCCGGCAGCCTGCGGGTCGGCAACGTCGTGGCGGCGCAGCACGGGCTGTGGTTCGTCGTCTGGATGCCGGTGGCCTTCCTCGTGTTCTGCGCTGCGGTGGTGGCCTTCTCCGTGTGGGGCCCCTTTGCGGCCGCCACCGGGGTCCCGGAGGCAGGCGGCGTGCTCGCTGAGCTGTCCGGGATCGACCGGTGGCTCGTCCTGGCCGGCCGGTGGGCGCTGCTCACGGCGGGCGCCGCCTTCGGCGCCACGCTGTTCCTGGGCGGCGGCGCCGGTCCGCTGCTGCCCGGCTGGCTGTGGGTACTGGTGAAGACCGCAGCCCTGCTCGCCGTTTTCGTGCTGCTGCGCCGCCGCGTTCCGACCGTGCGCCCGGAGCGGTTCATCGAGGTCGCCTGGCTGGTGGTGCTCCCGCTGGTGCTGCTGCAGGTGCTGATCGTCTCGATCGTCGTCGTGGGGAGGAGCTGACATGCTCGCCGACGTCGTCTTCTGGCTGCTGGCGGGAATCGCCGTCGCCTCGGGGATCGCGGTGTTCCGCGTCGACTCGATGGCCCGCGCGACCTACGCGTTGGCGATCTCCTTCGTCGCGGTGGGGCTGACACTGCTGCTGTTCCACCTCGCGTTCGCCGGGGTCATCACCGTGCTGATGATGGTGATGGAGATGGCGATCATGGCCATCTACATGATCATGTTCATGGGGATGAACCCCGCGCTGATGCCGATGAGCATGGTGCACAGCAAGCGTGGGGCCGCCGTCGTCGCCGGCGGCACGTTCGTCGTCCTGGCGCTGGGCGCGGTGCTCATCCCCTGGCCCACGCGCAGGGGCGTCCCGGCCGCCGACCTCACCGCTTCCCTGGGCGAGGCGATCATGAGCTCGAAGATGCTGGTGATGATGGCGGTCAGCCCGGTGCTGTTCGCCACGATCGTGGCCTCGCTCGTGCTGGCCAATCCTCGCGGGCGCTACGACCGGCTCGGGGACGACCTGCGCCGCCGGCCGGCCGACGATCCACAGCCCGGAGGGGTCGGCCGGTGAGCCTGCAGACCGTGCTCCTGGTGGCCGCGGCGCTGTTCGCGGTCGGCGTCTACGGCGCAATCTCCCAGCAGGTCGTCGTCATGGTGATGATGGGCCTGGAGCTGATGCTCAACGCCGTCATCCTCGCCGTCGGCGGGTTCTGGTGGTTCCTCTCCCCCGCTCCCGACGGCCAGGTGCTGCTCATCGTCGTCATCTCCGCCATGACCGTGGAGATGGCCGTCGGCTTCGCCGTCGCGACCCTGCTGCACCGCTCCCGTCAGTCGGACATGACCGACATGGCCACGGACCTCTCCGAGTGAGTTCCCCGTTGCTGCTGTGGGCCCTCGTCGGGCTGCCCGCGGTCGTCGGCACGGGGCTGTGCCTGGCCGGGCGCCGCGCCGACCGAGCGGCGCCGGTCGTCGCGGTCCTCACCGCCGCCGTCGGCCTGGGACTCGCGGTCGTCGTGGCGCTGGGCCGGCCGCACACGGTGGCCCCGTTCCTGCCGGTGGCGGGCTTCGGACTGGCGGTCGACGGACTGTCGGCCGTCGTCGTGCCGACCGTCGGCGCGGTCACCCTGCTGGTGCTGGTGTTCGCCGCGGTCGACGTGCGGGAGAGCCGAGCCCGCTTCGGCGGCCTGATGCTGCTGTTCGCCGCGGCGGTGTCGGTCACCGCGACCGCAACCACCCTGCCGGCGCTGCTGTTCGCCTGGGAGGTCATGGGTGCGACCTCCTACGCGCTGATCGGCTTCTCCTGGCGGCAGACCGGGAAGGTCGGCGCCGGGGCGACGGCCTTCCTGACCACCCGCACGGCCGACCTGGGGCTGTACCTGGCCGCCGGCGCCGCTCTGGCCGGTGGCGCCGGCCTCACCCTGGCCGACCTCGCGGCCGCCGCGCATCCGTGGAGGGACGTGGTCGCCGCCGGAATCCTGGTCTCGGCGCTGGGCAAGGCCGCGCAGCTGCCGTTCTCGTTCTGGCTGTCGCGGGCGATGGAGGGCCCGAGCCCTGTCAGCGCTCTCCTGCACTCCGCCGCGATGGTGGCGATGGGCGGCTACCTGTTGCTGCGCGTCGCGCCGCTGCTGCACGCGACCGCCTGGGCCGGTCCGGTCACGGCCTGGGCGGGGGCGGTCACGGCGCTGCTGCTCGGCGCGGTCGCCGTGGCCCAGAGCGACCTCAAGCAGTTGCTGGCGGCCTCGACCTCGGCACAACTGGGCTTCGTGGTCCTCGCGGCGGGGGTGTCCGCGGTGGCCGGCGGGACGGCGCAGCTGGTCGCGCACGCCGCGACGAAGGCGCTGCTGTTCCTGGCCGCCGGGGCGTGGCTGTCGGCACTGGGCACCAAGCGGCTGGAGGCGCTCCGGGGGGCTGCCCGGCGCTGGCCCGCCGTCGGGGTCACCGCGGGAGTCGGTCTGCTGTCGCTGGCCGGGATCGTGCCGCTGTCGCTGTGGGCGACGAAGGACGACGTGCTGGCCGCCGCCCGGGAGTCCTCCCCCGCCTTGTACGGCGTGGGGTTGGCCGCGGCGGCGCTGTCGGCGGCCTACTCCGGCAAGGCGCTGTGGATCCTGTGGCGCCCCCTGCCGGCAGGCGCCGAGACCGGCTACGACACCGAGGAGCGCGGTACCCGGCGGGTCAGCGGATGGCAGGTCGCACCGCTGGTGGTGCTAGCCGGTGCGGCCGCCGTCCTCGGGCTGCTCACCGTTCCCCCGGTCGCCGACGTGCTGCAGCGCGCCGTGGGCGACGCGGGTGGACCGTCCCCGACCGGGTGGGAGCTGACGGTCTCCGCGGCCCTGGCCGTGCTCGTCGTCCTGACGGTCGGCCGCTGGCGGCCGCCGGAGCCGCGGTGGGCCGCCGACTGGCTGGGTCTGGGGACGGCGACACGGCGGCTGGTGATCAACCCGGTGCTGCGCCTGGCGCACCTGCTGGCCCGCTTCGACGACGGCGTGCTGGACCGGGCGGTGGACGCCACTGCCGCCTCGACGATCCGTGCAGCACGCCTGGTCGCGAAGGTCGACGACCGCGGGGTCGACGCCGCCGTCGAGCGGCTGGTCGCCGGAACGCGGCGGCTCGGTGCGCTGGCCCGCCGGACGCAGACCGGCCAGGTGCACCAGTACTACATCCAGGCCGCCGCCGTGCTCGGCGCCGCGGTGGTCCTCCTGCTGGTCGTGAGGTGAGCGTGCTCAGCCTGATCGTTTTCTTGCCCGTCGCCGCCGCGGCCGTGCTGGCCGTGGCTCGGGTCCCGGACGCTGTAGCCCGGTGGTCCTGGCTCGTGGTCGCCGTCGTCGAGCTCGTTCTCGTCGGTGCGGTGCTCGCCGGCTACCGCACCCCGCCGAACGGCGGCCTGGCCTACGCCCAGCGGGTGCGGTGGATCCCATCGGTCAACAGCAGCTACCACGTCGGCGTCGACGGTCTGTCGCTGCCGCTGATCGCCCTCACCGCGGTCGTCTTCGCCGCCTGCGCGGTGTACGCGTTGCGCGAGGAGCGGCGTCCCAGGATCCAGGCGGCACTGTTCTGCTTCCTGGAGTTCACCTGCCTGGGCCTGTTCGTGGCGCAGGACCTGATCCTCTTTTTCGTCTTCTTCGACCTGTCCATCGTCGGGATGTACTTCGCCATCGCGGGCTGGGGGCACGGCAACGCCGCCCGCTCGGCGCTGAAGTTCTTCCTCTACACGTTCCTGGGCAGCCTGGCGCTGCTGGTCGGGTTCATCGGCCTGTACCTGGCGGCGAGCCCGCACACCTTCGACATCCCGGAGCTCGCCGCGTCTGCCCCGCTGGCCGGCTCCCCCGTCGTCGGCGGGCTGGTGCTGGCCGCGATCCTGCTCGGGCTGGCGGTCAAGACGCCGACCGTGCCGTTCCACACCTGGCTGCCGCCGGCGCACACCGATGCCTCGGCGATCGGCTCGGCGGTGCTCGCCGGGATCCTGCTGAAGATGGGCACCTACGGCTTCGTCCGCATCGCGATGCCCCTGCTGCCGGGCGCCTGGCGCTCCTGGGCCTGGGTGATCATCGCGGTCGGCATCGTCTCCGTGCTCTACGGCGCGCTGGTCGCGCTGGCGCAGAACAATGTCAAGCGGATGATCGCCTACACCTCGGTCAACCACCTGGGCTACGTCGTGCTCGGGGTCGGCGTCGCCGGATTGGCCGCGAGCGACGAGACGGCCCGACAGCTGGCGGTCACAGGAGCGGTCACCCAGATGGTCAGCCACGGGCTGATCACCGCCGCGCTGTTCCTCCTCGCCGGCGTACTGCAGGACCGCGCCGGCAGCTACGAGATGGCCGACTACGGCGGGCTGGCCCGCCCGGCCCCCCGGTACGCGGCCTTCTTCGCCGTCGCCGCGTTCGCCTCCCTCGGGCTCCCCGCCTTCAGCGGCTTCATCGCCGAGTTCCAGGTCTTCTCCGGCAGCATCGGAGCCGCCGCGATCACCGCGGTCGCGCTGCCCGGCATCCTCATCACCGCCGCCCTCTTCCTGCGCGCGATCCAGCGGCTGCTCACCGGGCCGACCGCGGGCCGGTCGATCGGCTTCGGTGACGTGCGGGCCCGCGAGGCCGTCCCGGTCGGCGTCCTGCTCCTGCTGGCGCTGTTCATCGGGGTCGTCCCTGCCCCGCTGCTCGGCCTCATCGACCCGGGATCGCACACCGTCGTGACCCAGGTCGGCAGGTAGCCGGCGTGGTCGAGGACCCGCTGGCGATCCTGCCGGAGATCAGCCTCCTGGCCGGTGCGGTGATCGCCCTGCTCGCCGGCTCCTACGTGCCCCGCACCCGGCAGTGGATCGCCCGCCTCGTGGCCGTCGCCGCCCTGCTCGTCGCCGGCGTCGCCGCGGGGCTGGCCCTGACCGGCCCGGCCCGCACCGTGTTCGGCGCCTTCGAGGTGGACCGGACGACCGGCGTCGTCCGGCTGGTGGTCGTCGCCGCCACCCTCTTGGTGATCGGGCTCGGCGTCGACGAACTGGCCGGAACCGCGCGGGAGAGCGAGACCTACGCCCTGCTGCTGCTCTCCGCCCTCGGTGCGGTCGTCATGGGCGCCACCGACGACCTCATCGTGCTCGCGGTGTCGTTCCTGCTCGCCTCGATCCCGCTGTACGGGCTGATCGGCCTGACCCGGACCAGCGCGGCCGCCGAAGCCACCTTGAAGGCCTACCTGCTGGGCGCGCTGTTCAACATCCTGCTGCTGCTCGGCGCCACCATCCTGTTTGGCGTCGGCCGCGGCACCGGCTACCCGCAGCTGGCCGACACCCTCGGCTCAGCCCCCGCGGCCGCCGTCGCCGCCGGACTGCTCGGCGTCCTCGGCGGCCTCATGTTCAAGGCCGGCGGGGTGCCAGCCCACTTCTGGGTCCCCGACGCCGCCCAGGGAGCCGGCACCACCGCGGCGGCCTTCCTCACCACCGTGCCCAAGATCGGTGCCCTGGTGGCGCTCTACCGCCTGGCCGAGGTGCTGCCCCGATCGGTGGCCTGGCCGCTGCTGATCGCCCTCCTGGCCGCGGTCACCATGACGCTGGGCAACCTGGCCGCCTTCGCGCAGACCGACGCCCGCCGGCTGCTGGGCTGGTCGACCGTCAGTCAGGTTGGCTACCTGCTGCTCCCGGTCGCCGCGACCGGCCGCGCATCGGACGCGCTGCCCGCCCTGCTGGTCTACCTCGGCGGCTACGCGGTCACCAACCTCACCGCCTTCGCCGTCGTCGCCGCGGTAACGTACCGGCGCCGGCTCGAGGACTACCGCGGACTCTCCCGCGAGCACCCGTGGCTCGCCGCAGCGCTACTGATCAGCCTGCTCAGCCTGGTCGGCACCCCGCCGACCGCAGTCTTCATCGGCAAGCTGTCGGTGTTCACCGCCGCGTGGGACGGCGGCGCCGCCTGGTTGGTCGTCGTCGCCGCGGTCAACACCGTGGCCAGCCTCTTCTACTACCTGCGCTGGATCGCCCCCGCCTTCCGGACCGCCGACACGGCCACCGTCCCGACACCCGAACGTCACGTCCGGCCGTGGGCATACGGCGCCGCCGTCACCGCCGCCGTCTGCACGCTGGGCCTGGGGCTGGGGGCCGGCGCCGTCTTCGCTGTGGTGGGCGGGTGACGAGGCACTGCCCGCGCCTCGGACGCCAGCGGGGCATCTTCACCCCGCCCGGTCGTCACGTACCATCGGGCTTGAGCGTGCAACTGAGAGGAGGACCCATGACCGCGCCTCGGTGGTGCGCACTCCTCCTCCTGGCTGCGGTGTTCGGCATGCACGGCGTCCAGTGCATGGGTGCAGATTCCCCGATGGTCGCCCCGCACGCCCATGCGTCCGGCGCCCTCACGCCGCCGATGCCGTCCGCGCACGTCATGGGAGACGACTCGCTGGCCGCCGCAGTGGCGCCCTCGGCCGAGAACCTGCTGCCGGCCGGGCCTGTCATGGCCGCAGGGACGCACGAGCCCAAGCAGCCGACGGGGCTGATGGACCACCTGTGGGCCGTCTGCCTGGCCGTGCTCTCGGCCGTTCTCGCCGCCATCGCGCTCCTGCTGCTGAAGAAGCGACGGCCATCCATCCCGGCACCCCCCATGGCGCGTGGCCACCGCTGGTGGACCGGCCTCGACCCGCCGCGGCCGCCGGACATCTACTGCCTCTGCGTCCTGCGGACCTGATCGGACCCGGCCGCCCTCCCGCTTGCGGTGGAGGAGGTGGCTCTCGCGCACCCGACCAGATCAGCAGACCACGAGGAGTAGTTCCATGCGCACGTCCACCCGCCTCGGCGCCGCCGTCGCCGCCACGGCGCTGTCTCTCACCCTGGCCGCCTGCGGCGGCAACTCCGGTACCGCCGGCTCGGCAAGTTCGGCGTCGACTGCAAGTTCAGCGTCGAGCAGCGTGGCGACCCAGCACAACGCTGCCGACGTCTCGTTCACCCAGAACATGATCGTGCACCACCAGGGCGCCATCGAGATGGCCGAACTCGCGGCAACCCGAGCTTCCTCGCAGCAGGTCAAGGACCTGGCGAAGAAGATCGAAGCCGCCCAAGCGCCCGAGATCGACGAGATGACGAGCTGGCTCAAGACGTGGGGCGAACCAGCCACCGCCAGCGGGGGCATGTCCGGCTCGATGCCCGGCATGGACCACGGCAGCATGCCGTCCGGCTCGATGGGCTCGACCGGCCCGATGGGCATGATGACCGACGAGCAGATGGGCCAGTTGAAGGCGGCCACGGGTAGCGAGTTCGATCGGATGTTCCTGCAGATGATGATCACGCACCACCAGGGCGCGATCGACATGGCCAAAACGGAGCAGGCCAACGGCTCCAACCCGCAGGCCATCGCCCTGGCCAAGTCCATCGACACCTCGCAGACCGCTGAGGTCACGCAGATGAACCAGATGCTGCAGAACCTCGGGTCCTGACCGCAGAGCTCGCGGGGGCCTGGGACGACCGGGCCCCCGCGAGCGCCTGCATGGGTGCTCTCAGCGCGGGACAGGAGCCGGCTCGTGCGTCGTAGCTGGCCGGGGAGCGGGTGTTTCGGGCGTAGCAGGCAGTCGCAACCGCTTGAGCAGCAGCGCGTTGACCGCAACCAGGAAGGACGACCCAGACATCGACAGGGCCGCGATCTCCGGCCGCAGGACGAGGCCGAACGCGGGCTCGAACACCCCCGCCGCGATCGGCAGCGCGATGGCGTTATAGCCGACCCCCAAGCCGAGATTCTGCCTCATTTTCCGCAGCGTGCCCCGCCCGATTTCCAACGCCAGCGGGACGCCGACGGGGTCCGAGCGATCAGCACGACGTCGGCGGTCTCGATGGCGACGTCGGTCCCGGCGCCGATCGCGATACCGAGATCGGCCTGCACCGTCGTCCCGTCTGTCCGGGCGCGGTCGGCCCGTGGCGGACAGCACCGGTCCGGGAGCCCGCGGGCACCGCAACCGCCGCATGCGACCGCCACGGCCGGCGCCGCCGGCCCGGCGAGGGCGGCCGCCCCGGGGCCTACCGCCGGCCACCCGGCGGGGGGGTGGCCGGGGGGGGGGTGGCAGGTGCCCGGATGCTTCCGGGGGGTGCCGGGGCGGGGGCGGCACTCGCCGCAGCCTCCGCCGCGGCGAGAGGAGGGCGGGCACAGGGGATGCACCCCACTGCTGCCCGGGCACCGCGCGGGCAGATGCGGGGGCACCGCGGGTGCCTTGAGGAGGTGGAACCGCCGCGCCGGAAACGGACAAAGCCCCCCAGATGCTTCTGGGGGGCTTGCCGGTAACGGATGTCCGGGTAGTAGCGGGGACACTCCACGGGTCAGCGCCCGCGAAGTTCCACCGGCAGAGTCTCCCGCTGCACTAGCCACCTGCATATGCATCTGCGCCCCCCCTTGTCGGATGCACAGCGTAGGCGATCTTCCGGACACCAGCCCGGCTTGCGAAGGCCCCCGGACCTCCCCCGTTCGGCTTGTAGCTCAAGTGCTCG
>JBQCDV010000121.1:0-7041 GCA_051960855.1 Actinomycetales bacterium
TCACGTCGACGTGCTGGATCTGCACCGGCTGCTTGGGCTTGGGATTGCTGCTGGACGTCGGGCCGGCGGCGCCGACTGCCTTCACGATGTCGAGGCCGTTGGTCACGTGCCCAAAGACCGTGTAGCCGTTGGGGTCCGGCAGCGTGGTGTCCTCATAGACGATGAAGAACTGGCTGCCATTGCTGTTCGGGTCCTGCGTGCGCGCCATCGCGACCGTGCCGGCCGGGTAGACGCCGTCCTTCGGAGCGTTCTCGACACCGAAGCTGTAGCCCGGTCCACCGTTGCCGGTCCCCGTCGGGTCGCCGCACTGGAGCACCGAGATGCCGTCCTGCTTCGCCGTTGTCACCCGGTGGCAGGACGTGCCGTCGAAGTACCCCTTCTTCGCCAGGAACACAAAGGAGTTGACGGTGTGCGGCGCCTTCTCCCCGTTGAGGGTCATGGTGATCGGACCGCAGTTGGTCTGCAGCGTGACCGTGTAGGTCCCGGTGGCCGTCAGCGGCGGCTCACTCCCGAACGTCGCAGCGTCGCTCGGCGCCGTCGTCGGCTGGCTGCAGTGCAGCGCTGCGGCGCTCGCACTCGCCGAGGGAGTGGCGGATCCAGTGGCAGCGGCGTTCGTGGATGTGGGGGTGGGGGAGGTGGCGGCGACGGCGGTGGACGACGATCCGCCGATGGCCCGCCACACGAGGAAGACGGCGAGGACCACGACGACGACGCCGGCGACCGAGGCCACGATCGCGTTACGCCGACGCCGCTGCACCGCTCGCGCGGCACGCCGTGCCTGCTTGCGCTCGTAGCTGGCGCGCGCCACCTGGCGTGCCCGCTTGCTGCCTGCCACCGTCCCCTGCTCCTGTCGCTCGCGTCGTCAGCCGGGTCAGTCTAGGCAAGACAGGCGCCTCCGACGGGCGTCGATAGGGTCGTGCCGTGCTTGTGACTGGGTTTCCGGCTGCCGCTTTCGGCACCAACTGCTGGGTTCTGGCCCCCGCTGCTGGCGAGGAGTGCCTCGTCGTCGACCCGGGTGTCGAGGTCGTGCCCCGGCTCATGCAGACCCTGGCCGAGCACCGCCTGCGCCCCGCGGCGGTCCTGCTCACGCACGGCCACCTCGACCACACCTACTCCGTGACGCCGGTGACGGCCTCGGCCGGCGTTGCCGCGCGGATCCACTCCGCCGACCGCTACCGGCTCAAGGACCCGATCGCCGACCTCGGGCCGGGCCTCGCCGAGGCACTGCAGGCTCAGTTCGGCGCGCTGCCGACCTGGGAGGAGCCGAACGACGTCGTCGAGGTCCGCGACCGCGAACGCCTCACGATCGCCGGCATCGACTTCGAGGTGATCCACGCGCCCGGTCACACCGAGGGCTCGGTGATGTTCCAGCTCGACGCCGGCCAGCATGGCCAGGAGGTGCCGCTGTGCCTGTCCGGAGACGTGCTCTTCGCCGGCTCCATCGGCCGCTCGGACCTGCCGGGCGGTGACCCCCGGGTCATGAACGACTCGCTGCGCGACAAGGTGCTGCCGCTGCCCGACGAGACCGAGGTGCTGCCCGGGCACGGCCCCGTCACGACCATCGGCCGGGAGCGGGCGACCAACCCCTACCTGCTGCAGCTGCAGGGCGGTCGC
Organism: Actinomycetales bacterium; assembly: GCA_051960855.1. Lineage (GTDB taxonomy): Bacteria > Actinomycetota > Actinomycetes > JAJZTN01 > JAJZTN01 > JBQCDV01. The sequence continues at coordinate 1,615 of JBQCDV010000121.1, forward strand.
TGATGGCCACCCGCGTCGCGCCACTGTCCGGCTTCCCCGAGTGGCTGCCGGCCGACCGGATCGTCGAGCAGCAGCTGACCGAGAGCGTGCGGCGGGTCTTCGAGCTGCACGGCTTCGCCTCGCTGGAGACCCGTGCCGTCGAGCCGCTGGAGCAGCTGGCCAGCAAAGGTGAGGTCGACAAGGAGATCTACCTGCTTCGCCGGCTGCACGCCGAGCCGGGGGAGGACGAGAGTGGCGAGGACGGCCGTCCGTCCCCGAGCACGCTGGGGCTGCACTTCGACCTCACCGTGCCCTTCGCCCGCTACGTGCTGGAGAACGCCGGCAAGCTGCAGTTCCCCTTCCGCCGCTACCAGATCCAGAAGGTCTGGCGGGGCGAGCGGCCGCAGGAGGGGCGCTACCGCGAGTTCGTGCAGGCCGACATCGACGTCGTCGACCGCGACACGCTGCCCTTCCACTACGAGGTCGAACTGCCACTGGTGATGGGCGAGGCGCTGTCGGCGCTGCCGATCCCGCCGGTGCGGATCCGCGTCAACAACCGCAAGCTCGCTGAGGGCTTCTACCGCGGCTTGGGCATTGAGGACACCGCTGCGGTGCTGCGCATCGTCGACAAGCTCGACAAGGTGGGGCCCGACGCGGTGTCGGAGATGCTGCAGTCGGAGCTTCGCGTCACTCCGACGGTAGCGACCGCCTGCCTGCAGCTGGCGCAGATCAGCACCCCTGATGCGTCGTTCGTGGATCAGGTGAAGTCCCTCGGCGTCACGGATCCCTTGCTGGAGACCGGACTCGAGGAGCTCGCCCGGGTCGTCGAGACCGCGGCCGAGCACGTCCCTGGCCTGCTGGTCGCCGACCTCAAGATCGCGCGTGGCCTCGACTACTACACCGGCACGGTCTACGAGACCGAGCTGCAGGGGCACGCCGACCTCGGCTCGATCTGCTCCGGCGGCCGCTATGACGCGCTGGCCAGCGATGGCCGAACGACGTATCCCGGCGTCGGCCTGTCGATCGGCTTGAGCCGTCTCATCGGGCGGGTCATCAGCCGCGGTCTGGCGACCGCGACCCGGTCGGTCCCGACCTGCGTCGCGGTGGCGCTCGCCAGTGAGGAGTCCCGTCCGGAGGCCATGCGGGTCGCTGCGGCGCTGCGGTCGCGGGGGATTCCGACCGAGGTGGTGCCGGCCGCGCAGAAGTACGGCAAGCAGATCCGCTTCGCCGAGCGCCGGGGCATCCCGTATGTCTGGTTCCCCGCGGATGCCACCGAGAGTGGTGCCGCGGAGGTGCGGGATATCCGGTCCGGTGAGCAGGTGGCTGCGGACGCTGGGTCCTGGCAGCCGCCGGCGGAGGACGTGTGGCCCCAGGTGGTGCGGGGCGAGTCGCCCGAGCCCGCCGAGTAGGCCCGGCGGGGGGTGACTACTGCGGCTCGACTACCCGGGTGGCGAGGTAGGCGTGCTTCCCGAGCTGCCGGCCCCGCTCGAAGCCGAAGTCCTCGAAGAGCTCGACGGTCGCGCTGAAGAGGAAGCGGCCCTGCGCCTCGCGACCGTCGGTGACCTCCGAGATCGCTTCGACGAGACCGCCGCCGGCGGCCGCAATCTGCTCGAGCGCGCCTTCGACCGCGAGCCGCGCGATCCCTTGCCCGCGGTGTCGCTTGTCGACGAAGACGCATCCGATGCGCCAGTCGGGTCGCGGTGGGGCGTCGCCGTCACGAGGCCGGTCGTAGGCGCGCCGGTGCTTGATGCCGGGCAGCTCGTCGGGGTCGCCCCACTGCGCCCAGCCGTGCGCCAGGCCCTGGTCGTCGACGACGAGGGCCGCGTGGGCGTTGCCGGTGCGGACGCGCTCTTCCTTGGCCTGCCGGTAGTCGAACGCTTCACGCTTCTCGAGGTGCCAGCCGATGCACCAGCAGCCGCCGAACGAAGGCGTCCCAGGTCGAGGCGTCGAGCGTGGTGACGGAGTAGCGGGGCGCGGCCGCCACGGCGCTGCTCACCGCTCCGGCCCTGCGCCATCGCGCTCTTGAAGCTGCGAGGCGAGGTCGGCCAGGAGCCGGGCGGTCTCACGCGGCTGGGTCAGCATCGGCCAGTGCCCGGAGTCGATGTCCACCATCGACAGCTGAGTGAGGCGCGCGAGCTCTGGGAGGTTGCCTTCCTCGAGCCACTCCCTCGCCTGCGCGGGGGTGAACTCCGGGCACACGAGGACTGCGGGCACCTCGTAGCGTCGCGGGTCGGTGTAGTGCACCGGAGCCTGGGTGACGGCGGCGGGCACGGGGACCGATGCCTCGACGAACTGTTGCCGTGCCTGCTCGTCGAGGTCGGACGAGTCCGGGCCTTCGAACGGCTCCCACCCGGGGAAAGCCACCGCTCCGTCGTTCGGGGGGAAGAAGTCCGCGTAGGTCTCACCGTCGCTGGTCGGCCAGCCACCGATGAAGACGACGGAGGCGACGCGCTCGGGGCGGCGGTCGGCGGCGAGGAAGGCGAGCGTGGCCGCCGCGGAGTGGCCGACGACGAGGCAGGGGCCGGAGGAGGTGTCGACCGCGGCGAGGACGGCGTCGACCTGGTCGTCGAGAGTGGCGTTCGCGTCGCCGGCGCCCTGCCCGGGCAGCGTCAGGGCGACCGGGCGATGCCCGAGGGCCCGGAGCTCCTCGGTGACCGCGTCCCACGCGGCGCCGGTCAGCCAGAGCCCCGGAATCAGCACGATGTCCACGGATCCTCCTCGGTGCCCGCCCCGCGGCGTCACGGTAGAGCACGCGGGTCGCTGGTTGCGCTTCGGATCGTACACGTGTACGAATGACTTATGCGATGGCAGGGCCAGACCCTTGCGGAGGCCGACGAGGGCGTGCTGCCCGGGCTGTCCGTCCGCGTGCCCGGCCTAGTGCGCGTGACGACAACGCCGGAGTTCGCGGGAGTGCGCTTCCACGAGGTGCTGGCGAAGTCGGTGCTCAACAAGGTGCCCGACGGCTCGAACGTGCCGTTTCGCTGGACGATCAACCCGTTCCGCGGCTGTCTCATGTCGTGTGCCTACTGCTATGCCCGGGGCACTCACACCTATCTCGGCTTCGGCACCGGGGAGGAGTGGCAGCGGGAGATCGTGGTCAAGGTCAACGCCCCCGAGGTGCTGCGACGGGAGCTGGCGCGCAAGAGCTGGGGTCGCGAGCACGTCGCTCTCGGGACCAACACCGACCCCTATCAGCGGGCCGAGGGTCGCTACCAGCTCATGCCGGGCATCCTCGGCGCTCTCGCGGACTCGGGCACGCCGCTGAGCGTGCTGACCAAGGGGACGCTGCTGCAGCGCGACATCCCGCTGCTGCGATTGATCGCCGCCCAGGTGCCGGTGGGTCTCGGGGTGTCACTCGCCATCTACGACGAGCCGCTGCAGCAGCTGCTTGAGCCCGGGACTCCCGGGATCCGCGCCCGCTTGAATCTCGTGCGGGCGCTGCGCGAGGCCGACCTGCCCTGCGGTGTCTTCCTCGCTCCGGTGCTGCCCGGCCTGACCGACTCCGAGGAGCACCTCGACAAGGCCTTCGCGGCGCTCGCCGAGGCCGGCGCCACCGGTGTCACCGTCGTGCCGCTGCACCTGCGGCCCGGTGCACGTGAGGAGGTCTTCGGCTGGCTCCGGCGGGAGCGTCCGGACCTCGTGCCGCTGTACTCCCGGCTCTACCGCCGCGGCGCCTACCTCCCTGACGACTACCGAGCGTTCCTCGCTGCGCGCGTGGCGCCGCTGCTCGAGCGACACGGCCTGGCTGGCTCCAAGAGCGGCGGCATCCGAGGCGTGCCCGGTGACGACGACGCGTCCTTCCCTCCGGGCAGCATGCCGGAGGGCGTGACGTCGGGTGCTGTCGAGGGACTGCTCGCTGGTCGGGTGCCTGATGGCCCTGAGCCCGCTGGTGATGTCCCCGCTGGCCGCCGGGACCGGGGACCGGAGCAGCTGGCCTTGCTCTGACGCCGCCGGAGCTATCCCCGGCGACGTCGCCCCGCGCGAGCCGCGAAATCGTCAAGAGCGCGGAGGATCTCCTCCGAACGCCACATGCGTCCGCGGCGGCGAGCCGTCGTTTCGACGAGGATCCCGGCCACCAGGAGGGGCTCGATGACCCGGTAGACGTTGGGGGGAGAAATCTGAAGCTCACGCGCCACGAGGGCGACGTTCACGACTGGCTGACGCAGCAGAAGATCGGCCGCCTGCCACGTCCGGGCGTGCGGTCGTGCCTTGACGCGTTCGTGCCACCCGGACCGAATGATGTTGAGATCGGTGACAAGCTGACGTCCGTTTGCAATCGCCCGGAAGGCGGCCTCGGCGAGCAACTCGACGATCGGAGCCACATCTCCCTGGCGGTAGCCCGTCAGCGTGGCAAAGTAGGCATCGATATCGGCGAGGAGTCCTGCGGACATGGGCACGGTGATGGCACGAGTGAGGCCATGCCTCCGCAGCATTGCGTGTAGCAGCGCTCTTCCCGTGCGCCCGTTGCCGTCAGGGAACGGGTGGATCGTCTCGAACTGTGCGTGTGCCACTGCGGCATGCGCAAGAACGGGAAGGTCGGCCCGGCGCATGAATGCAACAAGGTCGTCGATCGCCTTCGGCACCCGCTCGTGATGCGGAGGAATGAACACAGCGCGGTGTGGACCGAGGTCACCGCCACCGATCCATACCTGCTCACTTCGCCACCTCCCCGCAATCTCTGGCACTGAGGGGCGCATCAGTTCATCGTGCATTCGCAGAATCGCCGCCGCGTCCATGTGGTCTGCCAGGGCAATCGCCGCCGCCATAGCCCGCGAGTTGGCGAGAATCAGAGCACCGTTTCGACGGCTCGCGGAGCTGCCAGAGGATGGGCCCACGGTTGACGGCGTGACGGCTGCCTCGGCAATCGCCCGTGCCGACGCCGTCAGGTGCTCGATCTGGCTGCTGGCCGCGGACTCCGTCCGCAGCAACACCGCCTGGAACGGCCCGATCTCGGCTCCCATCTCGGCGTCGAACCGCGCGATTTCGACAGCGGCGTCTTCTGCTGCCGCCGCGGTCGCGGCAGGAAGATCGAGGGCAGTAGTCGCAATCGATGGTGGGATCGCAGCGCGGTACGGGCCTGCCTGCGAAGACATCGCAGGCCGGGAGGCCGAGCCGGGCTCGTAGCGGGACCGCCACGGCAGCGTCTCGTACGTGACGACCGGCCAGCCAGACATCCCAGACCCACCCTTCTGTGAGACCACCCCACATCGTTGTTATCAGAATTGACGAAAGTGATAATAACAAGGAGTCGACGCTCGGGCGAGGGTTTACTTCCTGTCCACCATCAGCCGCACCAGGTGCGAGCCGCCCGCTGTTCGACGCCTGACACGTCGCTCGCGGGTGCGGTTCTGGCTGTGGGACAGCCACAGGTGTCCACGCGAGCGGCCTCTGCGGCGCGTGAGGCGGCGGGGGCCGTTGCCTGTGGAGCACGGGCGGCGGGGAGGGGTG
>JBQCDV010000122.1:0-12692 GCA_051960855.1 Actinomycetales bacterium
GAGCAGGACACCCGCATCTTGTCGTTGGTGGAGGAGTCCGGGCGGGCCCTCGTCATCGCCTACAACAAGTGGGACCTGCTCGACGAGGACCGCCGCTACGAGTTGGAGCGGGAGATCGAGCGCGAGCTGATCCGCTTCCCGTGGGCGCCCCGAGTCAACATCGCCGCGCGAACCGGTCGGCATGTCGACCGTCTCGTCCCGGCCCTCGACGCGGCGCTGGAGGGGTGGGGCACGCGCGTCCCCACGGGCCGGCTCAACGCCTTCCTCGGCGAGCTCGTGTCGGCGACGCCGCCGCCCGTGCGCAGCGGGAAGCAGCCGCGGATCCTGTTTGCCACCCAGGCTTCGACCAAGCCGCCGCGCTTCGTCATCTTCACCAGCGGCTTCCTCGAGGCGGGCTACCGGCGGTTCATCGAACGGCGCCTGCGCGAAGAGTTCGGGTTCGTCGGCAGTCCGATCGAGATCTCGGTGCGGGTGCGGGAGAAGCGCGCCAAGAAGTAGGCGGGATGCGAGACCCGGCCGTCGCTGCGGTAAGGTGGCGTCGCTGCCGGGGCGATCCTCCGGTGGCATCGGGACGTGGCGCAGCTTGGTAGCGCACTTGACTGGGGGTCAAGGGGTCGCAGGTTCAAATCCTGTCGTCCCGACTGAAGAAGTCGCAGGTCAGAGGCCGTTTCCAGCTTCCGCTGGGGGCGGCCTCTCTGCTGCCGGAGGCACGCGACCTCACCTTCGCAGTCGGTTGCTTCCTGAGTCACGCCGTCGACGAGCGCCAGCGACCGCCCCCGAAGCTCAGCGGGTGTAGCCGTGCTGCTGACCCTCGCAGCGTTCCGCTGATCACAGCGGATCCACCGTCGGCCAGCCCCGCGAGCACGATAGGTGCCCGCTATCGCGTATCGATCTTGGACTCGACAGCGTGCGTTGAGTTCCATGGGTGTGTGACAAGACTCCACGTCGAACCAGTCGTGTCTGGCCCAAGGCGATGACATGGCCGAAGGCAAGAACGTGACCAGCGCGCACGGCCGCTACAGAATCGAGCCAGTGAGCTTCGCTAGCGGCGAGGTCACGCTGCGGGGGAACCTCTATGTGCCCTCGGAGCTGGACGTGCCCGCTCCCGCAGTGCCGATCCTCGGTCCCTACGGCTTCGTCAAGGAGCAGGCACCGGTGCAGTACGCGACGCGCCTCGCCGACGAGGGCTTCGTTGCGCTCGCGTTCGACCCGGCCTACCACGGCGCCAGCGGCGGTGAGCCACGGCGCTTCGAGGACCCGATGTCGAAGGTGGCCGACGTCCGCGCCGCGTTGGACTTCCTCGCGGGGCGCGACGACGTCGACGCCGGCCGGCTCGCGGTTTTGGGGGCGTGCGAAGGCGCGTCCGAGATGCTCCGCGTCGCCGTCGACGATCCTCGGGTCACTGCGGTTGCGGCCGTTAGCGGCCATTACCGCGACGTGGACAACGACATCGAGCTGGCGGGAGGGGAGGCGCTGGCGGCGGGCGAGATCTCTCGGTCTGAGGTAATACGCCGCTTGGACGCGCGCAAGGAACGGGGTGCAGCGGCCCTGACTCGCTACCAGACAGACGGAGAGGTCGAGTACGGCCCAATCGTCGACGCTGAGCGCACGGATGTGGCGTTGCCCTGGCGCATGATCTGGGACTGGTATCACGGCTGGTCCGATCGGGGGCTGTGGGAGAACCGCTACGCCCTGATGAGCGATGTGCCGTACTTCGCTTTCGAGTCGCTGACCGCGGCACACGAGTTGCGCGCACCGCTGCTCATGGTGCACGCCGACTTCAGCGATGGACCCGAATCCGCGCGGCGGCACTTTGCCGCGGTACCGGGTACCGACAAGCGACTCGTCTGGCAGGGCGACACCACGCACTTCCAGTACTACGAGGACCCCGCCGTTATCGACCACGCCGTCGGCCTCGTCGCGGGGTGGATCAGGGACCATCAGTGAGCGCGTCCGCTCCTGCGCTGTTGATCACCGGCGCCACCGGCGGGATCGGTGCCGCCACGGCGCGCGCCGCCCGTGCCGAGGGCTGGCGCACGGTCCTCGTGGGACGATCGGCCTCAGTGAAGGCGCTCGCGACGGAGCTCGGCGGGGGCCTCGTCGCGCGTGGAGTCGTCGGTGATGTCTGCCAACCGAACGACCTGCATCGGGCGGTCGACGTAGCCCTCGATGCCTTCGGCGGTCTCCACGCGGCGTTTGTCAACGCCGGGGTCACATCCGGTCCCCGCCAGTACCGACCAACTGCCGAGGACGACCCTGTCGAAGGGTGGCGCGACATGGTGCTCACGAACGTCCTGGGTGCAGCGCTGACCGTCCGGGCCGTGTCGGACGCGCTTGTTGCCACCCGAGGCCGTCTGGTGATCACCGGCTCCGTCCTCGGCAGGTATGCGATGCCCTCGTCGCTCTACTCGGCGACCAAGCATGCCGTCGCCGGTATCGCCGAGACGGCGCGGCTCGAGCTGCTCGGCACTGGTGTGGGGGTCACCTTGCTCGCTCCCGGCCCCGTGGCGACCGCTTTCGCTGGCGGACCCGGCGAGGCGACGCCCGGGCCGTCGTTGGCGAGCACCGACGTCGCCCGTGCCGTGTTGTTCGCGCTGACCCAGCCAGCGGGCGTCGACATCAACGAAGTCCTGCTTCGCCCGCACGGAGCGACGCCATGACCCCGCAAGAGCTACTTGGGGCCGTCGCGGACCACGTGGACCAGCGCGTGCGCGACGACGCGTTCGCCTGGGTGCGCGATGCGACGAACGCGCATCGCCGGGAGCACGGTTGCTGGGCCTATCCCTACGACGATGGCACCGTGCTGGGCGCCGTGGGCGCGGTGGCGCAACCTGCGCGAGTGCTCGAGCTCGGCACCGCCCTCGGCTACACCGCGTGCTGGTGGGCGGCCGGCGGAGCCCACGTCGACACGATCGAGCGGGATCGGTTGCACGTGCAACTCGCGCGCGCGAACGCCGACCGAGCCGGACTGGACGCGTCCGTGACGGTGCACGAAGGCGACTTCGACGAGGTGCTTCGCACGTTGAACGGTCCGTACGACCTGATCTTCTTCGACGGTTACGAACCGCCGACGGACCTGCTCCGCAGGTTGACCGGATTGCTGGGAAGCGACGGTGTCGCCGTCACCACCAATCTCGATCTGGGCGGTAGACGCACGCGTTCGGCACTCGGTTCGGAGGCCGGCTGGACAACCCTCTTCGTCGCCGACCTTGCTCTCAGCATGCGAACCTGAGGGGATTCCTCTCACTTGCGCTCGACAAGGACAACCATGAAGATCGACCAGGCGTCTGAACTGATCCGGCGCTACTACACGGCTTTCCATGCCGATGCCCCCGCGGGTGTCGCGCGCGCTCTCGCGGACGTTCTGTCTACGACCTTCACCCTCGACAGTCCCCTCGTGAGAGATCGGACCGGCGGGCCGGCCTCGGGTGATGCCGCCATCGCGATCGCCGCGGAAGCGGCTCCACTACTCGCTCGCGCACGCGTCGACTCGCTCTACTTCACCATGGACTACACCGGCGTCGTCGCCCTCATCAAGCTCCCCTTCGGCGACGCGGGCCTGTGGCAGTCGGAGCACTTCGAGATCGACACCGAGAACGGCGCGATCGCGTCGCTTCGCTCGTTCTACGACCCTCGCTCGTTGCTCAGTGGCTCTCGAGGTACCGCCGCAACTCGTCGAAGCTGACCGGAAGGCGCCGACGGAAGGACTGCACGATCACAGGCGCAAGCCACCGGCCGAGGCCGGACGGCTCGAATCGCACGTGCTGGGTCAGCTCCGTGCCCCCGCGCGCCTCCCTCACCGAGTAGGTGTGATCGAAAAGTCCCAGGTGGACGGGAGTGCGAGGAATCGACAGCACGCTGTGATGGGTGAACCGTTGGTCCTGGACGACATCCATAAAGGTCACCTCGGCTCGACCCGAGCCTTTGAATCTGCCGGTGAGGCGGCTGCCAGTGGCGATGGGCCCAGGCGGAGTGGCCGAGGCCTCCAGGTAGAGCGAGTTCCAGGCCACCTGCTCCGCCGGATCCACCAAGGCGTGGTAGACCCTTCGGCGTTCCGCCGCAAGTACCTGCCTCTCCTCCAGCTCGTACACAACTCGCCTGGGCTCCGGTCCTGCTGCGCTCACGTGTCTCTCCTTGCAGTCACATTCGGTGCTCCGGCTCGCTCGGTCGGACGAGGCAGTTTGCCGGCACTTCACCGATCCTCGAAGCCCAGTGGCGTGACTGGCAAAGACCGATCGCCGATAGGTCTCAGCTATCTCCTCGAGCCAGAGGTGACCCTGCCGTGGAGACTGGAGGCGTGGAGATCGACACCCGGAGGCTGCGGATATTCCTCGCCGTGGCGGACACGCTGCACTTCGGGCGGGCAGGGGAGCGGCTGCGCATCGCACAACCCTCGGTCAGCCAACAGGTGGCGCGTCTCGAGCGGCAGCTCGGCTGCCAACTGTTTGCGAGAGCACCGTCGGGAGTGACCCTGACGCTGGCCGGACGGGAGCTGGCGAACGTGGTCGGGCCTGCCCTCCGGCAGCTCGACGATGGCATAGCACGTTTTATGGAGACGCGAGCGAAGCCCGTCGTGCGCATCGGTGCGCTGTCCTCGTTGGCCTCCTACCTGATTCCCCGTGCTGCGGCCGCCGCATCCATCAGCGATCGCATCGACCTCGTCGAGGGTTCCCTGCCCTCGCTGGTCCGGGCCTTGCGCGCCGGCGAGCTCGACGTTGTGTTCTGCTACGAGCCGGATGACGAGCACGTCGTCAGAGGTGGCGACCTCCGGGCAATCGAAGTCGACATTCAGCCCGTGCGTTTCGCCATGCCCGCGGACGACCCCGAGGCTCACCGCGAAGAGGTTCCTTGGGAGGTCGCCGCGCAGAAGCCCTGGATTCTTCCGTCAGCCAGCCCGCAGTATGGGTCGGACATGCGCCAGCGCTTCGCCCGACGACAACTCGATTTGCACGTTGTGGCGGAGGCGACTTCGCTCTCGGGGCAGCACGCCTTGGTGGCGGCAGGCATCGGCTGGACCTTCACATCACCGTGGGTGCAGCATCCCGCCAACATCGTCGTGCGTACTCCCGAGCAGCCGGAACAACTGGTCCTGGTGGCGTTGCTTCAGCAGGACGACGGACGTCATGCCCTAGCGTCTCTCGTGCGAGCGGTCCAAGGCGAGGCGCACCGCCTCGTCGGGCGGCCTTAGCCGTTGGTGGCCGGTGGCCGGTTGCCGAGGGTCACCTGCAGTGTCTTGGTGCTCGTGCCGCGCAGCACCGTCATCGGCACGGTCGCCCCGGGCTCCACCTTCCGCAGCGCGCCAAGCAGATCGGTCACGCTGGTGATCTTCATGTCGCCGAGCTTGGTGATGACGTCGCCGGCCTTGATGCCCGCGGCGTCGGCAGGGCTGCCGGAGGAGACCTGCACGACGAGGGCGCCCTGGGTCGTGGGCAGCCCGTACTGCTGGGCCACCTGCTGGGAGATGTCGGCGGGACGTAGCCCGAGGTAGGCGTGCTTGGCCTGCCCCGTCTTGATCAGCTGGTCGGCGATGCTCGTCACGGTCGTCGCCGGCGACACGAAGCCGATGGCCACGGCGCCGGTGCTCGGCGGAAGGTAGGCCTCCGACAGCCCGACGACGACGCCGTCCGCGTTGACGACGGCCCCGCCGGAATTGCCTGGGCTGATCGGCGCGTCCGTCTGGATCAGGTCGAAGAGCCCCTGCGGTGTCTCCTGTGACGGCGGCATGTCACGGTGCAGGGCGGAGATGATGCCCGCGGTCACGGTCTCGGTGAGCCCGAGCGGGCTGCCGATGACGACCGCGAGCTGGCCGACTGTCGGCAGGGAGTCCGCGAACTTCGCGGCCGGCAGGCCGGTGCGGTCGGCCTTGATGACGCCGACGTCGGTGATGCTGTCGGTGGCGATCGTGGTGGCGGAGGTTGACTTCCCGTCTGCGAAGAGCACCTGGACGGTCTTGAAGACGTTGCCCTGCTGGTCCTTTAGCACGTGCGCGTCCGTCACGATCGTGCCGTCGCTCTTGTAGACGACACCGCTTCCGAGGCCCGCCTTGGTCTTGATGGTGACCACCTGGGGCTCCACCTGCTGCACGATGCCCGGGACATCGCTGAGGTTGCCCGACGTGCTGTCGGCGGCCGACGTGCCCGCCTTCACGTCGTTCGACGTGGCTGCCGTGCTCGATGACGACGCGGTCGCAGACGGGTGGGATCCGCCGCCGTCGCTGGCAGAGCAGCCCGATACGCCGAGAAGGGAGACAGACAGCGCGAGCACGGCGAGGCGGCGGCCCCGGGGGCCGCGGAGCGAAGTGACCATGCAACCGTGGTTCCCACCCTTGCTACATGTCAATCAGTTGGGCGCGCCACGCGAGGGGTCGTCACGCTCGTTGCGCCACACGCGCCGCCCGCGTCGCACGTGGCCCGCCATCGCCAACGCCGTTCGTGACGACGACAATGAGGGTGTGCAGATCACCAAGCTCGGTCACTCCTGCCTGCTCGTGTCTGACGGGGACGCCCGCGTACTGCTCGACCCGGGCACGCTTGCACCGCATTTCGACGACGTCGAGGGACTCACCGCGGTGCTTGTCACGCACCAGCACGCCGACCACGTCGACGTCGAGCGGCTGCGTCGCGTCCTGGATCGCAACCCCGACGCCCAGGTGCTCGTCGATCCCGGAACGGCGTCCGTCCTGGCCGAGGCCGGTGTGCAGGCGCGCGCCCTCGAGCCAGGCGACACGGCAGATGTCGGCACCCAGGTCGAGGTCCTTGGTGGGACGCACGCCGAGATCCACGCTGACATCCCGCGCATCCCCAACAACGCCTACCTCATCGGCGGCCGGCTGCTCCACCCCGGCGACGCGCTCGTCGTGACAGACGCGGGGGAGGGACGACGCATCGAGGTGCTGGCGCTGCCGGTGGCCGCGCCTTGGGCCCGCATCGCCGATTCGGTCGACTACCTGCGAGCGGTCGCGCCTGCCATCGCGCTGCCCATCCACGAGGCCGCGTCGGGCGTCCCGGCCACGGCCTTCGCACTGGTCGACCAGCTGCGGCCGCCGGCCACGACCTGGCTCACACCCGAGCTGCAGCACCCGGTCACGGTCTGACAGGAGGCGGTGACAGCCAGCCGGTAAGGTGCGAAATGGCAGGGGACCCGGAGGTGACGTGGTCGAGCAGCGGACCGATGCGGTCGGGAAGGTCGTCGTCACCGGGGAACGGGTGACGACGGTCGAGCCGGGCGTGCCCTCGGCGACGACGGTGACCGACCGCGTGTGGACGATCCCGAACGCGCTGAGCTTCGCACGTCTCGTGCTGGTCCCCGTCTTCCTCGTGCTGGTGCTGATGCGCCACGACGTCTGGGCGTGGCTGGTGCTCGCCTTCTCCGGCGTCAGCGACTACCTGGACGGCAAGCTCGCCCGCCGGTGGAACCAGGTGTCGCGCGTCGGCGCGCTGCTCGATCCGGCCGCCGACCGGCTCTACATCATCGCGACCCTCATCGGGCTCACGGTCCGCGGCATCGTTCCGTGGTGGCTCACCGCGGGCCTGGTCGCCCGCGACCTCGTGCTCGCCACCACGCTGCCGCTCCTGCGTCGCCACGGCTACGGGCCGCTCCCCGTGCACTTCCTCGGCAAGGCAGCGACCGCCAACCTGCTGTATGCCTTTCCCCTGTTGCTGCTCGGGGATCACGACGGAGCGCTGCCGACCGTGGCGCGAGTCGTCGGATGGGCCTTCGCCATCTGGGGAACGGCTCTCTACTGGTGGGCGGGCCTGCTCTATCTCGAGCAGGTCCGGCGGCTGGTGCGCCCAGACCGAGCGCACGGTGGCACGCCACAGACAGGAGACGCACGATGAAGGCCGTCGTCATGGCCGGCGGAGAGGGCACGCGGCTGCGGCCCATGACCTCCAGCATGCCCAAGCCGCTGCTGCCGGTGGTCAACCGGCCGATCATGGAGCACGTCCTGCGGCTTTTGCGGCGCCACGGCATCACCGAGACGGTCGTGACGGTGCAGTTCCTCGCCTCGCTGATCCGCAACTACTTCGGTGACGGCAGCGACCTCGGGATGACGCTGCACTACGCGACCGAGCAGACGCCGCTCGGGACGGCGGGCAGCGTCAAGAACGCCGAGAACATCCTGCGCGACGAGCCGTTCCTCGTGATCAGCGGTGACGCCCTGACCGACATCGACCTCACGGCGCTCATCGACTTCCACAAGGCCAAGGGGGGACTCGTCACCGTCTGCCTCAAGCGGGTCGAGGACCCGGTGGAGTTCGGCATCACCATCGTCGACGACGACGGCGTGGTCCAGCGCTTCCTGGAGAAGCCGACCTGGGGCCAGGTCTTCTCCGACACCGTCAACACCGGCATCTACGTGATGCAGCCGGAGGTGCTGGACCACGTGGCGGCCGGCGAGGTCGTCGACTGGTCCGGCGACGTCTTCCCCGCGCTGATGGCCGCGGGGCACGACATCTACGGCTACGTCGCCGAGGGGTACTGGGAGGACGTCGGCACGCACGAGTCCTACCTGCGAGCTCAGGCAGACGTCCTCGAGAGGCGCGTCGACGTCGACATCGACGGCTTCGAGCTGCAGTCAGGGGTCTGGGTCGGCGAGGGCGCCGAGATCGACCATGGCGCCAAGCTGCAGGGACCGGCCTACATCGGCGACTACGCCAAGGTCGAGGCCGGCGTCGAGGTCGGCGAGCACACCGTCATCGGGTCCAACGTCGTCGTGCGCGAGGGAGCCTCCCTGCAGCACGCCGTCGTCCACGACAACGTCTACGTCGGTCCCCGAGCGTCGCTGCGAGCCTGCGTCGTCGGCCGCGGCACCGACGTGATGCGTGCCGCCCGGATCGAGGACGGCGCCGTCATCGGCGACGACTGCGTGCTCGAGGAGGAGGTGATCGTCCAGCCGGGCGTCAAGGTCTACCCCTCCAAGGTTCTCGATGCCGGCGCGGTCGTCTCCACCAGCGTCATCTTCGAGAGCCGGGGGCACGGCACCCTCTTCGGCCCGCGTGGCGTGTCCGGGATCGTCAACGTCGAAGTCACTCCCGAGCTCGTCGTGCGCCTGGCCAGCGCTTGGGCGACGACGCTGCGCAAGGGCTCGACGGTCGTCGCCGCTCGCGACGGCAGCCGCGCGGCGCGCGCCCTCAAGCGCGCCATCAGCTCCGCACTGACCTCCAGTGCCATCAACGTCCGCGACCTCGAGGCGGTCCCCGCGCCGGTGGGTCGCTTTGCCGCCAGCCTGTCCACGGCGGGCGGCGTTCTGGTCCGGACCAGCCCGGGCGAGTCCGACAGCGTCGACATCACGTTCATCGACGAGCGCGGCGCCGACATGTCCCACGCCGCCCAGCGCAAGCTCGAGCGCATCTACAGCCGGCAGGAGTACCGGCGGGCCTTCCCCGGCGAGATCGGCGACCTGGACTACCCGCCGCGCATGATGGAGCGCTACGTCAAGGCGGTCGTGCATGCCGTCGACCTCGACGGGGTCGCCGACAGCGGCATGAAGATCGTCGTCGACACCGGCAACGGCACCGCGGGTCTGGTGCTGCCGGCCCTGCTCGGCCGGCTGCCGGTCGACGTGCACATCGTCAACAACGGTCTCGACGACGCCACTCCTACCGAGACCCGCGAGCAGCGACGGGCGGCTCTCGCCCGGCTCGGCGATCTGGTCGCCTCGAGCGGTGCGGCTTTCGGCGTCCGCTTCGACCCGGTGGGGGAGCGGATCAGCCTCGTCGACGAGAAGGGCCGGCCTGTCGACGACTCCCGCGCAGCGCTCGTCGTGATGGACCTCGTCGCCGCCGAGCGGCACAACGGCCGCATCGCCCTGCCGGTCACCACCAGCCGAGTCGCCGAGCAGGTCGCGGCGTTCCACGGGGCACGGATCGCCTGGACGCGCACGTCTCCCGATGCCCTCGCCGCCGCGTGCACCGAGACGGGCACGCTGATCGGGGCCGACGGCCGCGGTGGCTACATCGTCCCCGAGGTGCATCCGGTCATCGACGGCATCGCGGCTTTCGTGCGGCTCGTCGGGCTCGTCGCCCGCACGCGGCTGACGCTGTCGGCCATCGACGCCCGCATCCCGCAGGCGGCTCTGCAGCAGATCTCCGTCCCCACACCTTGGGCGGCCAAGGGGATGGTCATGCGCACCGTCGTCGAGGCGGCCGGCGACCGGGAGCTCGACACGACCGACGGGGTGCGAGTCGTCGAGCGCGACGGGTCGTGGGTGCTCGTGCTGCCCGACCCCTCGGAGCCGGTGACGCACCTGTGGGCCGAAAGCGGCGACACCGAGGCAGCCGCCGCGCTCCTCGGCCAGTGGCAGGAGGTCGTGGCCGACGTCAGCGCGTGAGCGCGCGCGCCGGACACGCCCTCCTGACCCCTGCCCAGTGCAGGGTCGCCGGAATGGCAGCATGGGGCCGTGAGCACCGGCACGGCGAACTCGATGTCGCTGCTCACCGGTCTCCTGCAGTCGCCGCTGGACGCGGGCTACGCCGAGGCGGCCGAGCGCCGCGCGGAGCGGGCGGGCCACGCGGAGCACCCCCTTCCCGAACGCCGTCCACACTGGCTGGCCGCGGTCGGCGTCGTGCTGGTCGCTGCGGTGCTGGTCATCGCGGCCGTCCAGACGCGGCAGCAGCTGCCTGCGGCGGAGAAGGACCGAGCCCGGTTGGTCGACCAGGTCCAGGAGCGCGAAGCGCTCGGGTCGAAGCTGCAGCAGCAGGTGCGCTCCCTGCGCGCCCAGGTCACTCAGCAGCGCAGTGAAGCGCTCGCGGTCTCGCAGCAAGGTCAGCAGCTGGCTCAGGTCGTCTCGCAGCTCGAGAGCGCGGCCGGCGCGACCGCGGCCGTCGGCCCGGGCGTCACCGTCACGGTGGCCGACGCCGCAGACGCGGTGACCGATGCCAGCGGCAACCCGCGTACCAACGCAGGCGACGCCAGCCGCGTCACCGACCAGGACCTGCAGGCCGTCGTCAACGGGCTGTGGGCTGCGGGCGCGGAGGCCATCTCGATCAACGGCTACCGGCTGAGCAACCTCACGACGATCCGCGCGGCAGGGGAGGCGGTGCTCGTCGACTTCCACCCCCTGAGCTCGCCGTACCGTGTCGTGGCGATCGGGCCGAAGGGGCCGCTGCGCGGAGCAGTCAGCGACGGCACCGCGGGCCGTTACCTGGCCGTGCTGGAGCGCGACTACGGCATCACCCACGACGTTGCCAGCAGCAGCAGCCTGACCGTGCCGGCTGCCGTGCTCTCCTCGGTGCGTCTGGCACAGGTGGCGCCCGGGGCGAAGGTGCCCGGAGTCACGGTGTCCGCACACAACGTGGCCGGAGGAAGCGTGGCCGGACAATCCGAAAGCGGGGGGAGCGACCGATGATCGCCGTCCTGGGGCTCGTCGTCGGCGTCGTGGCCGGGCTCTTTCTCGAGCCCACCGTGCCAACGTGGCTGCAGCCCTACCTGCCGATCGCGGTGGTCGCTGCCCTGGACGCCGTGTTCGGAGCCGTCCGCGCCCTGCTCGACGGCATCTTCGACGACAAGGTCTTCGTCGTCTCGTTCGTCGCCAACGTCGTGGTCGCCGCGCTGATCGTGTATCTGGGCGACCAGCTTGGAGTCGGGACGCAGCTGTCCACGGGAGTCGTCGTCGTCCTCGGTATCCGCATCTTCAGCAACGCCGCCGCGATCCGGCGTCAGATCTTCAAGGCCTGACCGATGGCTGTTCCCCGCACGCCCGAGCAGCGTCTACGTCGGCTGCTCCGTCCGCGGCTCAGCCGTGGGCAGCTCGTCGGCGCCGTGCTACTCGGCGCCCTGGGCTTCGCCCTGGCGGTGCAGCTCGGCGCGAGCGGCAACTCCGACCTTGCAGGGCTGCGACAGCAGGACCTGGTGCGCATCCTCGATGAGGTGTCCCAGCGCAACGACCAGCTGCAGCAGGAGGTCGCGAAGCTGCAGCGAACCCGCGCCGAGCTGGAGGCCAACGGCGACGGCTCGGCGGCCGTCGCCGACGCCCAGCAGCGCGCCGAGGCCCTCGCGATCCTCACCGGTCAGGTGCCCGCGGTCGGACCTGGCCTCGAGGTGACCATCAGCGACCCCTCGGGCCAGGTGGACGCAGCCCGCATCCTCGATGCCGTAGAGGAGCTGCGCGGGGCGGGGGCCGAGGCAATCCAGGTCGGCAGCGTCCGGGTCGTGGCCAGCACGGCGTTCACCGAGGGCGACGGGGGCATCCTCGTCGACGGCCAGCTGCAGACGCCGCCGTACCGCCTCCTCGCGATCGGGCCTCCCGACGACCTGCAGCAGGCGCTGCAGCTGCCGGGCGGTGTCGTGGAGACGATCCGGCAGGCGGGCGCCACCGCCGTCCTGCAGACCCGGCCCACGGTCCGGATCGACGCGTTGCACGCCCTTCCCACACGTCAGTACGCTCGCCCGGCTCCGGAACCGTCGAGCACCAGCAGCTAGCCGGCTCCAGCCCCGTCCGTGCCACCACTGCCGCGCGCCACCACAGCCGCGCGCCACCCCACAGCCGCACGACCTGCACGCCGAGATGCACACGCCTCAAGAGGGAGACAACGACATGGCGGTTCCTGAGGACCTCCGGTACACGGCCGAGCACGAGTGGGTGCGACGCGACGGCGACGACCTCGTCGTCGGCATCACCGACTACGCCCAGGACTCCCTCGGCGACATCGTCTTCGTCAGCCTTCCCGATGCTGAGACACCCGTCAGCTCCG
>JBQCDV010000123.1:0-4898 GCA_051960855.1 Actinomycetales bacterium
AGGGAATGGCCCGCCAGCAACCGGTCAACGTGCGGGAGGGCCGCCGCGATTCCCCCCTGCACCGGCGCGTAGCCGCTCTTGCCCGCGTGCGGGTTCACCCAGACCACCTTGTGCGCCAGGCGCCGCAGCCGCGCGGACTGCTCGCCGAGCAGCTCGGTGCCGCCGCGCTCCCAGCCGTCGGAGAACACGACGACCACCGCGCGGCGGGCGACGCCGCGCTGGCCCCAGCGGTCGAGGAAGGCCCGCAGCACCTCGCCGAGCCGCGTGCCGCCCGACCAGTCGGGGATCGCCCGCCCGGCGTCGGCGAGTGCGCGCTCGGGGTCGCGCTGGCGCAGCTCGCGGGTCACCCGGGTCAGGCGCGTGCCGAGGGTGAAGACCTCGGTGCGTGGCCGCGCGCGCGCCGCGGCGTGCCCGAAGCGGAGCATGGCGTCGGCGTAGCTGCGCATCGACCCCGACACGTCCACGAGCACGACGAGACGCCGCGGCCGCTGCTGCGGTCGGCGGTGTTCCAGCCGACTCGGCTCGCCGCCCTGGCGAAGCAGGGCGCGCAGCGTGCGGCGCCGGTCCACCACCCCCCGCGGCCACGGCTCGTAGCGCCTCGTCCGCCGGGCGAGCGGGGTCACCGACAGCCGGGCGAGGTGGTGGCGCACGACCGCCAGCTCCTCGGCTGTCATCCGCGCGATGTCACGCTGCCGCAGCAGTTCCATCGCGCTGGCGGTGGCGGCCGCAGCCTGCAGTGACTCGTCCCCCGCCACACCTCCCGAGGGGGCCAGCTCCGGCGAGGCGGTGGCACGGACCATCTCGATCGAGGAGGTCCGGGCCCGGCGCGGGGCGAGCTCGCCGCCGAACCACGCCAGGAAGGCGGCGTCATAGCGCGGCAGGTGGTCCGGCGCCGAGCACAGGGTCAACCGGCCGGCCCAGTAGACGTTGGTGCGCTCGTCGGCGCCGAGGGCGGTCGCCGCTTCGAGGAACCGCGGGACACGATCGGGCGGCACGGGGACCCCGCAGGCACGCAGCGTCCGGACGAAGCCCACGAGCACGGAGCGAACGTCGCCGCCGGCGGCTGCGGCAGCGAGGACGGCGGGCGCGGTGGGGGCCACGGGTGTGCCCGTCGTCAGCCGAGCGCCGCCAGGAGCTCGCCGAGTCCGGTCGAGCGGACCCGGTCGAGGTCCTCGCGGTACTTGAGGAAGGCCCCGAGCGTGCGGGCGGCGAGGTCGGTGTCGAGCTCGCGGGCGCCGAGGGCGACGAGGCTGGTCGCCCAGTCGATGCTCTCGGCGACCCCCGGCGGCTTGAGCAGGTCCAGGCCCCGCACCCGCCCCGCAGCGGCCGCGACCTGCTGCAGGAGGTCCGCGGTGGCCTCCGGCACGCGGCGCTGGAGGATCGCCACCTCGCGGTCGAAGTCGGGGTGGGCCACCCAGTGGTAAAGGCAGCGGCGCTTGAGAGCGTCGTGGACCTCGCGGGTGCGGTTGCTGGTCAGGACGACCAGCGGTGGCGCGGCCGCCCGGATGGTGCCGACCTCGGGGATCGAGACCGTGAAGTCGCTGAGCACCTCCAGCAGGAACGCCTCGAACTCGTCGTCGGCCCGGTCGACCTCGTCGATGAGGAGCACGGCGGGGCGGCCTGGGGCGCTGTCTTCGAGGGCCCGCAGCAGCGGCCGCGTCAGCAGGAACCGCCGGTCATAGAGCTCGTGCTCGAGCTCCCCCACGTCCCGAACGCCGACGGCCTCGGCCGCGCGCAGGTGCAGCAGCTGGCGGGGGAAATCCCAGTCGTAGAGGGCGGCACCGGCGTCCAGTCCCTCGTAGCACTGCAGCCGGATCAGCTCGACGCCGAGCACGGAGGACAGCGCGTGCGCGAGGGCCGTCTTGCCGACCCCGGCCTCGCCTTCGAGGAAGAGCGGGCGGCCCAGCCGCAGCGCCAGCCACGCGGCCGTGGCCACCCCGGGGTCGGGCAGGTAGCCCGTCGTGTCGAGGGCGTCCGAGAGCTCCTCGGGAGTCCCGAAGGGCAGCACGGCCGCCTCCCCACCGGCCGTCTCCCCAACGGGCAGCTGCGCCGCGACATCCGTCACACCGGAAGACTAGTGCGGCGTGTAGCGGGCCACGAGCGCAGCCAGTGCCTCCGCGTCGCGCCGCGCCCGAGGCCCGTCGCTGGCCTGGATTCCCATCACCGCGAGGGTGGTCGAGTCCGACAGGTCCAGGAGCACCCACGGATCGTCGATGCTGAAACGCAGGCCGATGATCTCGGCCCACTCGAGACGACGGGTGCGCAGGACGTTGCGCACGGTCAGCCCGCTGGGGTCGGCGACCGCCCGCACGCTCCCGACCCGGTGCAGTCCGTAGGCCATGACGAGGGCGAAGACGACCAGCCCTACCCGGTCGGCGATGCCCCAGGCCAGCGAGTGCTCGCGGGGCAGCGCGATCGCGATCGCGACCAGCACGACCACGAAGACCACGGCCGCCGGGTAGCAGACCAGCGGAGCGCGGTGGCCCCGGAAGACCACCGGGGAGCCGGGCCGCGCCCTCCCACCCGCGGCGCCGCTAGCGCCGTTCGGGACTCCGCCGTCGTCGCGGGCGGAGCCGCCTACAGGCGGCACGCGTGGATCTCCGTGACGAGGATGCCCCGGGCGCCGAGCTGCCAGAGCTCGTCCATGACTCGGTTGGTCTGCGGGCGCAGCACCATGGCTCGCACCGCCACCCAGCCGCGGTCGTGCAGCGGCGAGACCGTCGGGGACTCCAGCCCGGGAGTGATCGCGATCGCCTCCTCGACCAGCTCCGCGCGCACGTCGTAGTCCATGAGGACGTACCGCCGGGCCACGATGACACCCTGCAGTCGGCGGATCAGCTGCTCCACCTGGGGGGTGTCGGTCCCCCCGGCCCGGCGGATGAGGACGGCCTCCGAGCGCAGGATCGGCTCACCGAAGACTTCGAGGCCGGCCTGACGCAGCGTCGTCCCCGTCGAGACGACGTCGGCGATCACGTCGGCTACCCCGAGAGCCACGCTCGTCTCGACCGCGCCGTCCAGCCGCACGACCCGGGCGTCGGCGACCCCAAGGTCGGCGAGGTGCTTGGCCACCAGGCCGGGGTAGCTGGTGGCGATGCGCCGACCGTGCAGCTCGGACACGTCACGGACCGAGCCGACCGCCGCGGCGAAGCGGAAGGTCGAGTCACCGAAGCCGAGCGGCATCACCTCCTCCGCGGCCGCCCCGCTGTCAAGCAGCAGGTCGCGGCCGGTGATGCCGACCGTGACAGTGCCCTCCCCGACATAGACCGCGATGTCGCGCGGGCGCAGGAAGAAGAACTCCACGTCGTTGTCGGGATCGACGAGGACCAGCTCGCGGGCGTCAGCGCGCTGGCGGTAGCCGGCCTCACGCAGCATCGACGCGGCCGCCTCCGACAGCGAACCCTTGTTGGGGACGGCGACTCGCAGCACGGCGACGGACTCCTCGGGAGGCGGGGAATGGGGACGAGCGGTCAGGTGGCGAAGGGCGCTTCGGCGACGATCACGCGGGAACGGCGACGCTCACAGATGCGTGTAGACGTCGTCCAGGGTCAGTCCGCGGGCGAGCATCAGCACCTGCACGTGGTACAGCAGCTGGCTGATCTCCTCCGCCGCACGTTCGGGGCTCTCGTGCTCGGCGGCCATCCAGGACTCGGCAGCCTCCTCGACGACCTTCTTGCCGATCGCGTGCACACCGGCGTCGAGCTCCGCGACCGTCCCCGAACCAGACGGGCGCTCAACGGCCTTCCGCGACAGCTCGTCCCACAGCCCCTCGAAGCTCTTCACGTCGCACAAGCCTAAAGGGGCCACGCCCCGGCCTCACTCGTCGCTGTCGCGACAGCCATCACTCGTCGCTGTCGCGACCGGGCGTCTCGTACCCATGCTTCAGCTCCCGCAGCGCCACCGCCGTGGCTACCGCCGACAGCGCCGCCTCGGCTCCCTTGTCCTCGCGCGCTCCCGGGCCCCCGGCCCGATCCCACGCCTGCTGCTCGTTCTCACACGTCAGCAGGCCGAAGCCGACGGGCACGCCCGTGTCCACCGACACCTGCGTCAGCCCGACCGTCGCGCCCTGGCAGATGTAGTCGAAGTGCGGCGTCTCCCCGCGGATGACGACAGCGAGAGCGATGACAGCGTCGTAGCCGAGGTCGGCCAGTCGCTTCGCGGCCACCGGCAGGTCGAAGGCGCCCGGCACGCGCACCACCGTGTGGTCATCGACACGGCACTCCCCCAGGGACCGCTTCGCTCCGGCGAGCAGCGCCTCGACCAGCTCCGCGTGCCAGGACCCCGCGACGATTCCCACCCGCAAGGAGCGCGCCCCATGCACGTGGAAGCGAGGCTGGCCCTTGCCCGAGGACTCTGCGGCGCCACTGCTCGTCATGGGCGCCATTGTGAGCCACCGACCGGGTCACAAACCGTCCGCCCTGACCGCCCTGTAGACCGGTGCGTCCACACGGGAAGCTGACGTCCCTAGGCCGGGACCTCGTCGGGACGGGGAGCGCCCTGCTCCCCCGGCAGGCCACGAGCGATCCGGCGCCAGACAAAGAAGCCCCAGATGACGAAGCCGGCGTAGACCGCGTAGAGCACGGCCGAGGGGTAGAAGCGGAAGTGCAGCAGTTCGGGCACGCCGACCAGGTCGACGGCGATCCAGCAGAGCCAGAAGTCGACCCAACCGCGAGCCATCGCGTAGGTGGCGAGCACCGAGCCGACGAAGATCCAGGAGTCGGCGAGGTAGTACCACCACGGGGCCGGGAAGCCGGCACCGACGGCTCGGAAGATGACGAAGCAGAGAAGCACGGCGACCAGCGCGACCGGGATGTAGATGGCTCGCTCACGGGCAGAGGCCCACCGCGGGACCACCGCTTCGGCGTTCGAGCCTGACGTGGTGGAGCGGCGGCGGTTGGCCT
>JBQCDV010000124.1:0-26689 GCA_051960855.1 Actinomycetales bacterium
GGGGCCAGCCGACGAACGCGGCCGGTGGGCGGGGTGGGGTCCCGGCGCCACGGGGGGGCGACACGACCCGGGGGCGCGTGTGTTTTGCGGGGTGTGGGGGTCCGGCGGCGCCTGACCGCGCCACCGACTCGGTGAGGGCAGCTGCCGCCCCCAGTACTGCCGCCGCGTGCAGGCGACCCGGTTGACGGCTGAGCCGCTCGAGAGGTCCTGACACGGACACCGCCGCGATCACGCGGCCGCCGTTACCTCGCACTGGTGCGGACACCGAGCACACCCCGCGCTCCCGCTCCCCGACGCTCTGCGCCCAGCCACGCCTGCGGACCTGCGAGAGGATCGTCGCGCTGAAGACGGCGCCGTGCAGACCCCGGTGCAGGCGCTCCGGCTCCTCCCACGCCAACAGGATCTGGGCCGCGGACCCGGCGAGCATGGTGAGGGCGGCGCCAACGGGCACGGTGTCGCGCAAACCGGTCAGGCGCTCGGCAGCGGCGACGCACACGCGGGCGTCCCCCTGGCGCCGGTAGAGCTGGGCGCTCTCGCCGGTGTGGTCGCGCAGCGCGGTCAGGACCGGCCCGGCTGCCGCCAGCAGCCGGTCCTCGCCAGCCGCGGCCGCAAGCTCCGCCAGCCGAGGGCCGAGCACAAATCGACCCTGCATGTCGCGGGCCACGAGGCGGTGGTGTTCGAGCGCGACCGCAAGCCGGTGCGCCGTCGGCCGGGCGAGCCCCGTAGCCCCGACCAGGTGAGCGAGCGTTGCCGGCCCCGCCTCCAGAGCCGCAAGGACGACGGCGGCCTTGTCCAGGACGCCGACTCCGCTACTGTTGTCCATGTTCCGATACTGCCGTCTCGGATGGCGAGATGGCAAGGAGAGGGGTCCGGAGATGGGACGCACGCTGGCGGAGAAGGTCTGGGACGCGCACGTGGTGCGCTCGGCCGAGGGCGAGCCGGACCTGCTCTACATCGACCTGCACCTTGTCCATGAGGTGACCAGTCCCCAGGCGTTCGACGGCCTGCGTGCGGCAGGGCGCCCGGTGCGGCGGCCCGACCTCACGATCGCGACCGAGGACCACAACGTCCCCACCGTCGGGATCGACCAGCCGATCGCAGACCCGGTGTCGCGGACGCAGGTGGAGACGCTGCGACGCAACTGCGAGGAGTTCGGCATCCGGCTGCACCCGATGGGAGACGCCGAGCAGGGCATCGTCCACGTCATCGGCCCACAGCTGGGATTGACGCAGCCCGGCCTGACGATCGTCTGCGGCGACTCCCACACCTCGACGCACGGCGCTTTCGGAGCGCTGGCGTTCGGGATCGGCACCAGCGAGGTCGAGCACGTGCTCGCCACGCAGACGCTGCCGCTGGCGCCGTTCAAGACGATGGCGGTGACCGTCCAGGGTCAGCTGCCCGAAGGCGTGAGCGCCAAGGACCTCGTGCTCGCCGTCATCGCCCGCATCGGCACCGGGGGCGGTCAGGGGCACGTCATCGAGTACCGCGGCGAGGCGATCCGCGGCCTCTCGATGGAGGCGCGCATGACCATCTGCAACATGTCGATCGAGGCCGGAGCGCGCGCCGGCATGATCGCGCCGGATGAGACGACGTTCGCCTACCTGCAGGGCCGTCCGCACGCGCCGCAGGGGGCGGACTGGGAGGCCGCAGTCGAGTACTGGCGGGGCCTTCGCACCGATGACGACGCCGTCTTCGACCGGGAGGTCGTCATCGACGCCGGCGAGCTCTCGCCGTTCGTGACCTGGGGAACCAACCCGGGCCAGGGTGCCCCGCTGTCGGCACGCATCCCCTCACCTGAGGACTTCGACGACCCGCAAGCGCGTTCGGCCGCACAGCGGGCGCTGGAGTACATGGGGCTCGAGGCGGGGACACCGCTGCGTGAGGTGGCCGTCGACACCGTCTTCGTCGGCTCGTGCACCAACGGCCGCATCGAGGACCTGCGCACCGCTGCCGCTGTGTTGCGCGGCCGCCGGGTCGCAGACAGCGTGCGCATGCTCGTCGTGCCGGGATCGATGCGGGTGCGCCAGCAGGCGGAGGCCGAAGGCCTGGACAAGGTCTTCACGGCGGCGGGCGCGGAGTGGCGTCAGGCGGGGTGCTCGATGTGCCTGGGTATGAACCCCGACCAGCTCGCACCGGGGGAGCGCTCGGCCTCGACGTCCAACCGCAACTTTGAAGGCCGCCAGGGCAAGGGCGGCCGGACCCACTTGGTGTCGCCTGCAGTTGCGGCCGCCACCGCCGTCGCCGGGACCCTGGCAGCACCGGCCGACCTGCCCGTTCTCGCCACCGCGTGACCGCGGACGACCCGACAACCCGCGCGACACAAGGAGTTTTCTCGTCATGAGTGGCCTGCAGCCCTTCACCGTCCACACCGGTACCGCTCTGCCGCTGCGGCGGACCAACGTCGACACCGACCAGATCATCCCGGCTGTCTACCTCAAGCGGGTGACGCGCACGGGCTTCGAGGATGCGCTCTTCGCCGCCTGGCGCAACGACCCGGATTTCGAGCTCAACCGCCCCGAGTATCAGGGGGCGTCGATTCTGGTAGCCGGCCCCGACTTCGGCACCGGGTCGTCCCGGGAGCACGCCGTCTGGGCGCTGCGTGACTACGGTTTCCGGGTCGTCATCTCTCCTCGGTTCGCCGACATCTTCCGCGGCAACTCCGGGAAGCAGGGACTGCTGACTGCGGTCGTCGGTCAGGCAGACGTCGAGCGGCTATGGGAGATCGTGGAGTCGCAGCCGTCGACGCCGGTGACCGTCGACCTGGAGCAGCGCACGGTCACCGCCGGAGACTGGAGTGCGGCGTTCGACATCGACGACTACACCCGCTGGCGTCTGCTCGAGGGACTCGACGATGTGGGGCTGACCCTCCGTCATGTTGACGAGATCAGCGCGTACGAGGCCCAGCGCCCGGAGTGGAAGCCCGTCACTCTGTCCGTCTGAGACCCGAATCCCTCGGAAAGCGTTGGAAAGACTGGGTTCTCACGCCGACACGAGACAGCTCGGCGGCAGATTCGGTCCTCCGACCTCGGCCACTCCTGCCTCGCTCCGAGGGCTGGATCTGCTGCGACACAACGAATTTCCCTCGTCGCGGTGATTGTGCAGCGGCTGGCGTGCCCCTACCGTCCCCTTACAAAGCGTCGGGCGTGGGCTCGACACAGGTCCTCTAAGGGGAATCAGTGAACAAGGCTCAGTTGGTCGAGGAGCTCGCGAAGGCCTTCGACGGCAACCGGCGCCAGGCCCAGCACGCGCTCGAGACCGTAGTCGACACCATCACCCGCGCCGTCGCCAAGGGGGAGAAGGTCGGCATCACCGGGTTCGGGTCCTTCGAGCGGATCGAGCGGGCGGCTCGTACCGCGCGCAACCCGCGTACCGGCGCATCGGTCAAGCTCAAGAAGACTGCCGTTCCGCGCTTCCGGGCCGGTGCTGCCCTGAAGACGGTTGTCGCCGACCCCCGGAAGCTGCCCAAGGTTGCAAAGGCGGCGGCGGCACCGGCAGCCCGTGCCGCGAATGGCGCGGGGTCGGCCGCAAAGTCTGCTGCGGCAACGCGCTCCACCTCGAAGGCTGCCCCGGCGAAGACGGCCGCGACGGCCACGAAGGCGGCGCCGGCCAAGACCAGCGCTCGCTCGACAGCGACCAAGGCCGCGCCCGCGAAGGCCGCGCCCACCAAGGCCGCCACCACCAAGGCCGCCACCACCAAGGCCGCTGCCAGCCGGACGAGCAGTACCGCGGCGAAGTCGGCAGCCAAGACCGCCCCGGCTCGCGCAGGAGCCGCGAAGACCGCCGCGCCGGCAGCCACGAAGGCGGCAACCGCTCAGCGCAGTGCCAGCAAGGCAACCGCGACGAAGACCAGCCCGAGCAAGGCAGCCGCGAGCAAGACCAGCCCGAGCAAGACCAGCCCGAGCAAGACCAGCCCGAGTAAGACCACTGCGACGAAGACCACCGCGACAAAGGCAGCCAGCAAGACGGCTGCCAAGAAGGCGCCGGCTCGACGCCCCGCTCGTTGATCCCGTAGCTCTGACACGAAGGGGCCGGCCCAGGGGGCCGGCCCCTTCTGCTTGTCCAGTTCTGCTCGTCCGGTGTGCTTGCCTTGCCTGATCCGGCCAGATCCGGCCTGATCCGGCCTGATCACACCAGGGTCGACCAGAGCGGATCAGGTCCGATCAGGGCAGACAGACGTCGACGGCTTTCCCGTTCTCGTCAACGGCAACGAAGACGCGCTGTCCAGGTCTCGCCGATGCTGGCAGCGCCGACGGCACGAGACGGCCGTCATCCAGGACAACTCCTCCGGCCTCCTGCCGCCGCAGGACAGTCCCGGCATGCCAGCTTGGCAGGGCGACAGAGGAGAGGGCGGCAGTCGTGGCAGGCCCAACGCCGAGCCGACAGGCGGTTTGCAGATCCGCGAGCGTGTCGACGTCCTGCCGCCAGCGGATCGGAGCCCACGTCGCAGCGGCAGCGCCGGCTCGTCGGTGGGCGGCTGCGGAGGCAGGCCCAAAGGCCGGTGTCGGCAAGCTGCCCGCTCGGGCTGCGAGCAGGGCGGTCGACCCAGTGCCGTCCGCGTCCGGCACCACCAGCCGCACGTCGTGCTCACCGTCGTGCGCGGCGCGCTCCTGCTGCTCCGACACCCGTGTGAGGAGCTCGGTCACCTCGGTCGAGCGCAGCGCCGGGAGGTCGCCGAGCACCACGGCGACCCCTTGTTCGCGTTCGCGGACGTGGGCGAGACCGCTGCGGATGGCGGCGTTCAAGGCGGAGGCGGGAGACCCTGTCAAGGGATCCGCGGGAGAAGCGGGATCGCGTGCGACAGCAGCCGCGGGCGGCGCAGTCTCCGTCACCACGTCGGCGTCCAGGGAACGCGCGACGTCCCGCACGGCTGCGTCGTTCGTGACCACGATGAGCGAGCTGACGGCCGGCGACGACGCGAGGGCGCTGAGAGTGTCCGTGACGAAGGCCAACGCCAGCCGCTCCCGATCCCGGGGAGGCAGGGCAAGGCGTGACTTCGCACTGCGGATGACCTTGACCGGGACGACGACGCTCCAGCCGCCCTGCGCCAGCGGCGGGTTCGCTGCGGATGGGTCGGCCAGCCCGCCACTGCCGGCCTGCGCGCCGCGATCCGTCATGATGGGTCATCCTCGCAGGTCACCGACGAAGGAGCGTGAGGCGCATGCGACCGGTGCGACCGATGGCCGAGCGCCGCGGCCCGTGGTGGCGGTTCATCATCGCGGTGCTGCGCCGACCGCTGTTCGCGATGGCCCAGTACGAGTGGCAGGGTGCCGACCGGCTGCCGACGACGGGTGGGGTGATCGTGTGCCCCAACCACATCTCGTACGTCGACCCGCTGATGATCGCGCTGTTCCTGCACGAGCACGGCCGCCTCGTACGCTTCCTCGCCAAGTCCAGCCTCTGGAAGGTGCCGCTGCTCAAGCAGGTCCTCAATGGGACCGGCCAGATCCCGGTGGTGCGCAACAGCGCTGAGGCCAGTGGCGCCTTCGCAGACGCCCTGCGGTCGCTCGACGAGGGACATGCGGTGGTCGTCTACCCGGAAGCCACCGTCACCCGCGACCCTCGGCTGTGGCCGATGGCTGGCAAGACCGGCGCCGCTCGCCTGGCACTCACGACTGGCTGCCCGGTGCTGCCGGTCGCGCAGTGGGGGGCCCAGGACGTCCTGGAGCCGTACGGCAAACGTCTCCATGTGCGGCCCAAGCATCGGGTCGTTGTGAGGGTCGGCGACCCGGTCGAGCTTGACGACCTCCGCAACCGTCCACTCGACGCCGCGGTGGTCCGCGAGGCGACCGGACGGATCCTCGACGCCATCACCGCCATGCTCGCCGAGATCCGCGGCGAGCAGCCGCCTGCGGAGCGTTTCGACCCGCGCGCGCTCGGAGTTGCCGAGACGGGCAACCCGGAGAAGTGAGCGGCCGGGGCGACAGGCGCGTTCGCGCGAGCCGTCAGCGCACGGTCACGGTGCTCGGCGCGGGCAGCTGGGGCACAACGTTCTCGCTGGTCCTTGCCGACGCCGGCCACGCAGTCCGGCTCTGGTCGCGGCGTCCCGACCTCGCCGCTGCCATCTCCCAGCGGCGCGTCAACCCTGACTATCTGCCCGGGCGGCAACTGCCACCCTCCATCACCGCTACCTCCGATGCTGCCGAGGCGCTCGCGGACGCGGACTACGTGGTGCTCGCGGTCCCGAGCCAGACCCTGCGCGGCAACCTCACTCAGTGGGCGCCGCACCTGCCCGAGGTGCCGATTGTCAGTCTCCTCAAGGGAATCGAGCTGCACACTGGGCGGCGGATGAGCGAGGTGGTCACCGAGGTCACCGGTCGTGACCCCTCCCAGGTCGTCGTCATCAGCGGCCCGAACCTCGCCCGCGAGATTGCCGACCGTCAGCCGTCGGCAGCAGTGGTGGCGTGCAGCGACGAGGCGACAGCAGCCGAGGTGCAGGCAGCGGTCGCCACGCCCTACTTCCGGCCCTACACCAACCGGGACGTGGTCGGCGTCGAGATCGCCGGCGCGCTCAAGAACGTCGTCGCGCTCGCCGCCGGCATCGCCGAGGGCATGGGCTTCGGCGACAACACCCGCGCGACCATCATCACGCGTGGCCTTGCCGAGACGATGCGGCTGGGGCTCGCCCTCGGGGCTGACCCCACCACGTTCAGCGGCCTCGCCGGCGTCGGCGACCTGGTCGCCACCTGCTCGTCCCCGCTGTCGCGCAACCGCAGTTTCGGCGAGCAACTGGGCCGCGGGGTGGACGTCGCCGACGTCCTGGCAGGGTCGCGTCAAATCGCTGAGGGCGTGCGCACCAGCGAGAGCGTGCTCGAGCTGGCGGGGCGCCTGGGCGTTGACATGCCCCTCACGGCCGCTGTCGTCGGGGTCGTGCGTGACCACCTGCCGCTGCCTCAGCTGGCCGAGGCCCTGATGGATCGGCCACCGCGCAGCGAGCACGACGGTCTCTCTCCCGCCGGCTCCTGACCCTGCGGTCAGAGAAGGACGCGCAGGGCGTCCTCGAGGTCCCACCACAGGTCTTCGACATCCTCGATCCCGACTGAGAGGCGCACCAGGGACTCGGGGATGTCGGGTGACTCCGCCGGCCACCGGCGACGGCGTTCGAGAGTCGACTCCACCCCACCCAGGCTCGTGGCAGCCACCCACAGTCGCGTCGAGCTGACGAAAAGCTCGGTCGCCTCCGCGTCGCCGCCGAGCTCGACCGACACGATGGCGCCGAAGCCGCGCATCGTCTCTCGGGCCCGCTGGTGGCCCGGGTCCCCAGGCAGACCGGGGTAGCGCACGCGGGTGACGGCAGGATGCCCGTCGAGGCGTTCGGCGAGCACGCGGGCGCTTGTCTGGGCTCGCGTCAGCCGCACGTCAAGCGTGCGCAGCCCGCGCAGAGCCAGGAAGGTGTCGAACGCCGACGGCGTCGCGCCATGCAGAGACCGATGCGACAGCAGCCGTGCCGCGAGGCCCTCGCCGCCGGCTCCTGTGACGACCGCGCCGAGCAGCAGGTCGCTGTGACCGCTGAGGTACTTCGTCGCCGAGTGCACGACCACGTCGGCACCCGCGACGAGGGGCTGCTGCACCAGCGGCGTCGCGAAGGTGTTGTCAACGACCGAGAGCGCGCCCGCCCGGCGCGCGCCGGCGAGGCAGGCCGGAACGTCGGCGACCTCGAGGGCGGGATTGGTGGGTGACTCCAGCCAGAGCATCGCCGCGCCGTCCAGCGCGGCCAGGACCGCGTCGGTGGCGGCCACCGGCACGCGCCGCACCTGCAGCCGTCCGGCGGCCTCCAGCTCGGCGAGCAGCGCGAGGCTCCCGGAGTAGGCGTGCTCCGGCGCGACGACCACGCCGCCGTCGGGCACCAGCGCGAGCACGGCGCTGATCGCGGCCATTCCGGAGGCGAAGGCGAGCGCCTGGTCCCCGCCCTCCAGGGCCGCGAGGGCATCCTCGAACGACGCCCAGCTCGGGTTGCCGTACCTGCCGTACCCGACGTCGCCGCCTGCGACGTAGGTGGAGGCGAGCGTGACGGGTGTGTTCAGCGGGGCATCGGGCTCCCGCGGAGGTCTCCCGGTGACGACGGCCAGGGTGGCGGGGGACAGCGCTCTCGGAAGGCTGGGAGTGTCGTCAGGGGCGGGCACGGGCGTCAGCATCGCAGAGGGCGACCCCTAGGGTGAACGCGTGAGCGACAACGCCGCCCTCGTCCCCAGCAGCGGCAGCGCCGCCGCCAGCCGCCGCATCCGGGTCGCCGTCCTCTTCGGCGGTCGCAGCAGCGAGCACGCGATCAGCGCGGTGTCCGCCGGCAGCGTCCTGCGCGCCCTCGACCGCGGCCGCTACGACGTCGTGCCGATCGGAATCTCGCGGCAGGGCCAATGGGTCCTCGCCGCCGATGACCCCGCCCGGTTGGCGATCGCCGACGGGCGCCTGCCTGAGGTCACCTCGGGCAGCGGGAAGGGCGTGGTGCTGGCCGCCGACCCCACTCGGCGCGAGCTCGCGGTGAGCGAGCCGGGTCAGCTTCCCGAGGCTCTCGGCGAGGTCGATGTCGTGCTGCCGCTGCTGCACGGCCCCTTCGGCGAGGACGGGACGGTGCAGGGGCTGCTCGAGATGGCGGGAGTCCCTTACGTCGGCAGTGGGGTCTTCGCGTCGGCGGCAGGGATGGACAAGGGCCACACCAAAGCACTGCTGCGGGCGGCCGGGCTACCGGTCGGCCCGTACGTCGCTGTGTCGCCGCGCGCGTGGCGGTCCGCGCGCGAGCAGGTCCTCGCTGAGGTAGCGACGCTGGGGATGCCGGTCTTTGTCAAGCCTGCGCGGGCGGGTTCGAGCATGGGCATCACGAAGGTCTCCGACCCCGGGGATCTGGAGCCCGCGATCGCCGAGGCGCAGCGCCACGATCCTCGCGTCCTCGTGGAGGCCGCCGTGGTCGGACGGGAGATCGAGTGCGGTGTCCTCGAGGGCGAGGCCGGTGGACCGCCCGAGGCAAGCGTGCTGGCGGAGATCCTCGTGGACAGCGGCCACGACTTCTACGACTTCGAGGCGAAGTACCTCGAGGGGGCCCAGACGGTCGTGCCGGCCGACCTGCCTGCCGACGTCGCAGCACGGGTGCGGTCGATGGCGTGTGAGGCCTTCGACGTCCTGTCCTGCGAGGGCCTCGCTCGCGTCGACTTCTTCGTGCAGCCTGACGGACAGGTGCTGGTCAACGAGATCAACACGATGCCCGGTTTCACCCCGACCTCGATGTTCCCGACCATGTGGCGCGCCTCCGGCCTGGACTACCCCCAACTGCTTGACCGGCTGCTCCGCACGGCCTTGGAGCGCGGCACGGGTCTGCGCTGACCAACGGCTCACCGGCGTGACCCTGGTCAGTCAGGAGCAGGCCGCGACCTTCGGCAGTCGTGCGACCGCGGCAGCCAGGTCGACGAGGGCGTTCACCTCGGGCTGGTAGGCATCCGGAACGACGACCTCGACGGCAGGACGGCGCCCGTAGCTGAGGAAGCGGTAGCCGTGTGCGGTCTGGTTGATCAGCCAGTCGACTCCGTCGACGGCCACGCACTGCTCCGTCGTCGGGCCCGATGCGGCCACGCCGCAGCGCAACGTGACCGGTGGATCGCCCCACGCGGCCGTCAGTGGCGACCGCGGCGTCGCCTGGCGCCGCTTCTGGCCGACGACGGTCGCCGGGAGGTGGTCCGTCAGATCGGTGCAGCGGTCGACGACGACCGACGTCGCGACGCCGGTGACGGGCGTCGGAGTGGGTGGCCTGACTGTGACGTCGCCGTCGCTGCAGCCCGACAGGGAGTAGGCGACCAGGACGACAGCCGCTGCCCGCACCGCTGCCCGCACCACAGACTGACCCGCTGGCGCGGGGGCGCGACGGCGAGACGGGGACGCCGCCGGGGTACGGCGGGGCAGGAAGTGACTCAGAGGTGGACGACGGGGCAGGTCAGCGTCCGCGTGATCCCGTCCACTCCCTGCACCTTGGCGACGACGAGTTTGCCGAGCTCGTCGACAGTGTTGGCCTCTGCTCGCACGATGACGTCGTAGGGGCCGGTCACGTCCTCCGCAAGGGTCACGCCCTGGATGCCCGCGATCTCGGAAGCCACAGCCGCGGCCTTGCCCACCTCGGTCTGGATGAGGATGTACGCCTGGACCACAGCCGGCCCCTCTCTGTCACGGCGGAAACTGTCTCGGTGGTTGCGAAGGCTACCGTGACCGCGTGACAGCGGAGTGGCCGACAACGGCCAGCAGACAAATCGGCGGACGGCCGGGCGGCGCCTCGCACGGCGGCAAGGCGACGGACGGTCGGGCCGAGACGCAAGGGAGCGTGGGCGAGCTCGGCGAGTTCGGCCTGATCTCGGCCGTCACTGATGGTCTCCGGCACGGGCGTGGCGTCCTCCTTGGCCCCGGCGACGACGCTGCCGTGCTGACCGCTCCCGACGGTCGCGTGGTCGTCACGACCGACGTCCTCGTCGAGGGGCGGCACTTCCGGCGCTCCTGGTCAGAGGCCACAGACGTCGGTCACCGGGCTGCCGCCGCCAACCTGGCCGATATCGCCGCGATGGGAGCGGTCCCGACCGGTCTGGTGGTGGGCCTGGTCGCGCCGCCGGACCTGCCCGTGGCGTGGGCGAGAGACCTTGCCTCGGGGCTGGGGGAGGAGTGCGCGCCACTGGGGGTCTCCGTGGTCGGCGGCGACGTCAGCGCAGGAGACACCCTCGTGATCGCCGTGACCGCTCTCGGCGACCTGCAGGGGCGCGGGCCCGTGGTGCGCAGCGGAGCCGCGCCGGGAGACCGCGTCGCCGTCTGCGGCCGGTTGGGGTGGGCGGCGGCTGGTCTCGCGTTGCTGTCCCGCGGCTTCCGCTCCGCTCGACCGCTCCTCGACGCACATCGACGACCCGAGGTGCCCTACGCGCAAGGGGTCGCGGCCGCGGAGGCTGGAGCGAGCGCCATGGTCGACGTCAGCGACGGTCTCGTGCAGGACCTCGGGCACATCGCCCAGGCGAGCGGGGTGAGCATCGAGCTCGCCGTCGAGGCGTTCGAGGTGCCACCCCGGATGGCCGAAGTCGCGGCGAGTATGGGACTGGACCCGCTGCGCTGGGTACTCGGCGGAGGCGATGACCACGCGCTGGCCGCCACCTTCCCCGCAGGACAGGATCTACCGAGCGACTGGCGGCCGATCGGCTGGGTGGTGTCCGCCGGCGAGGAGGGGCCTCGGGTCCGCGTGACAGCTGGGGACGGTGGGAGCGGGGGAGGCGAGACCGGGAGTGGTCGACGACCGGTCGTTTTCGAGGACGCCGGCTGGCAGCACTTCCGGTGAACGCCAAACGGGGCTGACCGCAGTGCGGTCAGCCCCGACGGGTGCGCCGAGGCGCAAGAAGTGCCCGGAAAGAGCCGGGGAAGAGCCCGCTAAGAGATCAGCGGGCGGCGGACGAGCGAGCAGCCACCTTGCCGGCCTTGATGCAGGACGTGCAGGCGTTGACGCGCTTCGGCGTGCCGCCGATCACCGTGCGGACCGTCTGGATGTTGGGGTTCCAGCGGCGCTTGGTGCGACGGTGCGAGTGCGAGACATTCATGCCGAAGCCCGGGCCCTTGCCGCAGACGTCGCAGTTGGCAGCCACGGAAACACTCCAGAGGATCAGAACGAGAAACGGTCGGTGTCACCGCGCCACGCCGGGCCCACCACCAGGCAGCCGTCAGACAGCCAGGGGGAAGCACGCCGGAGGTGACAGGCAACCTGGATAGGCTACCGGAACGGATGGTGTGCTCGCGAACCTCGCGCTGTCGTCGCTGCCATCCTCAGTGCGGTCGCAACCTCCTGACCCTGTCAGTCGCCGCCTCTACAGTGCCCCCTGATGCGAACCGGTGACAGCACCACGCCGACGGCGGACTCGATGACAGCCCCGTCGTCGTCGGCGCGTGCCCGCGAGGTCACCGCGTGGCTGGCACTCGCCGTGCGTTTGCTCCGGCGGCGGCGCGCCCTCATCGATGGCGTCAACGTCTTCCCCGTGGCCGACCACGACACCGGCAGCAACGTGCTGCGCACCCTTGAGGCGGGACTGCGCGCAGCCGCGACGCACCAGCCGGACACTGCGGTCGGCGGAGGGGGCAGCGACGAGGGCTGCGACAGCGCCGTTGCTGCCATCTCGAACGCCGTGCTGCGTGGCTCGCGAGGTAGCTCGGGCACCATCGTCGCGTCGATGGTCGCGGCCGCCCTCGACCCTGCCGCTGGTCTGCGTGCAATGGCCGCCGGTGAGTCGCTGCGGCCCTCGCACGTCGCAGCCTGCCTCCGGGCGGCGGCGGCGGCTGGCCGTCGAGCGGTGGCCGAACCCATCGAGGGCACGATTCTCACCGTCGCGGACGCTGTCGCCGATGCCGCCGCCGGCGTTGCGTCGGACGACAAGGCGGGCCAGGCCGCAGAGCCACCCGGCTGGGAGGGGTTCGCCACCACTCTGGTCGGCGCTGCTCAGACCGCCTTGGCCACGACCGCGCGCCGGTGGGGGACCGTGGACGCCGGCGCCGCCGCCTACGTCACGCTCGTGGAGGCTCTGGCACTCCGCGTCGCTCCGGGTCGTGGCAGCGACGGGCGGAGCGAGACTGCCGGCGAATGCGACGACGCCGTAACGCTGCTGCGGCAGCACCACCAGACCTTGCCGCAGTCGCCGGAACTGTCGCAGGGGGTGAGGTCTCCCTCGCCGCCGACGGCGCGCGTGCGCTACGAGCTGCTGGTGCTGCTTCGGGCTGCGGCGGTGGGCGCAGCGCCAGACTCGGCGGCTGTCGGCGCCGCGCTGGAGTCGGCCGCGGGGTCCGCAACTGGGTCGGCCGCTGGGTCGGCCGCTGGGTCGGGAGCCGCCGACGTCGTCGTGACGGCCGCGGGTCGGGATTTGCGGGTCCATGCCCATGTCGACGACGTCCCGGCGGCCCTGCGATCGCTGTCGGACCTTGCCGCGGTCGTTGACGTCCAGCTGGAGCCGCTGCTGGCTGACCTGCCCTCTCCGGTTGCCACGCCCGACTGGGCGACGGCGGGCCGCCGCGTGGAGCTGACCTGCCTGGACCAGCCCTGGCAGCTGTCGCCGGCCCGCGCCGCGGAGCTTCTGGCCGGCCTAGGCGTGGCCCGAGGCGACGTCCTCACCGTCACGACGACGCCCGCGATCCCTCCGGACGTCGTCGACGGTCTTCGACGCGCGGCCTCGCGGGTCGATGTCGCTGTGCAGGTGCGCTCGGTCGTCGTCGCGCCCCTTGCTGGTGCGCTGCTGAGGCTGGAGGCGACGTGAGCGTCGCCGACCTGCCTGAGCTCGATCCGTTGGACGAGCCGTTGGCGCGCCTGCTGGGGCGCCCCACTGCCCAGCAACTGGCCAAGCTGGAGCTCCACCGCGTCCGAGACCTGCTGATGCACCTGCCGAGGCGCTACGCGCGCCGCGGTCAGCTGCAGCCGCTGGGCTCGATCCCTGTCGGCGAGGACGTGACGGTCATGGGGGAGGTCACCTCCGTGTCCCGCTCGCAGCGAAACGTGCGGGGCGGCGCCCGCCGACCGATCGACGTCCTGAAGGTCATGATCACGGATGGCCGCTCCCAGCTCGAGCTGACCTTCTTCAACCAGCCCTGGCGTACGAGGGAACTCACGACCGGCGCGGTCGGACTGTTCGCGGGCAAGGTGGGCGAGTTCCGCGGACAGAAGCAGCTCACCCACCCCGACTACGAGCTGCTCGGCGCGGACGGCGGGGACGCAGCGACGGCGTTCGTGAGGCCGCTGATCCCGATCTACCCGGCGACGGCGGGACTGCCCTCCTGGCGCATCGACAAGGCTGTGGGGATCGTCCTCGACACCCTGCACGAACTTCCCGACCCCTTGCCCTCCGACGTTCGCCAGCGGCACGCACTGCCGGACCTCCTCACCGCTCTGCGCCACGTCCACCGGCCCGAGACCGTCGAGGAAGCAGAGGCCGCCCGGGAGAGGCTCGCCTGGGATGAGGCGTTCGTGCTGCAGACGGTGCTGGCGCAACGGCGCAGAGCGAGCGCGGAGCTCGCCGCTGTCGCCCGACCCGCCGTCGCCGACGGTCTGGTCTCGCGCTTCGACGCCGCCCTGCCCTTCGATCTGACACGCAGCCAACGCGAGGTCGGCGACCTGCTCGCCGCAGAGCTCGCCGGCACCCGGCCGATGAACCGGCTGCTGCAGGGCGAGGTCGGGTCGGGCAAGACAGTGGTCGCCCTTCGGGCGATGCTGCATGTCGTCGATGCGGGGGGCCAGGCGGCCCTGCTGGCGCCGACGGAGGTGCTGGCTCAGCAGCACCATCGCACCGTCACCGAGCTGCTCGGGCCCCTGGGCGAGGGCGCGGGCCTCTTCGCGGGCAGCGACGTTGCGACGACGGCGACGCTGCTCACCGGTTCGATGACCGCGGCGCAGCGTCGGCGCGCCCTGCTCGAGATCGCCTCCGGCGAAGCGGGCATCGTGATCGGGACCCACGCGCTGCTGGAGGACCGCGTCGACTTCGCGGACCTGGGCCTCGTGGTCGTCGACGAGCAGCACAGATTCGGAGTCGAGCAGCGCGACGCGCTGCGCGCGAAGTCCGCACAGCCGCCGCACGTGCTCGTCATGACAGCGACGCCCATTCCGCGGACGGTTGCGATGACGGTGTTCGGCGACCTCGAGATCTCCACGGTCCGCGAGGTGCCGAGCGGCCGCGCAACCCTCGCCAGCCACGTCGTCCCCTCCTCCGACCGGCCCCACTACCTCGAACGAGCATGGGAGCGGGTGCGCGAGGAGGTCGCTCGCGGGAGGCAGGCCTTCGTGGTGTGCCCGTCGATCGGGGAGGTTCCCGAGAGTGGTGCCGCGCCTCGCCTGGCGGACGAGGAGGCAACCCTCGGAGAGGACGCCGAGCGCCCCACCCGCGCCCTGGCCAGCGTCGTTCGGACCCTCGAGGAGCTGCGCCAGGGGCCGCTGGCCGGACTGCGCCTGGCGGCGCTGCACGGGCGACAGCCGCCGGAGGACAAGGACGCGACGATGCGAGCCTTCGCGGCGGGGGACCTCGACGTCCTGGTGGCCACGACCGTCATTGAGGTCGGGGTCAACGTGCCCAACGCCACGGTCATGGTGGTCCTCGACGCCGACCGGTTCGGCATCAGCCAGCTGCACCAGCTGCGCGGCCGGGTCGGCCGCGGCAGTGAGCCGGGAGTCGCCCTGCTGGTCACGCCGCTGCTTGCCGACGATCCCGCGCGGCAGCGGCTCGAGCGAGTGGCCGAGACCCATGACGGCTTCGCTCTGGCCGAGCTCGATCTGCAGACCCGACGCGAGGGCGACGTGCTGGGCGTCGACCAGTCAGGGACGCGCAGCAGCCTGCAGGCGCTGCAGGTGCTGCAGCACGAGGACATCATTCGGGAGGCACGCGAGGAGGCGACCGCCCTCGTCGCGTCGGACGCTGCCCTCGTCGGCCATCCCTCGCTGCGACGGGCGGTCGAGGCCGTCCTCGACCGCGGCCGGGCGGACTACCTGGACAAGTCGTGACGCGCATCATTGCGGGCCGCTACCGCGGCAGGTCGCTGCGCACGCCCACTGGGCGGGTGACGCGGCCGACCTCCGACCGCACCCGCGAGGCGCTGTTCGCCAGCCTGCTGGCTGCCGCGGACCCGGCGGGTGCCTTCCTCGACCTGTACGCGGGCTCCGGTGCCGTCGGCCTCGAGGCACTGTCCCGCGGCTGGGCGCCGGTCGTTCTCGTCGACCAGGACCGGCGTGCCATCACGGCCATCCGAACCAACGTCGCTGTCCTGTCTGCCCCCGCCGGCGACGTGGTCGTCGTGTCGGCACCGGTCTCCCGAGCCCTCGACGGCCCCGCTCCGGCGCCCGTGGACGTGGCCTTCGCCGACCCGCCCTACGACCTGCCCGCCGAGCGGCTCCAGCGTGACTTGGTCATGCTGCTCGAGCGGGGCTGGCTGCTGCCGGATGCCCGGGTCGTCGTCGAGCGATCGGCGAGGGACAGCTGGCACTGGCCCGACGGCTTCGAGGAGGATGCGACGAGGCGCTACGGAGAGACCGTGCTCTGCTACGGTCGCGCCGCCCGGGAGGAGAGCACGTGAGCGACGACGCACCGTCGCCGGCCGTCTTCGACGTGCCGGTCCCAGCCGACCTCTCGCCCGATCTCTCGCCCCATGTCTGCGTCTGTCCCGGCTCCTTCGATCCCGTCACCCTCGGGCACCTCGATGTCATCCGGCGCTGCTCGGTGCTCTTCGACCGGGTGGTCGTTGCCGTGCTTGTCAACCCCGACAAGCAGCCGGTCTTCACCGAGGAGGAGCGCGTCGAGCTGCTGCGTGAGGTGACGCGGCCCTTCCCGAACGTCGCTGTCGTTGCTGCTCACGGGCTGCTGGTCGACGTCTGTCGGCGCGAGCGCGCCGGCGTGGTGGTCAAGGGCGTGCGAGGCAGCAGCGACACCGAGTACGAGCTGCCCATGGCAGCCATGAACCGTCACCTCGCCGGAGTCGAGACGCTGCTGCTTCCGAGCGACCCGCGCGTGAGCTATGTGTCGTCGTCGCTCGTGCGCAGCATCGCCAGCAACGGTGGCGACGTGTCCGGGCTCGTCCCTGACGTGGTGGCCGGGCCCCTCCTGCAACGACGAGGAAGGTCACGATGACGGAGGCGGCCGCAGCGTCCGCGCCCGGGCTGCTGCCCAGCATCGACGCGCTCACGGCGCAGGTCCGCGAGGCACGCACGCTGCCGATGTCAGCGTCGGTGGTCCTGCACCGCGAGGAGCTGCTCACCGCTCTGGCCGCGCTACGCGAGGCAGCCACGGCCGAGGCGGAGGAGCTGGCTCGGCTGCGCGCGGACCAGGAGGGCGTGCTGGCCGCGGCCCGTGCCGAGGCGGCGCGGATCGTGACCCTCGCAGCCGCCGAACGCCAACAGCTGCTCGCCACCGACGGCCTCGTGCGCGGCGCGCAGAGTGAGGCCGACCGCATTCTCCGCGACGCCCGCGAGCAGGCGCTGGGCATGCGCCGCGAGGTCGACGACTACGTCGACGGGAAGCTCGCTCACTTCGAGGTCGCCCTCACCCGGGTGCTCGCAGCCGTGCACCGCGGACGCGGACTGCTCGCGGAACGCCTCGACGTCGGCCCGATCGACGGCCTGCTCGAGTCGCCGCTCGACGCCCCGGTCGAGGGCCCGGTTGAGCGCTCGGTTGAGGGCCGAGTTGAGGGCCGGGTTGAGGGCTCAGCTGAGGGCTCAGCTGAGGGCTCGGTTGAGGGCGCTGCCGACGCCCGGGGCAGTGAGGACGCGACAGCGGCGCAGGCCTCGTCGTTCACGACTTTGTCCGAGGCCTCGCCGCTCCGGTAGTCTGGTCCCCGGCCCGTGGGCAACTGCCCGCGTGCCATCAGCAGGACGTGGTGAAGGACGACGACCGAGAGCGCAGGGGCAGCAACCATGGGCACCGTGCGATCTGGTCGTCGCCTGGATCCGGCCTCGCCGCTGGTGCTGGACACCCGCGAGCTCGGTCGGCGTCCGGGCACCATGCGCCGCGTGCAGCGGACGGTGCCAGCCCCTGACGGGCTCGGCACCGACGTCATCGCGGTGCCGCCGGGTGAGCCCCTCGAGCTCGACGCCCGCATCGAGGCCGTGCAGGAGGGGGTTCTCCTCTCCGGGACGGTCACCGGTGTCGCGCGTGGCGAGTGCGTGCGGTGTCTCGAGCCGGCGAACGTCGACCTCACCGTGGACCTGCAGGAGCTCTACGCCTACCCCGACGCTCGGCCGCCGGGTGGTCGGGGGAGCTCCGGGGGCGGGGAGTCCGAGGATGACCCGCTGCCTGAGCTCGAGGGCGACCTGATCGACCTCGAGCCTGTCCTCCGGGACGCCGTCGTCCTCGCGCTGCCGTTCCAGCCGGTCTGTCGCGAGGAGTGCCGAGGGCTGTGCTCCGAGTGCGGAGCGCGGCTTGACGACGACCCCGAGCACCAGCACGACGACGTCGACCCTCGGTGGGCGGCGTTGCAGCAGTTGATCGACGACCAGAGAGAGAGCTGACCGTGGCCGTTCCCAAGCGGAAGATGTCGCGCGCCAACACCCGCGCCCGCCGCAGCCAGTGGAAGGCCAGCGCGCCCACGCTCGTGGCCTGCCCGCAGTGCCGCGAGCCGAAGCTGCCGCACGTCGCCTGCCCGACCTGCGGCACGTACAACCGTCGCCAGGTCATCAGCGCCTGACGCTGACGCACACACCGCTCGAGGAAGCCGACGGACCTCGTCCGCCGGCTTCCTCGCGTTGCCTGATGGAACTCTCACTGACGTGACGTCGAAGCCGAAGACTCGCGGCCCTGTCTCACAGGAGTCGCTCGACCCATTGCAGGAGGCGCTGGCTGAGGCGGTCCTCGGTCAGGGCTGCCCGTGGGTGCACCCTCTCGACCCTGAGCTGCTGCTGCAGGCGCTGACGCACCGTTCCTACGCCTATGAGCACGGGGGCCTGCCGACCAACGAGCGCCTCGAGTTCCTCGGCGACTCGGTGCTCGGCCTGGTGGTCACTGACACCCTGTTCCGCCGCCACCCGGACCTGCCCGAGGGTCAGCTGGCCAAGCTGCGCGCGGCCGTCGTCAACATGCGAGCTCTCGCCGAGGTTGCCACCGTGCTGGACCTCGGCTCGTACGTACGGTTGGGCAAGGGGGAGGAAGCGACCGGTGGGCGCGCCAAGCCCTCCATCCTCGCCGACACCCTGGAGGCTCTCCTGGGTGCGGTCTACCTCGACCACGGGCTACCTGTCGCGACCGCACTGGTCCATGCGCTGCTGGATCCGCTGATCGCCGTGAGCGCCACCCTCGGCGCCGGGCTCGACTGGAAGACGAGCCTGCAGGAGCTCTCCGCGCGGGTGGGGGCGGGAGTGCCGGAGTACGTGGTCGAGGAGTCCGGCCCGGACCACGCCAAGACCTTCCTCGCGCGTGCCGTCGTCGGTGGGGAGGCCCGCGGCTCCGGCATGGGTCACAGCAAGAAGGAGGCCGAGCAGCAGGCGGCCGCGGCGGCGTGGACGTCCCTTCGCGACGAGCACGAAGACCAGCTGGCGGCCGAGGCGTGACGGCGCTGGCGGTTCGCGGGGGGAGCTGACGTGCCCGAGCTGCCGGAGGTCGAGGTCGTGCGTGCCGGCCTCGAACGCTGGGTCACCGGTGCCCTCGTCGACGACGTCGAGGTGCTGCATCCGCGCGCGATCCGCCGCCACGTCCCTGGCGCGGCCGACCTCACCAAGAGGCTGCGCGGGCGGCGGCTTGGTGCCGCCGAACGCCGCGGCAAGTTCCTCTGGATCCCGCTGGACGCGGGGGAGGACGAGGCGCTGGTGGCCCACCTCGGCATGAGCGGTCAGCTGCTGGTCCACGACGCACCCGCTCCTGACGAGCGTCACCTACGCGTGCGCCTTCGTCTGCGCGAGGCGGATGTGTCCGAACTGCGCTTCGTCGACCAGCGCACCTTCGGTGGCCTCGCGGTCGATGCCCTGGTCGCCGGTCGTCCCGCTCGCCCAGGCTCGCCAGGTCGGGTCGTGCCGGAGCCCGTGGCACACATCGCCCCGGACCTCCTCGAGGATGACCTCGACCTCGATGGCCTCGTGCGGGAGGTTCGCCGCCGCAACAGCGAGATCAAGCGGGTGCTGCTCGACCAGACGGTCGTCTCCGGCATCGGCAACATCTACGCCGACGAGGCACTGTGGCGCGCCCGGCTCAGCGGGCTGCGGCGGGCGGCCGCCCTGCCCCGCACGGCCGTCCTGTCGGTGCTCGACGCGGCCGCGGAGGTCATGCGGGAGGCGCTGCGGGCGGGCGGGACGTCGTTCGACGCCCTGTATGTGAACGTGAACGGGCAGAGCGGCTACTTCGAGCGCGGCCTGGCCGCCTACGGCCGCGAGGGCCAGCCGTGTCTGCGGTGCGGCACGCCCATCCGGCGGGCCGCCTTCGCGAACCGCTCGTCCTTCTCGTGCCCTGTGTGCCAGCCCCCGCCGCGGCGCTCGCGAGGGCCACGGTAGCTGGCTTGACCTGCGGGAAAGCCCAGTGGGACATTGGTGCTGCCGCGGTTGACGATCACGCCGCCGGACCGGGCTGTTTCCGCAGCCCACAGTTGTCGTAGCGGTACCGAATGGACTGTCGGAGAGGATCCACGATGGCCAAGGCGCTTCTGGGTCATGTCGGAGCCACCGATCTGCGTCTCGTCGACGAGGTGCGCCGACTGCAGCAGCGCGTCCGCGATCTCGAGAGCGAGCTGCTGCGACTGAGGTCTGAGAACGACGCCCTCGCCGCCGTCCTCGAGCAGGCGGCCGACCGCGACCTGCTGCGGCTACCCGCCGAGCCTGCCCTCACCTGAGGGACGGCTGAAAAAGGGCCCGACACGCCCAGACGCGCCCTGCTGCCTCGCTAGGCTGGACGGCGTTCGACGCGGCCGCCGCGCAGGGGCCGGACCGACCGACGGCTTCTGCAGGATGGCTTCCGCGTGCACCTCAAGAGCTTGACCCTCAAGGGCTTCAAGTCCTTCGCCTCGGCGACCACGCTGCGCTTCGAGCCTGGGATCACGGCTGTTGTCGGCCCCAACGGGTCGGGCAAGTCCAACGTCATCGACGCACTCGCCTGGGTGATGGGCGAGCAGGGCGCCAAGTCGCTGCGCGGCGGCAAGATGGAGGACGTCATCTTCGCCGGCACCGCCGGGCGCGCGCCGCTGGGGCGGGCCGAGGTGAGCCTCACCATCGACAACACCGACGGCGCCCTCCCGATCGACTACACCGAGGTGACGATCAGCCGCCTGATGTTCCGCAACGGCGGCTCGGAGTACTCGATCAATGGCACCGCCGCGCGGCTGCTGGACGTCCAGGAGCTGCTCAGCGACTCCGGGATCGGCCGCGAGATGCACGTCATCGTCGGCCAGGGTCAGCTCGATGGCGTCCTGTCGGCGACGCCGGAGGATCGTCGCGG
The DNA here is from genome assembly GCA_051960855.1 of Actinomycetales bacterium. Lineage (GTDB taxonomy): Bacteria > Actinomycetota > Actinomycetes > JAJZTN01 > JAJZTN01 > JBQCDV01. The sequence goes on from JBQCDV010000124.1 coordinate 20,871, forward strand.
CTTCATCGAGGAGGCCGCGGGCGTCCTCAAGCACCGCAAGCGCAAGGAGAAGGCCCTCCGCAAGCTCGAGGCGATGGAGGGCAACCTCACCCGCCTCACCGACCTCACTGCCGAGCTGCGCCGCCAGCTCAAGCCCCTCGGCAAGCAGGCAGAGGTCGCCCGACGCGCGGCTGCCGTGCAGGCTGACCTCCGCGACGCCCGGTTGCGGCTGCTCGCCGACGACCTGCTCTCGCTGCGCACGACCCTGGCAGCCGAAGTCGCCGACGAGACCGCGCTGCGGGAGCGGCGCGAGCAGGTCGAGCGGGCCCTCGCGGACGTCGTCGAGCGGGAGCAGCTGCTTGAGGCGCAGGCCCTCGAGGACGCGCCGCGGCTGAGTCGCGCCCAGGAGACGTGGTACCGGCTCTCCAGCCTGCGAGAGCGGCTGCGCGGGACCGCGAGTCTCGCCGAGGAGCGGCTGCGTCACACCGCGAGCGCTCCAGGTGAACAGCGCAGCGGCCGCGACCCCGACGAGCTCGACCGGCAGGCGGCGGCGGCCCGTGCCGATCACGCCGGCCTCGTGGAGGAGCAGGGCCACGCGGCAGCCGCCCTGTCCCAAGCCGTGCAGGAGAGGTCGGCCGCCGAGCAGGCGGCCCAGGAGGAGGAACGCCGCGTCGCCGCCGCCCTGCGTGCCGCGGCCGACCGTCGGGAGGGGCTCGCCCGTCTGGCGGGACAGGTCGCGGCGCGCCGCAGCCGCGTCGAGGCGGGTGCAGACGAGGTGGGCCGGCTCGCCGCCGCCGCCGCCGAGGCGCGGGAGCGCGCGGACCGAGCGCGCCAGGAGTTCGCGGCCCTCGAGACCCAGGTCGCCGGTCTCGACGAAGGCGAGGAGGGGCTCGACGCGACCTACGAGCAGGCCGCCGAGCAGCTGGAGGAGGCCGAGGCGGCGCTGCGCGACCTGCGGGAGCAGCTGGCCTCCGCCGAGCGTGATGCGGCCACCTCGCGGGCCCGCCGCGAGGCCCTCGAACTGGGGCTCGCACGGAAGGACGGCACCGGCCACCTGGTCGCCGCCTTCGCCGAGGTGTCCGGCGTGCTCGGGACCCTCGCGACGCTGGTGCGCGTCCCCGTCGGCGCCGAGACGGCCGTGTCAGCAGCACTCGGCCTGGCCGCGGACGCCGTCACGGTGGCCGGCCCCCGCAGCGCCGTAGCCGCCTTCGCCCGGCTGCGTGAGCATGACGCTGGCCAGGCCACGGTGGTGATCGCCGATGACGTCCCGTCCGGCGCGTCGCTGGGCGACGGCTCCGCTGGCGGTGCCGGGGGAGCCGGCAGCGACGCCGAGGTGGTCCCGTTGGCGCGCCCCGAGCATCTTGAGGGACTGCGGTGGGCCGGCGACGGCCTGCTGGTCGCACCCTCGGTCCGCGCGTCGGTGTCAGCGCTGCTGTCCGACGTCGTCGTCGTCGAGGACCTCGCGCAGGCCGCCGACCTCGTCACCCGCCGCCCCGACCTGCGCGCCGTCACCTCAGACGGCGACGTGCTGGGTCGCGCAACCGGACGAGGCGGCTCGGGCAGCGCTCCCAGCCTGGTCGAGGTGCAGGCCGCCGTCGACGAGGCCGCCGGTCGGGAGCGAGAGGCGACGGCGCGTGTGGAGCGGCTGCGGTTCGCGCTGCCTGGCGCCCAGGACGCCGTCCGCCTGGCGGCCGACGCCGCCGACGCTGCGCTCTCGCAGCTGCACGAGTCGGATGCACGCATGGCCGCGGTGGCCGAGCAGCTCAGCCAGCTCGGCGCCGCCGCGCGGTCGGCCGCAGCGGAGAGCGAGCGGCTGGAACGCGCGCGAGCGACTGCCGAGCAGGCCCTCGAGAGCGAGCGGGTCGGCCTCGCCGAGCTGGAAGCCCGGCTGGAGGCCGCCGAGTCCGCCCCCCTCGAGGCCGAGCCCAGCACCGATGAGCGCGACCGGTTGGGCGCGGCCGCCGCTGCCGCCCGCGCCGCCGAGCTCGAGGCACGCCTCGCGGTCCGGACGCTGGAGGAGCGGGTCCGCGCCATCGCCGGGCGGGCTGAGTCGCTGGAGCGGGCGGCGCGGCAGGAACGCGACCAGCGGGCACGGGAGGTGGCCCGACGCGAGCAGCTCGCACGGGCCGCTGCCGTCGCTGGCGCCGTTCGGGAGGGGTGTGCCGTCGTCCTGGCCCGCCTCGAGGTGTCCCTGACTGCGGCGGCAGAGGAGCGCGCGGCGGCGGAGGCGGCGCGGACGGCCCGCGACGAGGAGCTCGCCGCCGTGCGGTCGCAGCGGCGGGACCTGGCCGGCGAGCTCGAGCGGCTTGTGGACTCCGTGCACCGCGACGAGGTGGCCCGGGCTGAGCAGCGGCTGCGGATCGAGGCCCTCGAGGGCAAGTCGATCGAGGAGCTCGGCGTCGACCCCGACACCCTGATCGCCGAATACGGCCCCGACCAGGCGATTCCCGTCCTCGACGCGGCGACCGGCGAGCCGGTGGCGCGCGCGGTGGACGACGACGGCGGCGAGCGTGCGACAGCGGCGTTCGTGCCGTTTGTCCGCGAGGAGCAGGAGAAGCGGCTGCGCGCGGCCGAGCGCGCGCTGGCGCTGCTCGGGAAGGTCAACCCGCTCGCGCTGGAGGAGTTCGCCGCACTCGAGGAGCGGCACGCCTTCCTCACCACCCAGCTCGAGGACCTCAAGGCGACCCGACGCGACCTCATGGAGATCGTTCGCGAGGTCGACGAGCGCGTGCAGGAGGTCTTCGCGGCCGCCTACGCCGACACGGCACGCGAGTTCGAGGGCGTCTTCTCGCGGCTGTTCCCGGGCGGCGAGGGACGGCTGCTGCTGACCAACCCCGATGACATGCTCACCACGGGCATCGAGGTCGAGGCGCGGCCGCCCGGCAAGAAGGTCAAGCGGCTGTCCCTGCTCTCCGGCGGCGAGCGGTCACTGACCGCGGTGGCCCTGCTCGTTGCCATCTTCAAGGCACGTCCGAGCCCCTTCTACGTGATGGACGAGGTCGAGGCTGCCCTTGACGACACCAACCTCGGTCGGCTGCTGGGCATCCTGGAGGAGCTGCGCGAACGCAGTCAGCTGATCATCATCACCCACCAGAAGCGGACGATGGAGATCGCCGACGCGCTCTACGGGGTGTCGATGCGCGGGGACGGCGTCACGACGGTCATCAGCCAGCGGATGCGGGAGGCCGAGCCCGTCTAGTTCGGCGCTGCTGGCTCCCGCGCACGTTGCCGGCTCGCGTTGCCCGCTCGCGTTGCCGTCGGTGTTGCCGCTTCGTGACCTTCTGCTGCGTTTGCCCACCGTGCGTAAGGGGCAGGGGCGGCGTATGCCCGTCGTGCTGAGCGTTCTCGCCGTCTGCGTCGCCGCCGGACTGCTCGTGCTGCTCGCTTCCGGGGCGATGGCCCTGCACGACGTCGTCGAGCGGATGTCCCCGCGCTACGAGCCGCCCTCGCACATCTCCCCGCACGGTGTGCTCAGCAGTCCGCAGCGTCACCACCGCATGGCCTCGCGCTTCGAGCGCGTCGAGGACCTTGCGGTGGGCTGGCGGCGACGTCGCGATGTGGCAGCGCCCGACACCTCGGACGTGGCCGGTGCGACCGGCCGGACCGGGAGCGTCACCCCGGAGCGAACGCCGCCTCTCGTGGTCGACGTGCGCGAGCAGGTGCGCCGTGAGCACGCGCGCCAGCCGGACGGCAGCGCGAGCCGGGCCTGACCGCTGAGGGGCCGCCGCACATCTGACGGTGCGCCGGGCGCCGCGTCGCCGGCTGAGCGCCCTCGCGGAGGGGGCGAGGCACTCGGCGCCTCTGGGAGGATGGCAGGGCCATGGAATACGTGCTGATCGCTCTCGCTGTCCTTGTCGTTGCAGCCGTCACGCTGGTCGGTCTCGTCCGACCGGGACGCCGCTCCGCGCCGCCGAAGGCGCCGGGCGACGTCATCTCCCGGGAGGGGGCGCCGCGGCCGGGTGTCGACTACGCCCCCGGCGTCGGTGACGACGCGACAGAGACCCGCCCTCCCGACCGCAGGTCGCTCGAAGACGTCGCTCTCCCGGAGGACCTCGAGACGCCCGCGCCCGGGGTGGAACGCCCCGAGCCCGCGCTCGGACGACTCACCCGGCTGAGGGCTCGGCTGGCCCGGTCTCAGAACGCTCTCGGCCGCGCCCTGCTGTCCCTGCTCAGCCGAGACCGGATCGACGACGAGACCTGGGAGGAGGTCGAGGACACCCTCATCGCGGCGGACGTCGGCGTCGGGCCCGCCCAGGAGCTCGTCGAGCGACTCCGCACGAAGGTCCGCGTCGAGGGCGTCGGAGAGCCCGACGCTGCCCGCGCCATCCTGCGCGACGAGCTGCTCGCGATGGTCAACCCGACCATGGACCGCTCCCTGCACACCGAGCGGCACGAGGGCCGGCCGGCCGTTGTCCTTGTCGTCGGCGTCAATGGCTCCGGCAAGACGACGACGGTCGGGAAGCTCGCGCGCGTGCTCGTCGCCGAGGACCGGGACGTGCTGCTCGGTGCTGCCGATACCTTCCGCGCCGCCGCTGCCGACCAGCTGCAGACCTGGGGGGAACGCGTGGGGGTACCCACGATTCGTGGCGCCGAGGGAGCTGATCCGGCCAGTGTCGCGTTCGAGGCCGTGCGCGCGGGCACGGAGGCCGAGGTCGACGTCGTCGTCATCGACACCGCAGGGCGCCTGCAGAACAAGGCGGGACTGATGGACGAGCTCGGCAAGATCAAGCGCGTGGTGGAGCGCCAGGGGCCCGTCGACGAGGTACTGCTCGTGCTGGACGCCACCACGGGCCAGAACGGTCTGGTTCAAGCGCGCGTCTTCAGCGAGGTCGTGGATGTCACCGGCATCGTGCTGACCAAGCTCGACGGCACCGCCAAGGGCGGCATCGTGGTGCAGGTGCAGCGGGAGCTCGGCGTGCCGGTCAAACTGGTGGGGCTCGGCGAGGGTCCTGACGATCTCGCCCCCTTCGACCCTGACGCCTTCGTGCACGCCCTGCTCGGCGACTGACGTCACGCCGACGTTACACAGCCTCCGGAAGCGTCACACGGAGGTAACACCGACCGCCATGCCCTGAAACGCCAAGGCCCGACTCTCGACGACAGCGACACCGCCGTCGCGAGAGATCGGTACCAGCGATTCCAGGAAGGGAGGTCGAGGCATGCCGAAGCTCGACTCAGGCGACACCGCCTGGCTGCTCGTCAGCGCCGCTCTCGTGCTCCTCATGACCCCCGGGCTGGCGTTCTTCTACGGCGGCATGGTCCGCGCGAAGAACGTGCTCGGCATGCTCATGCAGAACTTCATCTGTATCGGCATCGTCAGCGTGCTCTGGGTTGCCTTCACCTACAGCATCGCCTTCGGCGGTAGCAACACCATCATCGGCGGTTTCCACTTCGCCGGTCTGAACCACATGTCGGAGCAGGTGCCGGGCGGCATCGGTGCGACGATCCCGCCGCTGGTGTTCGTCGCGTTCCAGCTGATGTTCGCCGTCATCACCCCGGCGCTCATCACCGGCTCGACGGCGGACCGCTGGAAGTTCGGCCCGTTCGTGGTCTTCGTGACCCTGTGGGCCATCCTCGTTTACGCACCGATCGCGCACTGGGTCTTCTCCCCCAAGGGATGGCTCTTCCAGCGCGGTGCTGAGGACTTCGCCGGCGGAACGGTCGTCCACGCGAACGCGGGTGCGGCTGCCATCGCGGTCGCCATCGTCCTCGGCAAGCGCCGCGGCTGGCCGCGGGACAACATGCGCCCGCACAACGTGCCGTTCGTTCTCCTCGGCGCCGGCCTCCTGTGGTTCGGCTGGTTCGGGTTCAACGCCGGTTCGGCGCTCGGCGCCAACAAC
>JBQCDV010000125.1:0-7662 GCA_051960855.1 Actinomycetales bacterium
GTGATCGCCTTCGGTGACATGCCGAACGACCTGCCGATGCTCGCCTGGGCCGGCCACCCGTGGGCGATGGCGAATGCCCACCCCGACGTGCTCGCCGCGGTGGACCATGTGACAGTGACGAACGACGAGGACGGCGTGGCTGTCGTGCTCGAAGACGAGCTGCTCGGGTAGGAGCGCACGCATGGCGCATGAGCACTCCCACGGGCCGTCCCCCGATGCGGACCGGCGCCTGCTGTCCCTGGCGCTGCTGCTGATCGTCGGCTTCATGGCCGCCGAGGTGGTGCTGGGACTCGTCTCCGGCTCCCTCGCGCTGATCGCCGACGCCGGTCACATGCTCACCGACGCCGCGGCGATCGGGCTCGCGCTGGTGGCGATGCGGCTGGCGCAGCGGCCGGCCTCCGGCTCCTACACCTACGGGTGGCGACGGGTGGAGATCCTGTCCGCCCAGCTCAACGGCCTGACCCTGCTCCTGCTGGCCGTGGTCTTCGTGATCGAGTCGGTCCGCCGGTTGGTGCACCCACCCGCAGTCGAGGGCGGCGTCGTTCTGGCCGTGGCTCTTGTCGGCATCGTCGTCAACCTCGCAGCCGCCTGGCTACTCAGCCGGGCCGATCGTCGCAGCCTCAACGTCGAGGGGTCTTTCCAGCACATCCTCACCGACCTCTACGCCTTCATCGGCACGGCGGTCGCGGGACTCGTGGTGCTGCTGACCGGGTGGGTGCGTGCGGACGCCGTCGCCTCTCTCGTCGTGGCCGCACTGATGGCACTCGCCGGCTACCGGCTGGTGCGTGAGAGCGGCCGGGTCTTCCTCGAGGCGTCCCCACGCGGTCTCGACCCCGGCGCGGTGCAGCAGGCGATGCTGGCCAGCGACGGCGTCCGGCAGGTGCACGAGCTGCACGTGTGGGAGGTGACCAGCGGCTTCCCGGCGCTGTCGGCGCACGTGCTGGTCGACGTCGACTCCGACTGCCACACCCGGATGCTGGAGATGCGGGAGATGCTGCACGAGCGCTTCGGCATCTCCCACACGACGTTGCAGGTGGAGCACTTCCAGCCGGAGCTGCTGATGCCGACGTTTCCCGGCGAGCGGCGGCCGCCGCACTGACGGCTGCCACGCCCGGCCTGCCTCCCGTTTCGGTACCGGCTGCTCTAGTGAAGACTTGGAGCGTGACCTTCCCGACCGATCCGCTGCAGCAGTCCACCCAGCACCCCGACGCGAACGCCGTTGGCGACGGCGAGGGACGCTCCCACGTCGTGATCGTCGGTCCCGACGGGATGGCGGTCAGCCCCCTTAACGGGGACAGCGAGGATGGGGAACGGCCGGTCACGGAGCTCGTGGAGCAGCCGGCCAAGGTCATGCGGATCGGCAGCATGATCAAGCAGCTGCTGGACGAAGTGAAGTCGGCTCCCCTCGACGAGGCCAGCCGAGCCCGGCTCAAGGAGATCCACGAGTCCTCGATCAAGGAGCTGGAGAAGGGCCTCGCCCCGGAGCTCGTCGAGGAGCTGCAGCGGATCACGCTGCCGTTTGCCGACAACAGTGTGCCGACGGAGTCCGAGCTGCGGGTCGCCCAGGCGCAGCTGGTGGGCTGGCTGGAGGGGCTGTTCCACGGCATCCAGACGGCGCTGTTCGCCCAGCAGATGGCGGCCCGAGCGCAGTTCGAGGAGATGCGGCGGCGGGCCCTGCCGGGCGGTCCGGCCCTGCCCGGAGCCGGCCGGCCGATGCCCGGCGTCCCTGACGAGGGTCACGCCACCGGCCAGTACCTCTGAGGGCCGCGCCACCGGCCAGTACCTCTGAGGGCCAGTACCTCTGAGGGCGGGGCCACGGGCCAGTACCTCTGAGGGCCGGGCCTCCGGACCCTTTCCGGCCGTCCCACCGGCCTGGTCGAGGGAAATGGGTCAGTAACCGCAGTCCTGCCGGCCTGAGACCTGCTGTTCGTGACCCATTTCGGCGGGTCCTGAGCGACCGGGGCCGTTCCGACCCGTTCCGACGGGTCCGGAGCCGCCGGTCAGCCCCCTGTCGCCTGGCGCACCAGTCGGTACTTCTGCACCTTGCCGGTCGTGGTGGTCGGCAGCTCCGCAGCCTCGACGAAGACGATCCGCCGAGGCACCTTGAAGGCCGCCACCCGCTCCCGGCACCACCGCACGAGTTCGTCCTCACCGACCGTCGCCCCTGGCGACCGGACCACCCAGGCCCAGCCGACTTCACCGAGCCGTTCGTCCGGAATGGCGGCGACGTAGGCCTGCTCCACCTCGGGATGCGCGGTGAGGACCTGCTCGACCTGCTTGGGCGCGACCAGCTCCCCGCCGACCTTGAACAGCTCGCTGCTGCGCCCGGTTAGCTCAAGGTAGCCGTCGGGTCGGACCCGTCCCAGGTCGCCCGTCCGCAGCCAACCTGTCTCGTCGATCAGCGCGGCCGTCCGCTCCGGGTCCCGGAAGTACTCGCGCGTGACGATGGGGCCCCGCACCGTCAGCTCGCCCTCCTCCCCGGGCGGCAGCACCTCGCCGGAGAAGGGGTCGACGGTGCGGTACTCGGCAAGGACGCCGTTCATGTCGGGTAGTGCGGCCAGGCCGCCGAGCTTGAACTGCCCCACGGTCTCGGCCACCAGCTCGAGCGGGTCGCCTGGCAGGGTCAGAGCGGTGGCGGCCGATACCTCCGTCTGCCCGTAGCCGGTGAAGACCTGCCGTGGCTGCAGGTACTTCTCGATCTCCTGCCACAGCCGCACCGGCGCCGCCGCGGCCGCGGAGAAGACCGACTCGAGGCTCGAGGTGTCGTAGTCGTGCCGGCTGGCCTCCTCGACGACGGCGAGGCTCATGGTCGGGACGAAGAGGACCTCGGAGATCCGGTGCCGCTCGATCGACTGCAGGATGCTGCGCGGGTTGAAGACGGGGTGCGGAACGATGGCGCCCCCCGCGAACAGCACCGCCAGCAGCCCCTCGATGTAGCCGAAGACGTGGTACATCGGCAGCGAGAAGCCGATGCGCCACCCGTCGGCGAAGGCGCGGTGGTAGGCCGAGCCGTAGGCGCTGCGCAGGACCATGTCATGGGTGAGGACCGCGCCCAGCGGATGCCCGGACGTGCCCGAGGTGAAGACGATGTCGCACGCGTCATCGGGGGAGGCGCTGCCTTCTAGGGCCCGAACGGCGCCCGCGTCGGCTCCGCGCCCGAGGTCGGCGAGCCCGTCGAGGTCCATCGCGCCGGGGCGCTTGCTGTTCTCGACGAGCACGACGTGGCGCAGCGCGGGCAGCGCCGTGGCGTCCACTCCGGTCTCCCAGCCGGGGGCGATGGCGTCCAGCGTGGCGAGATGGTCGACGCCGATCGCCTCGTCGATCGAGACGAGCACGCGGGCACCGGACGTGGCGAGGACCGTGGCCAGCTCGGGAGCGCGGTAGGCGAAGTTGATGGGGACCGCAGTGGCGCCGAGCCGCGCGATCGCGAGCTTGACCGCGACGAACTCCGGCCGGTTGTCGACCAGCATCCCGACGCAGTCGCCGGTGCGGACGCCCAGCTGGTAGAGCCCGGCAGCCAGTGCGCGCGACCACTCCTGCATCTCGCGGTAGCTGTAGATGCGGGCGTCGGTGATGACGAACGGCCGGTCCGGGGTGCGTCCGGTCGTGACGTCGTAGCGCTGCGCCAGCGTCATCGGTGTCCACGCGCCGAGCTGCTGCTCGAGCTGCTCCCGGCGCTGCGTCACGTCCTCGTCGGCCATGGTGTGGTTGTACACCTGCACGTGTTCCGGCACCAGGCCCGCCGACGACGGCCCCTCCTGCTGCGAAGCGCGCGGCTCCTCGCCGACAATGAAGAGGTGTCACGGGGATGTCGTCTGCTGTCGCCGGTCGCAGCTGCAGCGATGCTGCTGGCACTGGTCGCGTGCTCGTCTCCGGATCCGATGCCAGCCAAGGCGACCCCGGCTCAGGCGACTCGGGTTCACGCCTCCCCGACTCCGGCCGCGGCCGAGCAGACAGGTCAGACCCAGCAGCCCGCGCAGCAGCACCGCCTGCCGCCGGTCCCTCGCGACGGGACCGTGCTCGCCGGAGTGCAGCTGGCGTGGGACGTCGACACACCTGCCGACTACATCGCCCGCACCCAGGTGCGGCCCGCGGTCTACGGCGATTTCGTCGACTTCCCGCTGTCAGCGACCGCCCTCGGCTCGCTACGGCAGCGAGCGGCTGTCCTCCGCACCGCGGGGGCTGCCCTGTTCCTCACGGTCGAGCCGACCTCCGGCCTCACGGCGGTGACTCCGACGGCTGCGGCAGCGTTCGCCCGCCAGCTGCACGAGGCGGTGGGCGACCTGCCGGTCTACCTGCGCTTCGCCCAGGAGATGAACGGCTCCTGGTACCCCTGGGGTGAGCAGCCAACGGAGTTCATCTGGGCCTTCCGAGCGCTCGCCGCCGCCGTGCATACGGAGCCCGGGACGGTGGCGATGGTGTGGTCACCGGCCTATGGCGGCGGCTACCCCTTCGCCCGGGGCGTGCACCGAGCAGCCGACGGTACCCCGGACTTCGCCGTTCTGGACACGACCCACGACGGCCGCCTCACCGCCGCCGACGACCCCTATGCGCCCTACTACCCCGGCGACGACGCGGTGGACTGGGTGGGCCTGACCGACTACTTCTGGGGACTTCGCTACCCGTGGGGCGCCAACGAGCTGCCCGACGCCGGCCGTCTCGCGGCCCAGCTGACGGGGACGTACCGCGGGCCCGGCGGCGACGAGAGTGCCGTGCCGGACTTCTACGCGACCTACGCCGTCGCTCACCGCAAGCCGATGGCACTGTCCGAGACGGCGGCGCTCTGGAACGCCACCACCGGTGCAGCTCCGGGCGGTCCCACCGAGGTCCAGGTGAAGTCGGCGTGGCTGCGCCAGGTCTACGACCCGCGCAACGAGACACGCTTCCCCCTGCTCAAGCTCGAGCTGTGGTTCGAGCACGACAAGCCGGAGGCGGAGGCTCACGGCGACCGCATCGACTGGGGCATCGGGCACGAGGCACGACTGGTCGATCTGCTGCACCTCCTCGTCGCCGGACCGTCCAGCCGCTACGTGCAGGCGCCGCTGCCCACTTCCTGACGCCACACCCTTCCCGAACGCCGCACCGGGGCTTGCTCGCCGTCGCCGGCTGCGGGCTAGGTTGCCGCCCGTGACCTACGACGCCGCTGCTGTCCGCGACCTGCGTGCCCAGATCCCCGCTCTCGCCGACGGGCGGGTGTGGCTCGACGGGGCGGCCGGGACCCAGCTGCCCACGAGCGTGATCGAGGCGATCGCCGGTGTGTATCGCCGGGGTGTCGGCAACGTCCACGGTCCCTTCCCCGCAAGTGAGACAGCGGACGGGATCGTCGCCGAGGCCCGGGCGGCAGTCGCCGACCTCGTGGGCGGAGTGCCGCAGGGCGTGATGTTCGGGCCGTCGATGACGGCGATGACGTACCGGGTGGCCCGCGCGCTTGCGGACACGTGGCAGCCAGGGGACAACGTCGTGCTGTCTCAGCTGGACCACGACGCCGATGTGCGGCCGTGGGTGCACGCGGCCGCGCGGGCCGGAGTCGAGGTGCGCTGGGCGCGGGTGGACGTCACGAGTGGCGAGCTGCCCGCCGAGCAGTACGACGAGCTGCTCGATGACCGCACCCGTCTGGTGGCCGTGACGGCGGCGAGCAACGTCCTCGGGACCAAGCCCGACGTCGCCGCGATCGCCGAGCGGGCGCACCGCGTCGGCGCACTGGTCTACGTCGATGGCGTGCACGGCACGCCGCACGGCCCGGTGGACATGCGCGCGGTCGGCGCGGATTTCTGGGCGACGTCGGCCTACAAGTGGTGCGGCCCGCACATCGGCTGCGTGATCGCCGACCCGGCGCTGCTCGAGACGCTGCACCCCGACAAGCTGGTCCCCTCGCCGGACTCGGTGCCGGAGCGCTTCGAGCTCGGCACCCTGCCCTTCGCCGACCTCGCCGGCGTGACTGCGGCGGTCGAGCACCTCGCCGGTCTCGACCCCGACGCCGCCGGCCTACCGTCACGGCGGGAGCGGCTGTTCGCGTCGATGACGGCGGTGCAGGCCTACGAGGACGACCTCGGCGCCCGGATGCTTGACGGGCTGCGCTCCCTGTCCGGTGCTGCAGGCCAACCGCGAGTCACCGTTTACGGCGACGCCCGGGACCGCACACCGACCGCCTACTTCCGAGTGGCCGACCACAGCCCGGCCGAGGTCGCGAGTCACCTCAACGACCGCGGCATCAACGTCTGGCACGGCCACAGCTACGCGTGGGAGGTCACGGGCGCCCTCGGTATCCGCGACAGCGGGGGAGCGGTGCGCGCCGGGCTCGTGCACTACAACGACGAGTCGGACGTGGAGCGGCTGCTGTCCGCTGTCGCCGAGCTCGCCTGAGGCCGCGCACGTGGCACGTGACGGCAGCCGGTGTGGCCGGAGCCGGGGGCCGCAGCAGGGGCAGCAGCCGGGGTCGCAGTCGGGGTCGCAACTCTCGATTGGAATACTTAGTTAGCCTGAAGCAATAATAGGAGCGAAAGATCTTCGTCCCTCTGAGAGGACCGCTCCTGTGCGACGCAGAGACCGCGACGCCTCGTCGTTCGACCAGTTCGACCGGCCGGGCGCTGGCACCGCGATGGGCACACCCAGCCAGGCCGACCCGGTCGTGGCGCCGGCCGCACCCGGCGAGACCGGCGACCAGGGCGCCGAGGCCGCGCGACGCCGGCGGATGGCCGCCTTCAGCTCCGACCACCCGCACTACAAGTGGGTAGCGCTGTCCAACACCACTCTCGGCGTCTTGATGGCGACGATCAACTCCTCGATCGTCATTATCAGCCTGCCCGCGATCTTCCGCGGCATCAGCCTCAACCCCCTCGGGGCCGGCAACGTCAGCTACCTGCTGTGGATGCTCATGGGCTTCCTGCTGGTCAGCGCCGTGCTCGTCGTCAGCCTCGGTCGCCTCGGGGACATGTACGGCCGCGTCAAGGTCTACAACTACGGCTTCGTCGTGTTCAGCATCGCCTCGATCGCCCTGGCCCTGGACCCGCTCAGCGGTGGTGGCGGCGCGATGTGGCTGATCCTCTGGCGCGTCGGGCAGGGCATCGGCGGGGCCATGCTGTTTGCCAACTCCACCGCCATCCTCACCGACGCCTTCCCCGCCAACCAGCGCGGTCTGGCCCTCGGCATCAACCAGGTGGCCGCGATCGCCGGGTCGTTCATCGGCCTGGTCGCCGGCGGCCTGCTCTCGGAGATCAACTGGCGCGCGGTGTTCTGGGTCAGCGTGCCCTTCGGGGTGCTCGGCACGATCTGGGCCTACAAGAGCCTGCACGACACCGGTGTCCGGCGGCCCGGCAAGCTCGACATCCCGGGCAACGTCACCTTCGCCGTCGGTCTCGGTGCGATCCTGGCGGCCATCACCTACGGCATCCAGCCCTACGGCGGCCACACGATGGGCTGGACCAACCCCTGGGTGCTCGCCGGCCTCATCGGCGGCGCCCTGCTGCTCGTCGCGTTCTGCGTGATCGAGACCAAGACCGCCGAGCCGATGTTCCACATGAGCCTCTTCGGGATTCAGGCCTTCTCGGCGGGTAACGCCGCCGGGCTGCTCGCGTCGATCGCGCGCGGCGGGATGCAGTTCATGCTCATCATCTGGCTGCAGGGGATCTGGCTGCCGCTGCACGGCTTCGACTACGAGTCGAC